>JBKQMK010000544.1:0-13667 GCA_052146735.1 Desulfomonilaceae bacterium | reverse complement strand
TGGAAACAGGAGCTTACCCCGTCCGGAGACTCCAGGGTGCTTCAGCGATCGGTAGGTCGTGATGGCAAGCACCCCGAATGAACCGTTAGTTGGTCCGCCGTTCCCGCGCACAGGGGAATCCAGAAGGGACTGCGGTCGGTAGGAAGTTCTATGCACGCGTCTTGGCAAGTCAGCGTAACGCTCCCCTGTCTCCGGATGTCATGTTCAAATCGAACCTTAAGCTGGATTCCCGCGTTCGCGGGAATGACGGATGAAGCAATTGTTCGGTCCCGACTGGGCCGACTCGAGAAAGCCCCAATGACTCCTTCGACTGGATTTCAAACTCCCGCGCGTAACTCAAGCATTATCACAGCACGCACAAATTGCTTGACAGATCGGTGATAGCGATCTAGAAGCAATGAAATCAGGATCTTGATTGTGACGCTTTTCAAGCGGCATATATCGAGCCGGTGCCCTGAAATTTCTGTCGTGATCCTTTTGAACAGAACCATGTCTCCGGCTTAGGGGAAGTTTGCTCATGGCATCCATAGTTGATCTGTGCTGGACAAGTTCGGAGGACCTCTTCCAAGACCTCGACCTTGACGCCATGTACACACGGCAGCTCCGAACAGTGGTAGGTGACTCTTGCCCGAAATATCCTTATCTTGTTTTGGTATATACCGGCAAAATCACCATAGGAATCAATTTAGGAGATGGATTTGAACTGCGAGGAGGGGGCCGTGGCCATTCTCAAGGCGGCAGCCGTCCCATGCAGGATGATCCGCTCTTCTCCTGGAACCCGTTCAAGGAGCCGCCTGAGTGAAGTTGTTCGACTTGATGACACTCGCGTCCGCAGAGGGGGGAGAATACGTCCTTGGTGCCAAAGATTTACACATTCAAACATGTTACTTAATCTATGGCTATCTTGAGGGGGGCGAGGGACGGCGACTCATAAAGCCGGGCGAGTCTCATGACGAGATTCTGTGCGCAGTAGATGGACCCATTCTGATGCACACCACGCGCGGGCCGATCACTCTGGCGGTGGGTCATGCAGTCCATGTCAAGGAAGACGAATCTTTCCTTGTCTCCAATCCTTTGGATAGGCCGGTGGTCTACGTTGTTGCCGGCGGCCGACGATGGCCGAACAACTGTTCAGGGTCGCAGTGACACTCGTAATAGGTTGAAACTCTCCCGAGCCCTTGCTATATTATTCGAAAAGCTGTTATTCCAGTGTTTCTCGTGCCTGAGTGGTGGAATTTGGTAGACACAAGGGACTTAAAATCCCTTGGGGCTTGTCCCCGTGACGGTTCGAGTCCGTCCTCAGGCACCAGGTCAGGCATCCGGCCGGTTATATCAATTGTCAAATTTTTGTCCGATTTTGCGATGCTGACGCCGTCACACCGGACTTGATCCAGGGTCCACGGACGGGATTCCTGCCTTTGCAGGAATGATGGAGAAAACCCCCGTCACGGTAGGCCTTCTGGATTCTTTATTTCGGCTGGTCAAATGGCCACTATTTTTGGCGACGGCTACAATAGGCTAACATTAGTCTTGCCGCGTTCAGAGTGCGTGCCTTCACCCTTAATCCAGCAGTACATGCCGGTAACTTGACCCGCAAGCGGATCTTTCCTTAGCACCTATCAAAGCTCGCTACGAATTCAAGACTTGCCCTGATTCGCGTTAAGAAGGGGATAGATAGGAGTGCGCGTGTCGAGCCTTAATTTAGGGAAATGTTTTGCATTGACTATTGGATCATGTTATTTATATTTAGTACGATAGTTAGCAAAAGTTTGAGTAAAGGAACTTGGATTTTTGTTGAACACGAGGAGGCGGTACCTTTCGAGAAAGGGAGAGGAGCGACGAATGAAAAAGGAAGCGCGAATTCAGGCTGAGAAAATGTTTCTTAGGGCCGGGGGCAAAATCACCAACAGAGAGATAGCAAAGCTGGTAAAAGTAAACCCCCTGACTGTTGGCCGATGGAAACGTGACGACGATTGGGAATCAAAATTGAAGGCAGGAGAGCACGCCGCTCCTAAAGAAGCCGCCGGTGTGGTGAGGAAAAAGGCCGCTCGCGACAAGGCTGTGAAGCTGTATATGGAAGTTGGGGGAAACATAACCAACAAAGAACTTGCCAATAAGGTAGGAGTTAGTCCCGCAACAATCAGTAAATGGAAGCAGGCGGATGGTTGGATAGACCAACTTACTCCTTCTGAAGCAGAAGCGCCGGCCGAAGTGATGGAAGAGGCCGAGCTTGACATTGGCGAACTGGCCTCTCCGGAGCAAATCATTCAGATCAATCAAAGGATAGACAGCCTGCTCAAGCGAGATTACCTCACCGCAAGTGAGGTTGCGGATCTGGCCGAAGCAAAAAGCGCCTTGCTCGAAGCTGTGGACATTTATCTGGCCATTGTTCATGATGTTGGGGAAATGAAATCAGAGGATTGATCGAGCTTCCTCGTTGCCTTTCCACTGCGAGAACTCTGAAACATGATTCCCCCCAACACGCTGCTCTACATTTATGAAATTCGGGGGGATCCTGGAGACCACCTTTCCGATCCTCCCCCTTCGTTCATCGGACTATGGAACGAGGAAGGATTCTCTTACCTTTTTTTCACCAAGCCGGAAGACGAATACGTTAACGACCGCGTCTGCGCCCGCGGATTGGCTGTGGGGTCGCGCCACGAAATGCAGTACGGGGACTGGCAAACCGGGCTACCGCCGCACGGCATCAAGGTAGCCGGGGTCTGTTTTGTCGGCCCGGACCATCCCTCGCCGCCTCCAGATGCCCTTTTACTGGACCCATCAGTGGTATTCGGGGATGGCAACCACCCCACCACAAATTGTTGCCTCCGTTTCATGGAGGAGATTGTCCGAACCGAGCTTATCACTTCTATGCTCGATCTCGGAACTGGGACGGGGATCCTCGCGCTTGCGGCTGCCCGTATGGGAGTCAAACGCGTGCTGGCCGTCGATAGAAACCGCTTGGCTGTCCGGACAGCCAGGGAAAACGTGAAAGCAAACTCGCTCGACAATCTCATTCGCGTTGAAGAGGGAGAGGCCAGATTGTTCATTGACCAACCCTTCGATCTTGTCACGGCAAATCTACCTTTCCACGTGTTGAGAGAGCTCATTCCTTTGAGAGGGTCAGCTCTCCACAGATTTTGGATTGTGTCAGGAATCAACGAGCAACAGGGTGAGACGCTCAAGGAACTCTTTTCGGATCTGGGATACCAAACCTGCCGCTACAGCGTGGACCCTCCCTGGGTGACCTTCACAACCGCCAAGACATGTTCTATAGAGTAACTATACACCATGACGCATTGAAACTGAGACGAACACTTCGCGGAGTCGAATAGCGTAGGGGCACGGCATGCCATGCCCCTACGTGAGCATGAGGCGGGCCGAAGGGCCATTTTGGAGACACATGCGTATAACATGATGTCATGGAGAAAAGATTTATGGAAAATTCTTTTGCGCACCCTCCAGTTAACGGAGCATGGATCACCCAAACAGAAGACGGGCAGCTGAATGTGCCAGACAATCCAATTGTGGGATTCATCGAAGGCGATGGCGTAGGCCCTGACATCTGGGCTGCTTCGCGCCCCGTGTTCGATGCAGCGGTACGCATGGCTTGGCGAGGCGCCCGGCAAATACATTGGTGGGAGATACCGGCCGGAGAAAAGTCCCTGCGCAATTACGGAGAACACCTACCTGATCATTCCCTGGAGGCTATTCAGCGAGCCGGTGTTGTTATTAAGGGTCCTTTGACGACTCCAGTCGGGGGAGGATTCCGAAGTCTGAATGTTACTCTTCGCCAGAAGTTGGATTTATACGCGTGTGTACGGCCGGTCCGATACATTTCCGGGGCTCCCTCGCCGGTGCGGCGCCCTGAAGATGTCGACATGGTTGTTTTCCGGGAAAACACCGAGGACGTGTATGCCGGCATCGAATGGAAATCGGGAAGCGAAGAAGCCGGAAGAATCATCAGCTTCCTCAGAGCCGACATGGGTGTTCAAGTGGACCCTTCATCGGGCATAGGACTCAAGCCCATGAGTCCAAAGGCCACAAAACGGCTGGTGCGACGTGCACTTCAGTTCGCGCTCGATAAAGGAAAACAACGGGTAACACTGGTTCACAAGGGCAACATAATGAAGTTTACCGAAGGGGCTTTTCGTGATTGGGGTTATGAATTGGCCCGGGAGGAATTCTCTGACAAAGTCGTCTTGGAGCAGGATCTCGCGAAAGACCATAATGAGTCAATTCCTCAAGGCAAGGTCCTACTCAACGACAGGATAGCCGATGCCATGTTTCAGCAGGTGCTGCTACGGCCAAGAGAGTATGAAGTGCTGGCCCTGCCCAATCTCAACGGTGATTACCTGTCCGATGCGCTGGCTGCTCAGGTTGGAGGCCTTGGGATGGCCCCCGGCGCGAATATAGGAGACCGCTGCGCGATCTTTGAAGCCACACACGGTAGCGCGCCGAAGTACGCGGGGCTGAACAAGGTGAACCCTGGCTCTTTGCTTTTGTCAGGCGCTATGATGCTTGAACACATGGGCTGGGAGAAGGCTGCGGCGCTGATTGTAGCGGGCATCTCCGGGGCGATTCAGGGAGGTACCGTCACCTATGACTTGGCTCGGCTCATGCCCGGCTCCCGAGAAGTCACCTGTTCCGGCTTTGCGGCTGCTGTGATTGAACGAATGGACGCGAATTTATCTTAGGACGCTGTTGCGTCAGGCTACAGCTTCCTAACCCAAAATCGGTCTCACACAGGGATTTACCCATAAGGCCGGTAAAAAGTCTTGACTCCATCGTACCTCCTCGAATATCCTCGTCACTCACCGCGCTCCGGAATATTTTTATTGTTTGTGTTTGTGCATGGAGGGTTGAGGGTTCCCCGTCCCGGAAGATACTTTTCCGGTGGGCGGTCTTTCGGGACGGGGCATACAAAATAGGCATTGATTCTTCGCAGATTAACTCGCCGATCTAAGGTGATGATCCATCCACCACACGTGATATGTTGTGACCGGTGCCCTTGCCGACGGAGGTGACCTATGATCATCACGCGTACGCCGCTTCGTGTGAGCTTTTGCGGAGGGGGGACGGACCTTCCCGCATATTATACGCGTCAACAGGGCGCTGTGGTCAGCGCGAGTCTCAACAAATACTTGTATATTACCGTTAACCGGCTGAGCCGCTACTTCCGTCACCGCATTTTGCTGAAGTATTCCCAGTCAGAACTCGTGGATTCGGTGGAAGAGATCTCTCATCCTATCATTCGGGAAGCCATGAAAATGACGGGAGTGGTGGACAGCGTCGAAATTACATCCATGGCCGACATACCCGCGGGCACCGGCCTCGGCTCTTCGAGCTCCTATGCCGTAGGGCTTCTTCACGCTTTGCACACGTTCACAGGTCAGTACGTCTCCGCGGCACAACTCGCGAGGGAGGCATGTGAAATAGAGATCCAACGGCTCGGTGACCCTATAGGCAAACAGGACCAGTACATTGCCGCGTACGGAGGGATTTGTCACATCCGTTTTAATCCGGACGAGACAGTTTTCGTAGATCCGGTCATCTGCTCTCACGCCACCAAAATGGCCCTTCAGGCCAATCTTCTCATGTTTTACACGGGGACGGCCCGACGCGCAGGAGACATACTCGAGGTGCAACGAGCCGCAACAGAACAAAAAATGGACGTCCTTGCCCGGATGAAGGACCTTTGCGGTCAAGCCCTGGAGGTTCTCAAGGACGGGCGTTCTCTCAACAGGTTTGGAGAAATCCTCCACGAGGGGTGGCTTCTCAAGCGAACACTGGTAGACACCATCAGCAATGACGCTATCAATCACTATTACGAAGCTGCGCGTGAGGTGGGAGCCATAGGCGGAAAGCTTTTGGGAGCGGGAGGCGGAGGATTCCTCTTGTTCTACGTCGAACCACAGAACCAGGATCGCGTCCGGGGGGCTCTCCGGGACCTTCAGGAACTCCCGTTCATGTTTGAGCCGCAAGGGAGCAAGGTCATCTATATTTCGGATGATATGTCAACTTAGGATGCTGGGTGACATACCGGAGCGGTGGGCGCAGCCTCTGTGTGGCACGATGGGGCCAATGAGTGCGGTTGTGCGAGAGGCCCCAGCGAGAACACCCAACTGAATGTAGACAGCCACGATCCATCAGGCCATGTCTACCCATTCAGGTGACTTTTCACCAACCAGAAACACTTCCGTCTCCTCGGGGGTTTCAAGCAACGGTTCAATCTTCTTAGAGAACTCTTTTCTCTGTGAAGACTGCTGCCATTCTTCCCAGCGTTTTTGGCTGATCCAAGTGCTCAGGACGGTCAGCTTATTGGGGTCTTTGGCGCTCACAAGCGTTTGTCCCGATACGTAACCCTTCTGAACTGTGGCTAACGATCTGAGTTCCATGAGAAGCCTGGACGCTTGTTTCAGGTTGTCCGGCCTGAAACTTCTGGTAATAAGCACTTTAATGGCCATGACATGCCCCTTTCTTTAAGTACCGTCGACAGAAAAGATCTACCCCCCATCTCTATACTTATTTTATCACTTCGCTTGAGCAAGGTGCAAAATTCGTGACAGGCCCCCGTGACACATGCCAAAGCGAGATCTCCCAACTGAAAGGTGTTACTTGCCGTAAAGTTTGTGGATCAAGGTCCGCCGTGTCGAGTTTGGGTTATTTGAAAACATTAATCAAGCATGTTCTTGACAAGTTTAGTAGGAAGCTTTAGCCTGAAATCAAAGGCTATTATGCAACGGTTCCGCGGAGAGCCCTGCTCATGACAAAACTCCGAAAACTCAGACCGACGATATGGATCACTCTGGTGGTCTATCTACTTATTGTCGGCTCGGGTACGGCCATGGCGGGGCGATGCTGTTACCTGGACGGCGAGCGGAGCACAGACGACGCGGAGGAATGCGCTCATTTCCACGAGAATGCTGCTGTTCCCGCAGCCCACGATTGCTCTTCGGAATCAGATCGTACAGCGGACGGCGATCCGTGCTGCAACTGCTCAATTCTTCCGATAGGCGCGGCAAACTCTTCCGTTCTCCCTATGGGGGTTGTGGCTTCGTCCGTATGGATGCATGGAGCATCTTACTCGCCGTGCTTGATCGGTTCACCGCTAAATTCAAGTAGTCGCAGTGTCGGAGGTCGGTATCCGCCACTTGTTTCGGATTTCAAACCTATCCTTAACTCCCTTCAGACTGTCTTCCTCCTTATTTGACCATCCTCGAAAAATATCCAAAAGCCTAGCTCACCCCTGAGTTTCAAGCCATAGGCCGGTGTGCTTTATGGGTTTGTTCTCTGCTGAGACTCGGGGTGTGAGTAACGGCCGCAAAGCAATTCACATCCCGTCGATCAAGCGATGCGAAAAGCCGCACCAAAGCCGTGAGCATGGTGCCGGGCTGAAAAATCTATCAGACAAGAGGAGAAAGACGATGAAAAAGCTAATTCTTATGCTGACGCTGATGGCTTTGGCGCTCTCGGCTTCAATGGCTATGGCCATAGATGTGAACTGGGACTCCATCAGACAAACGTGGAATACCCAGCAAGCCTATCAAAAGGCGGCTGACAAAAAGGCGAAAGCTGACCAGGGGCAGATGGCCCTGACCATCAAAGCCCAAATACCCGGTCCAGAAACTCGGAAAACCAGATAACCGGTCCTGCAGGGCAAACTCCCACCACTTTCCGGGTGCGGAGCTGCTCCAGGCAGGAAGAGTTCAACGGCATGCCAACCATGCACAAGAGGAGAAGTAAGATGAAAAAGCTAATTCTCATGCTGACGCTGATGGCTTTTGTGGTCTCGGCTCCAATGGCAATGGCCATAGATGTGAACTGGGACTCCATCAGACAAATATGGAATGCCCAGCAGGGCGCAGAAAAGGCGGCCGACAAAAAGGCGAAAGCCGACCAGGACCAGGCGCCGGTGACCGACAAGGCCAAAACGCCGGCTTCAGATGCTGGGAAAACCAAGTAACCGCACCGAACAGATGCCTTCGTGCCAGGGGACTGCCCCCGGAGAAAGACGATGAAAAAGCTCGTGCTGATCGTGTTGGCCCTGATGGCGCTCATGATTTCAGTTCCTGCTGCCATGACAAGGGACGCAAATCGGGACGCTATGAGACAGCCCTGGAGAGACCAGGTGAACCTGGAGAAACAACAGGCCCGGATTGAGAGACTGAGCCCTTTTACAATGACAACTCCTGTACCGGACGCAGCAAAACCGGGCACAACGCCTAAATTGAGGGCGGATACTTGTTCGTGTGAAGCGTGCAAGATTTAGTTGCAAAAGGCCAGGGGCGGTCACCTGCCCCTGGCGGGCTTCTTGCTTCGCTATCGCGGTGTGAGTGCAAGAACTGTGGCCCGTGCAGCAGCAGGGTCTTTCAACACAGACAGGGAGGTTTGGCTATGCCTCAGATAATCCGGATCAAAGGTATTGCTACCAAGGACGATGTGTTTACGGGAGAAGCATAATCGCTTATAGCATTGCTGGAAGCCGCAGTAAAAGCCGGGATCGATTTAACGTTCGCTGCACTGGACGGTACGGATTTGTCTTTTGCGCACCTCTCCGATGCCAAGCTGAATTCAGCCGACTTGTCTAATGCCGATCTCTCGTATGCCGGTTTGATCGGATCCAGGCTGGCTGGAGCTAAACTTGTCGAGGCTAATTTGCGGGGGGCTATTTTATGCGGAGCAAATCTCTGCGGCGCGGATCTGTCTAAGGCTGATTTGTCCCAGGCTGATTTGTCCAAAGCAACTTTGTCAGGAGCAAATCTTTCCGAAGCCCTCCTACCTTTTGCCAACATTTCGGGAACTACTCTGCTGGGGGCGAAACTTAACAAGGCAGCGTTAGGGGCAGCCGAGTTGTCCAGATGTGATTTGTCGGGAGCCGATCTCTCGGGAGCGGATTTAGCCGGAGCAGTGCTTGCCGGGGCCAGATTGAACGGGGTTAATCTCACTGGAGCGGATCTTTCCTGGGCTGATTTGCCGGGAGTCCAGCTTGCCGGCGCTGATTTGTCAGGCGCGAATCTGACCGGAGCCAATTTACCGGGAGCCGACCTGTCGGGCGCAAAGCTTTCCGGAGCAAACCTGCAGGGCGCCGATCTCACGGACACGGACCTATCCGGGGCGGATTTGAACGGCGCAAATTTGAATGGCGCCAACCTTAACGGAGCAAGAAGATGAAAAATTTCCTCCGTGTGCCGCCGCGCACAGAAGAAGGTGGCCATGTGGATGCCGGTTCAGAACTGGCCTTCATTGTAACTACGCCATGCTGACGTATACTACAGTCAGAGGGAAATCTTGGTGAGCCCGACCGCCAACAAGCCTCTGCTGGAGAATGGGACAGTCCTCAACGGCAAGTGGGAGATTCTTGAACACATTGCCACCGGGGGGAAGGGAGAGGTCTATTGCGCCAGACAGACTAATCTGGACCGAGAAGTGGTGGTAAAGACCATCTCAACTGAATATCTGGCGGAATTCGGGGACGACCGTGAGGAGGTTCAAACCGAGATTCAGCGGTTCCACCGAGAAGCCCTTGCTATGGCTCAGATTCGTCATCCGTACGTGCTTCAGGTCTACGATCAGGATGCAGCCACAATAGTAAAGAACGGGGAAGAAGTTACCGTCCAATACGTGGTGATGGAATATGTTCCCGGTGCTCGCACGCTCCGCCACACAATGCCTGATCAGGGGTTCAAGCACAGCGAAAAAGATCTCCGGCATTGGATTCGAACGTACTTCCTTCCCATGTTTGATGGATTGGAGACAGTTCACGGGCTCGGCATCGTCCATCGAGACATGAAGCCCGAAAACGTTCTATTGGATGGCTCTACCCCCAAGATTACCGATTTCGGAATTGCGGGAGGACCGCGGTGGGCACAGCTTACCAGAAGCCATCACGTTGAGGGAACAATCACATATATGGCGCCTGAACAATTTATGGATCTCGGGGACGCTGACCCTCGAGCCGATGTTTACGCGCTGGGGAAGATACTCTACGAAGCGGTCGAGGGAAAAATGGTGGATAGCAAGACCGCGTGTCCCCTGAAAGGTGTGTGTCTGTCAAACCCCTCTACTCCGTTCTTGAAGGTGTTGGACGTCATTGTACAAGAGGCTACCGCCGAGGATTTAAGGCAAAGAACTCGGTCCGTGAAGGCTCTGCAGGAGACGCTGGAGCGGCTGCTGGACAAGGCTGAAGCATCGGAGCAGCCCTTGCTCCGCGGTCTGCGCCGCAGGCAAATAATTGCCATAGCTGCCGTAATACTCCTCATTGTCGCCGCGTCAAATGTCTATCATCACATCATCATGGGACACGAGACTCCCATGCCTGAGCACATTTCCGAGCCGGATACTTCACGACCCCCGGAGTCGGATAAGGCGCCTGGTCCAGAGAGGGTGATCCCGGAATACGAGGCCCCTGCCGCGACATTGTCGGACAAGGACGGTTCCACCATGCACCTGGTTCCCGCAGGACAGGTCAAATTCCCGGCTTACGTAGGGGCCGAGGGGGATCGACCGCTTGATGTGCCCGCATTCTATATGGATGAGACTGAGGTCACTAACTACCGGTATGTGGAATTTCTGAACCAGGTGCTTTCGAGACTCGAAGTCAAAGATGGGATCCTTCGAGGCGATGGGAGGCCGTGGCTTGTGTTAGGGCCTGTGTATGGGGGCTACGAACCGATTGTTTTCCGCAACGGGAGATTTTTGTTACAGGATGCCGCTGGGGCTTCACGGCCGGTGGTAAAAGTAACGGGGTACGGAGCTGCAGCCTATGCCGTGTTCTATGGTAAGCGCCTTCCAACTGAAGTGGATTGGCTTCGTGCAGCAAGTCGGGCGAAAGACTCATTAAAGAACCATCCTCAGGGTGGTCCTGCATTGACTCGCGGTACTGACATTCTGGAAAAGGAGATGGAAGCCTGGGTAGGAGCATTTAAACAAGAAGCCGGCGCGGAGGATGTCTCTCCGGAGCAGCGTCGGCCGGCTTTGCCACAGGGTGAAGAACCCCTGGATTCACCTGAAAATCAGGCCTCCTCAAATATTCCCTATCCGGTGCTTGCCTTCGATCCAAACGTGGATGGCATACGAGGGCTGACGAGAAACGTGAGCGAATGGGGTGTGAGACTTGCGCTTTCGCCAAACGGGCAGCCGCAGTTCGTTGTGCTGGGAGGGGCACTGTGGTGCAAGGATCGACCCCATTTCCCGGCATTGCCCAGGATCCTTCCATGGCATTCGAGGATGTGGGATTTCGCTGCGCAAGGGTGTTTAGCGAAAAGCAGAAGTGATAGACGTTTTCGCTGGGCTTTCGAGGCACTCCGACTCTGTTCAATTACATACCAGGATCACTGTTATGTTGTCCTCGCCACCTTCCCGGTTAGCTGCACCGACTAGCTTATTGCAAGCTTGCTGAGGGTCGGAGGCAGATTCCACAATGGCAAGAATTTCTTCATCCTCAATCATGTCGGTAAGTCCATCCGAGCACAGGAGCAGACAGGCATTCTTTTCCCACGGCCAGACAGTCACGTCCACTTCCACCTCATCGGTCACACCCAACACCTCAGTCAACCCGTGACGCGCCTGGTGAGACCGCGCCTGCTCTCTGGTTATGAGTCCCTGTTTTAACCATTCGAATACAAAAGTGTGATCTTCGGTAAGCTGCTCGATTTTCCCTTTCCCAATCAGGTAGGCCCGGCTGTCGCCAATATGGCCGATTACCACCTTGTGATCTGTGGCAAGCGCCATCGACAGCGTTGTTCCCATGTCACTCCATGCGGGATTGGCTGAAGCTTTTTCGAAAATTGACGTGTTTGCCTTGGCTAGAGCCCCACGAAAAGCCTCTTCCACCTCCTTTCCTCCCTGAAGCCCTCTCCGAACAAATTCTGCCGTCACCTCTACGGCTATTTTGCTAGCCACTTCTCCCGCGTTGTGACCGCCCATACCATCCGCGAGGATAAATAATCCTGCATCCTCGTCAACGTACAAGCTGTCCTCGTTACTTGGCCTGTGTTTTCCAGGATCGCTTAGATATCCGACTTTCAACTTTCATTCCTTGGGAGTCATTCCCGTGAAATTGTCTAGTGTAGACTGACTTCACCAAAACCCATTCATATATAGGGCATAGTTCGCTTAACACACAAGTACCCGGACCTTGTGGGCAGCCAAGCAGGAGCTTTGTTAGACTTGTCGTTTATTGTTAAAATAAGGGTGCGATATTTCTCGTCGGCTCAGAAGGAGAAGAAAAATGCACACCGGATACACGAATTCTCTTTCTCTTATTCTAGCCCTGATTACTTCTGCAATTGTCTCACTACTACCGATGATGGCTGGGGCCGCGGAGCTTATGGAGCTTCCCGATGGCTCAAAGCTTGATCTGACCCAGAAGTGCCCGGTCTGCGGAATGGTGATCGGCGGCAAAGAAGGGCAGGGAGTTACCGTAACTTATAAAGACGGCCGCGTGGTGGGGTTTCATGGCGTGGCGGCTGCGGTCTTCAAAGATGGTCATGTGGTCGGCTTTGAAGGTGCTCGTTGCCTGTTCATCTACAACTCAGTTCCCGAGAAGTATAACGTCAGCGTCGCGGACATTGCTCACCAGTATGTCACCGATTTCGTGAGTAAAAAAATGATTGACCTTCCACAGGCTTTTCTTGTGCTCGGCAGCAACGTCAAAGGACCCATGGGATATGATCTCATACCCTTCGCGAACAGAGACGAAGCGGCCAAATTTGCATCCGAGAATGACGGGAAGTGGATTGTACAGCTCCATGAGGTGACCAGGGCGGCACAAGAGGAAGCCGGAAAAATCGGAGAAGCGGAAAAAGGCGGAACCCCGACAGGAGATCAAAAAATAGAGGCAACTCCGGCTCCGGAAGCAAGCACGATTCAACCACAAGAAACCGATACTGTGAGGAGAGGAAAGCGTCCGGTTCGGCAGCGTGACGGCGGTGGACATCACATGATGCACTAGCATCTATTGGATTGTGTCTTGCTTCCACATCATCGAGCCGGGGCAGTCCTCACGATTGACTAGAGGCTGAACTAGAGTGGCAGTTAGAAGGCGTTGATCTACATCTTCTACCTGTAACCGCTCTTCTATTGGTAGTCAGAAGAGGAGGATCCTTATTCCTCCAGAGGCATCTCTATGGGGAACGGACCAGGTCTGCTCAACTCAGGTTGGAAAAGGTCTCTCACAAAAGAGACACGCTTTGAACGGAACTGGAGCGATTCTCCTTTTCACCCAACGCAATATCACCCCTGACCATCTAGCCCTTTCAGATAATTGACCGCTCCGTTGGCTATTTTCTCGGCAATAGAGGCCAGATATGCTGGACTCGTTAGTTTTCCGCGTTCGCGCTTGTTGCTGATGAAAGCGCACTCTACCAAAATAGCAGGCATTTTGGCTCCCAGGAGAACATAAAACGGAGCCTGCCGTACGCCCCTATTCCGTGCCGGCGTGCCCGCGCCTTTCTGATTTAGGGATAGGGAGCTTTGCACAGAGATGGCCAGTTTGGCAGATTCACTCTTCTTTGAAGTTACCATAAGGTCAACGAGTGTTGCCTCTATGTCGCTCATTTTCGATAGAGGGATGCCGTTTTCACGCGCCGCAACTCTCATGGCCCCGTGCGAGCTGGCCTTGCTGAGATAGTAGGTCTCAATCCCCTTCGAGCTCGAATCCTCTG
>JBKQMK010000543.1:0-4615 GCA_052146735.1 Desulfomonilaceae bacterium | reverse complement strand
TCAGTTTCGGGATCGCTGCCGAGTACTATATTGAAAACGGCATAGGGCGGGAGATCACGGCTGAAGAAGCTATAGAAATCCTCCATGAAGCCGACAGAGCAGGCCTGGTTCACGCCGGAGCAAACGTCAAGCACCTCTCAAATATCTGCAACTGCTGTCCCTGTTGCTGCGCTTCCTTGAAAGGGATAACAAAATTGGGGCTTGATAAACAAAAGTTCATGAATGCACTGTTTGAAGCCGTAATAGATAGAGAGGAGTGTGTAGGTTGCGAAGATTGTGTCGGCCGCTGCCCTGTTGGGGCCATAACAGTGCAAGATACTGCCGGTGTTGACAGGAGCAAATGTCTGGGTTGCGGATTGTGTGCTACAAGCTGCCAGAGCCAAGCAATCACCATGCATGAGAGGGAGGACAAGGTAGAGCCCTTTGAAAAGGTTCTAGACTTGGGCATGGCAATCCTGAAAGGCAAGAGGGAAAATGTCTGATAGAATTGTGACATCCTACGGTTGGCGACCGATTGACTGATGCCCTGCGCAAAGTTGGGCTGAAGTGAACCGGATAGTATTAGTGAACTGGGGATACATTGGGTGGCAGGCCTTAATTGGCCTGAACTAAACTGGATACTTGCTTGATCTACGACCATATCTTTGATTAAAGCGATATAATTCCACTTCCTTACGGTAGACGGCCATTGCTGCTTTACACTGCGAATACGGTCCTTGCAACACATGCGCTTTCAACAGCGGCCAATTATCCTTCTCTTTTTCCAGTTCGGCCTCCATTCTGTCTAGGACCTGCATTCCATCGTCACGAGTTGCGAACATTACTACAGGAGCATCTGACCTGTCACGTCCCTCGACGCCTTTCTGGATCTGCTGTAAACAGCACAAGCCTAATAGGTACTCGAAAGCACCGAAAAAGTATGGATAGTCTTCTTCACGGGCCAGCATCGGCTTGATCATCGGGGCTAGAGTGTCATGCAATTGTCTACTCAAAGCCGCCTTTAAGGTTATGTAGCTACCAGAGCCGCCTATGTACTGTTTGTTTCGTCTCGCCTCAACTTCCCAAGTGGTCAAAGCCACTGCAGGCTGCTGGAGTAAATCCCTGAACGGAACTTTTGGCTCATAGAACAAAAAGCGCAATGTGTCGGCATGGTCGCCGATCATCGCTCCTATACCAGCAGCGTAAAATGACATTAGGACTGGATAAAGGCGGAGACATCGGCAGATCTCGTATTCGTGTGATTGCCCGTTCAGCCGCTGTGGGAGATGAGATATTATCTCAATTGACTCTTTCCAGATCCTGCTATGATTTTCATTTCCCCAGCGGCATCCTGTGGCCAACACAAGAGCAAGCCTATTGGTGACTGTAGCGTAAGCTTCAAGCCTCGTTTCGACGTCCTCGGCCCGAATATGTGGCTGAAGATCGGCAAAGTGGTCAGGAGCAAGCTCTGACGCGAGTTTTCGGGCTTCTCCTGTTACGAACTCGTCTAGCCCCATAAAGTCATCCGCCTTTATCAGTTGCTTTGTTTTTCTTACAGCCTCATCGTCGGTCAAAGTTGATGCACTGCCAGTCAGCCCTCTTTGCGCAAAAATCGTCCGAAGAGCATTACGTATGGCACCGGCTAACTGAACTTTCACTCGCTTCCGACCCTCTTGCGTATCACCTCGGGCTAGCTCATACGTCAAGAATCGCCGACCGCGTAGGTCGAATATCTGTTCCTCTGGTCGGCCATAGGCCAGATTCATTACCGGCACAATACTCTCCCAATCGAGATGACGGACTGCGTAACCAAGTTCAAATAATACGTTTGGATTTGGGGTTTTCCTCCCACTCTTTTCGATGGTCCCGACAAGCGTCATATCTGCCAAGAAAACATCGGCCGTCTTAATCTTTTCCATGATGCTGGATGCAATATCACACATCCCCGCTACATCCTGTGTGGCTTGATCCATACGTGGACATTCTACGAGCTCTAAATCTAGTGCGATTTCCTTCAGGGCCATATCCGCAGCCTTCTCTATACATGACCGGTTTACCGCATTTTCAGTGTCGCTTTGCCATGCGTAAAAGATCGTGAAGCTCATGGAAGGCTCCGTCGCAACCAGATAGGATTTTGTGTCCCATAGAAGTCGTCTGACAAAAGTACGCTTATCTCCATAAGCGAATTCATGTCAAGTGTCTACCCGGCATCCCTTGCTATTTTCGCAGGGGCAATTGGATTGAGCGGAGTCACTGGATTGCCTATCTCGCCAATCTGCGAGGCATTTCTAAGGTCCATGAGGAACAAGTGACTGAATTGGCGCACGACGTGATGCGGCGCTTAGGGTGTCTTTTTGAAGGAATTCACGCCGGACCGACATCACCGACGCCATGCCACTGAACTTCCAATAACCAAGCCAATCTTCAGATCTTCCACCCATTCGAAACAGGCCTGACTGCCGATGCGTCTGCCGATGGTGAACCGAAAATAGATCGGGCAAGGTCATGCAGTAACACGCATCCTGGCTGCGCGAGAACGCCGTAGACATTCGACTGAGATTTTCGGATCACCCGTCTTATACCCCAAAAGAGCAACTTACACATTATGCCTCCCAGGTGCCGTGTACGAGGTGTCCACTATGCTTTGGGCTGGAAAGGGTTGAGCCATCTTGACCAGAGCCCCCAGCGCAAGGTATTCTCAACCCCAGAGAAAGCAGTCCGGGACATCAATTGATTCGAAATGGTGCCTGCACCAGCCTGTTTGTAATAATCTATCTTTTCATTCTGGATCGGCTCGCTGAATCTTGAATCAACTTGTAATCGTTTCTTAGAGATTCGGATCAGAGAATAATCCCGTGACTGCAAATAGCGATTAGTGGAGATTGATTGATGAGAAAAAACATCATTCCTGATCGCCCCGTTCGCTGGCCATGGTTTTTACTATTCATTCTATCCTCTCTCGCTCTTTTGATCTGGGGATACACCTACTACCAATCTGAAGCCGAGCGCATTCAGCAAGAAAAATATCAAGAACTGGCGGCAATCGGTAAACTGAAAGCCGATCAGATCAAAGATTGGCGAGACGAGCGTCTTAGAGATCTTGTAGCGTTTACGGAAGTGCCGTTCTTGCAAAAGGGGTTACAGGAATGGCTCCAGAATAGGAATAACAATTTACTCCAAAAGGAATTGCAGCACAGCCTCATACTGGAAAAGGAAAATTACGGCTACACCGATGTGCTCCTTACCGATATTGACGGACGAATTCTCCTATCTGCCCAAGATCGGTCGGATGTGCTGAGTCCTAAGGAGAGACCAGTAATTGAAAAGGCCTTAGCTGAGCGGACTGCCGTGTTAGGGGACCTGTATCGCTCTTCGCAAGGGATTAGCGAATTGGATGCGGCGGTACCAATCCTCGCCGAAGATCAGCAGCCCGTTGCGGTGCTGGTTATGAAAACTAATGCGGCATCTCTTCTGTATCCGTTAATTAAGTCTTGGCCAACCCCCAGCAGCACCGCTGAAACGCTCCTAGTCCGCAAAGAGGGCGAACAGGTTCTCTTTTTGAATGATCTCCGACATCGACCCAATAGTGCGCTATCATTTGAACGACCTCTAGTTTTAAATGACCTTCCAGCCACTCAGGCAGTGCTAGGAAAGCAGGGCATATTTAGTGGAAAGGATTACCGCGGAGTGGACGTACTGGCCGACTTACGCACCATTCCGCAGTCACCATGGTTCATGGTGGCTAAGGTAGACGCGAGCGAAATCTTGGCCGAAATTCGCTATCGCGGGGGAGTGATAGCCTTCTTTGCTGCACTTTTCGTACTGCTTTCAGGCAGTGTCACCGCCTACGGGTACAGGCACCGGCAGGCTGGACTCTATAAGGATCTCTATCAATTGGAGCAGGAACAACGAGAGGTTCAGGAGCAGTTCAGGACGACTCTTTATAGTATCGGAGATGCGGTAATAACCACGGATACCGGTGGGCTGGCCAAACAGATGAATCCCGTGGCTGAGAGCCTCACAGGCTGGTCCGAGCAAGAATCCAAGGGTCAACCCATCGAAAAGGTCTTTCATATCGTTAGCGAAGAAACACGTAAACCGGTAGAGAACCCCAAGGAAAAAGTTCTACGCGAAGGTGTCGTGACGGGGCTCGCCAACCACACTCTACTTATTGCCAGGGACGGCACGGAGCACCCCATTGCAGATAGCGCAGCGCCGATTCGAGACGATAGCGGTTTAATCACTGGTGTAGTGTTAGTCTTCCGTGATCAGACCCGCGAGCGGGAGGCTGCAAAGCAACTGGCTCAAGCTCATCTCAATCTTGAACAAAGAGTTTTGGATCGTACCGCCGAACTTAGACTGGCAAACGAAAGGCTCGTCCAGGAGATAGAGGAACGGAAACGCTCCGAGAGTATTATGCTGGCACGCCTACGATTGCTGAAATACGCTTCGTCGCACTCACTGGGTGAACTGCTGCAGGCCACCTTGGACGAAGCGGAAGCATTGACCGGTAGTGTAATCGGCTTTTTCCACTTCGTTGAAGCGGATCAAAAAACTCTTTACCTCCAGGCTTGGTCAACGAGGACATTGGGGCAAATGTGTTCCGCCGAGGGTAAGGGTCTCCATTATGACCTAG
>JBKQMK010000542.1:0-3647 GCA_052146735.1 Desulfomonilaceae bacterium | reverse complement strand
TCAAAGGTACCCACAATCCAGACGATACCTCTGCTCTCCCTCAGAATGCGAGCCCAAAAGTAATTCCGCCCCCCAAAAGGTATTGCGTGTTCGTGATGAGGACATCTTTTGTCCGGAAAACGGAAGGACCGGCGGTTGTAAACTCCAGGTCAGAGGTTCCTCTTATGTTGACCAGGCTGCCGTTGAACCACATACTAAGCATCACCGGAGGCTTGAACGGAAAATAGTATTCGAGACTAACTGCCCAAAACTGGCCCGGTTGGCTAAGGGAGTAATTCAGGTCTGCCAGTGTCTGTTGGGAGGACCTGAAGTCCAGGGAGCCTTGAGACCAGGCGATAGGACTGTAGAGTAACGCAGCTCGATAGTAACCCTGTTGCAGAACCTGAACGCCGAGAAAGGGCACCCCCGTCTTCATCAGCACATCGCCCGTAATCGTTTGATTCTGTAGGGGTCCTGAAGCTGTTCGAGGGTTCTCAAATTCGACTATCATTTGAGACCACATGAATCCGCCGAGAATCGAATAGCCTTTTTTGAACTCGTAACCCGCTCCACTTTGAACAGTCCAAAACTGGAAGTTCGACGCGGTCATCTCGAACTCAGGCGTTGTACCTAATGGACCAAGTGAAATCGGGATTTGGCCTGTGAGCTGGAAGACATGAGGAGCAAAACCCGTGTAAGATGAGAAAAAAGAGAACGGGGCAGCTATGACATTGAGACCCACAGTTCCCGACCAGAAGTTGAAGTTTTGCAAGCTCACATCCACCGTACCGACCTGAAGCTGGCCGACCGGGGTACCAGTGTCAGATGAGATGGGGATGCTCATATTGGCCCCTATGTGCTGGTAGCCGATTTGCACATAGGGATTGAGTATGATCTTTCCGGCTTTCAATTCCTGCACCAACGGGAGGTTGGACAAGAAACTGCCTGTCGCGGAATCCTCACCCATTGACGGCAGAGCAGGTAGACCTGTAGGAATTAGGCCAGGGGAGATTGTTTGGGCATAAAGCGCCGCTGGAAAGAGTACCCCTATAACGAGAACAAGCAGTAGCACCTTTTTCATGAATCCATCCTCCCAAATGCAAAAACCACTTGGAATGCAATCAAACTACAAAGAACTCACACCGAACGAACGTCCAGCAGCCCCCTCGTGAGAGATGGTAAGGCCATCATCCTACCCCGCGGGAACCGTAGGCACCGAACATGCGAATTATCTATTTTCTAGCAATCCCTACTTTCTGGATTTCAGCATCTTATCCAAAAATCTAGAAGGGGTAAAGTTTGTTTTCGATTAAGACCATCGCCGGGACAACGTGGAGCAACGATTGAGCCGACTAAATGATTCGAAGCGGGGTGACAGGCAGGAACCAAAAGGCTTTGTAAGGAAACCTTTCAAGTTCAAGGAGCCGCCATGACAGGTACTCAGGTTGCTGGTTAAGAAATGAACGTCAGTCTACCCATGAAGTTTCGCAAGAAGGATTAAGTTTGTCATGGCTTCATTACTCCTCTTTGAAGTTTCTCAAGGCCCAATCACATGTCTCTTGGCGTTTCTTAATTAATTTGTGATGTCATCCTCCGGGCGGTCAAAAGAGAAAATGATTCTAAGAAGCCTTGCCCGACCTCACTAGTCAACCGTTTGCGCACCAGAAGCCATTCTTGTGCATTTCCTCTCTTCATTTCCCCATCTTATTCACCGGCCCGACCGAATATCCTGCCGATCCGATCTCGAAGAAACTGAAAAGAATAAAATCCGGCTCTCGCAAATCCTAAGGATGGGACTAGGTGCCGTAACCATCTTATTTTACTGACCTGCCCACCGTGGCGAACGCTGCGGCGGAATGCGCATTTGTCTGCTTACTGCCAATAGAAACACAGCAAAGAAGTTGCGCCGAATGCTTTCCGAGCCCGACACGTTCCGAGTTCTATTTCTATGCCTGCTGGGCCGCAGTGTCTGACTTGCCCCCGCCGAGAAGTTATCTCAAAATAACACCTTCATGTGCTCCCGTCCGCATCTTCCCTTCTTCTCTATATTTGAGGGTCTAGAGGGTAAATCTTGAGGGATTGACCTGATCAAGAGAAATACGCCCACATTCAGGAAAGGAGGGACCAACTATGAACCGAGCAGTTGTCACGTTCTTGTTTGCCGTGCTAGTGGCTGCGGCAGAGATATTTATAGAAACAATGAAGAAATCAAGAAAGGCGTGCAAGTGAACCACCCAGCGGCCCCCGCAAGGGGGTCGTGGGCGGAACACTACCGCCAACATGAAAGGAGCCTTTGCCATGAATGGTCAGCATCAACGGCGGGGCATGGGGATTGGCTGGATCATCCTTCTGGTCATCCTGTTCATCATCTTGCTTCCCGTCTTAGGCCCCATTAACGATCTGGCTCTCCTAGCCATTGGAGGATACGAGGTCCTGAAGAGAAGATGATGTCTGTGCGCCCGCCCGTGCGTTAAATCTAAAGAGAAACAGAATACATCAAGAAAGGAGCACCAATATGGGCACAAATGGAAATGGTCAGTTTTTGGAAAGCGAGCTGATCCATCGCAAGGTGAAAGCAGACAACGAGTGGCAGACAAGGACGTTTCCCGTGGTCGGAGGTCGTTTAAGGCTTGCACACGAGCAAAACGATAGCCTCAACTTGCAAACTGAGATGGTGAACTGGGACGGGCAATACGCCATCTTCAAGTGTTGCGCCGTGACAAGCAAGGGTCAGTTCGTCGGCTATGGTACGGCAAATTCTCAACGTGATGCCCGTCTTGCCGAGAGTCTTGTAGAGCTGGCTGAAACGAGATCTGTGGCGAGGGCGCTGAGATTTGCTGGATTTGGCCTCGAATTCTGTAGTGCAGAGGAGGTCGCACACATACCGGAAGGAGATCCTGAACCGCAGCGAACAGCCGACAAACGCCCTGCACCAGTGTTCGCTGAAGACAATGGCAACGGCAAAAAGGAAGCGAAAGCGCCAAGTGGCGCTACGGTGGAGACAGGATCAAAACCGCAACCTTGCGGCATTGGTCAGGCAACCCAAGCGCAATGCCGAGCGCTTTACGCCTTGACTAAACGAGCAAACTATCAGGAAGCAGACATTGGAGAGATGCTTGCTCGCTTCGATGTTTCCCGCTTTGAGGATCTCACCCGTTAAACCGCATCATACTTGATCGGCCGCTTGCAGCAAGAAGTCGCTGCATAAACCCACCAGACAAACACAACCATAAAAATCGAAGGGGCGGGACAGGATAGGTTTGTCCGCGTTCCGCCCAGGCGAGGAGGAGAACTATGTACAGATTCGCTCGAATCTTTTGGAAATCCGTAGCAGAACAAAGCATCTTGAAAAAGAGAATCCGAAAGCTGAAGCAACAACGCAACCGTATGGCAAGGCGGTTGTATGGAAGGAGGGGGAGAAGATGAAAGCGTCTATGGAAAACCCGCACTTGTCCTATTCACAGATCAACACGTATCTGACATGCAGTTTGAAATACAAATTTAGCTACATCGACCGGATAGAGCCGCCCTTTGTCAGCTCTGCCCTGGTTTTCGGCTCCTGCATTCATGAAGCCGTGGGCGCGTTCTATCAGAGCTGCCTTGAAGGAGACCCTCTATCTCCCAGTCAGGTTCATGACGTTTACCGTCAGGCGTGGGAGAGCCATTCC
>JBKQMK010000541.1:0-29535 GCA_052146735.1 Desulfomonilaceae bacterium | reverse complement strand
CCGCGGTTTGTCCGTTCCAGGCTCTTGCCATGGGAGAAATCAACAACGAGACGATTGCAGGTCTGTACGATCCCAAGGCGTGTGTAGGATGCGGCCTTTGCGAACAGGGGTGCCCGGTTCACGCCATTCAGCTCGTGTGGCCTCAGGCCGCCAAGAAATCAGCCTGAAAGAAACGTTAGGGGGAGGGGGCTTCCCCGATAGGAGAGTTTCCTCCCATTCCCTCCGCACGGAACTTCCCACGTTGACAAGCATTTGCGCCCCCGTTATCATAGATAATGTGTATGTGTATTGAGCCGAGCAAAACGAGGACCTTCAATTAATTTGTTTTGAATTAAACAATAAACATGAGGGGAGGAACTGTAATGTTGTATGGCTTGATTCTAGTGGGTCTTTATATTTGAATTGTTGTTAGCCCCTTGCTGCTGGTAGCAGCCCTTCGTCTTCACAGTCCCAATCTTCTCGTTTACGAAGTAGCGAGAAGCTTCGGCCTCGCCGGCTTTGTCATCTTGGCTCTACAACCCGTACTTGTTGCCAGGCTGAAATGGATGGAACGAGTATTCGGCATGGGCGCGCTTACCCGCTTTCATAAGTCCATGGGCATTTTCGTTACGGCCATGATGGTATCCCATCCGATATTGATGGAATTTGGAGGCGGGCAGGTCCTTGCTTTCAGCCAACCCTGGTACATCTGGGTCGGCCGAACCGGACTTGCGCTACTGCTCATCTACACCTTGATAAGCGTGTATTGGAAAGAGCTTGGGCTCACATTTGACCAATGGCACCGCATACACTACCTGTTTGCCCCTGTCATTATGGTGCTGGTTTTCGTTCACAGCATGGAGACCGGAGATGATCTGAAGTTACGCTCTATGCAACTGATCTGGTGGATTCTTTTGGCTGCGGCGTGTGCGGCCTACATTTATCGTCGATTTGTTGTTGAGCCACGCATAGGCCGCTCCCCATCACGCTCGGAAAAGTAGCGGCCGGAAAAGCGCCCTTGGGCCAGTTTGGAATGCCATTTAAGCAATAATTGCTACACTTGTAAGAGATTGTATGATCGCGGGATTACATGGATAGCCAAACAAAGATTGTAAGACACAATTTTCGGGGGATGAATTATGAAATCATATGACAGTCTTACGTTGGCGCGCCGCAATTTCTTGAAGCTGGCAGGCGCAATGGGTTTAGGGCTAATGACGCCCGTCGGAATGGCAGGAGCCTCGGATCCTCTAGGCCCTTCTACCCCTCATGCGTCATCGCTGCCGGAAGGCAAAGCGGACGTGACGTTGCGCATTGGGCCTGTGTTGGTGGAACTCAATGAAAACTACACGCTCAGCACTATCGGCTACAATGGCCAAGTGCCAGGGCCCGTGCTGCGCCTTCAAGAAGGCAAAACAATTACAGTGGACCTTTTCAACGACACTGACACTGAAGAGTTTGTGCACTGGCACGGACAGATAATCCCGGCAGATGTAGACGGCGCAATGGAGGAAAAGAGCCTGGGAGTCCCGCCCCACGGCCATTTGCGTTACCAACTGACCCCGCGACCGGCGGGGACCCGATGGGTCCACACTCATGTCGTAGCGGGAGCGAATCTGCACCGTGGGGCATACACCGGCCAGTTCGGATTGGTAATAATCGAGCCGAGCCACGAAGAGGGAAGATATGACCAGGAAGTAATCCTTGCAACCCACGAATGGGAGCCATTTTTGACAAATAAGATGGAGGAAGAGGAGCAGGAAAAGCCGGAAGACAAGAGGCTGAAGGAAGAAGGAGAGAAGGCCGAACGCGCTCTTGGAAAACCCAACGGCTTTGAAGTGGGCTATCGACTTTTTTCTATCAATGGAAAGACCCTCGGCTTTGGCGAGCCCATTCGGGTACGTGAGGGGCAGCGCGTACTCTTTCGCATTCTCAATGCCAGCGCAACCGAGAACATCGAGCTGGCTTTACCGGGCCACACTTTTCACGTCATTGCGCTCGACGGCAAGCCCGTTCCGCACCCCCGTGACGTGCGCGTTCTCCGACTGGGCACCGCGGAAAGAGTGGATGCCCTCGTCCAAATGAATCACCCCGGCATCTGGATTCTCGGTACGCCTAAGGACGAGGATCGCAACCGAGGGTTTGGAATAGTGGTCGAATATGCCGGCAAGACTGGCAAACCCCGGTGGCTGTCTCCTGGTAAAAGTGACTGGAACTATTTGCTTTTTGGCGAAAAGGGAATGCCAGTGGCAAAGCCTGACAAGACGCTCCACATGGAATTCGGCAAGATCAACGGCGGAATTGGGAACTTCAACCACTGGACGATTAACGGCAAGATGTACGAGGAGAGCGAACCCATTCCGCTTGAGAAAGGCCTGCGCTACCGTCTGGCCTTTGTGAACAAGACCGATGATGCTCACCCCACGCACTTGCACCGGCATAGCTTCGAGTTGGTGAACGTACACGGCAAGGCTACTTCTGGCATCATCAAAGATGTCGTGGTGGTGAATCCGTTCAGCTGCGTAGATGTGGACTTTGTGGCAGACAACCCGGGGTTGACGCTATTCCACTGTCACCAGACTCTGCACATGGATTTTGGTTTCATGAGGCTGTTTCAGTACGTTTGATGGGGAATTATTGGTAGCACCACGGAAAAAGTGAGGATAGATTAGTACATACGCACACTTGGCTTGTCCGAGGAGTCGCAATGAAAACAAAAGGTGTAGTATGGCTCATTCTGCTCATTATAGCGGTGTCACTCACGGTCTGCCTCAAGTACTTCCGGTATCTGCCGGGGGATGTGAGTAGTACTCGATTTGTACAGTCAGTCCTGCCCGAATCCAAAGATTGGGCGCAGGTGATGTCATCCACAGCCGAGATGCCCTGGGTCTTTGGCTTGATCGCCGTGACAGTAATCCTTTCTTGGGCGATTGCCGGGTGGCGTGCAAGTTTGCTGGCTATTGTGAGCTTTATCGGTTTATGGCTGCTGGGAAAATGGCTCGGTCCAGCTATTGCGCAACCCCGACCTTCTCCTGACCTGGTACAGGTCACTGGGTCACTCCCCGGTTCCGCATTCCCATCAATCTTTGCGTTTAACTATATAGCGACAGTGGGATTCCTGGCTGTTCTGGCGGTCGTCAAAGGTTCGGGAAAGCTGCGCTGGACTCTCTTGATCGTCTGCATTTCACTGCTCGTTGTCGGATGGATTGCTCGTGTTGAGCTGGCTGCTCATTGGCCCAGCGATGTAGGGATATCGTATCTCATTGGGCTTGTATGGATCACCTTGCTTATTCGATTTGTTTGAAAGAGTCCAAAAAGGTTCAGTGGAAAAAATTGCGGAAAGGTCATCTCCAGCGTCGAGACGTCAGCATTGGTGATGATCTCGAAATAGAAAAGGGTCAATCATGTCCAAATACTACGTTTTTTTCAGTGCAATCGTGTTCTCAATCGGTATGGTCTTGGGGGTTCTTCTTTTTGGCTCGCACGGTGCGGAATCACAGGCCCAACCTGCTGCAACGGTAGGTGCGCCACCTCGTGTAGATCACATACTTCTTAACGTGTCAGATATGGAAGCCTCGATAGCTTTCTATCGAGATATGATTGGATTACGGGCAAAGTCTCTGGGGTTTGGTTTCACTATCCTTGAAGCGGGAAATCTCGGTATCTATCTGACTACTTCTCGCAGATCCTGGGAGACGCAAGGGAAAGGTGAACACCTCGGATTAGGAATCTATCCTCATTTCGAGGTTGATGACGTACAAGGCCTTGTAGACCGACTTAGGAAAGCTGGTTACAAGATTGTGCAGGAAGCGCAAATACACGATTGGGGGACAGAAGCGTTTGTCGCCGATCCGGATGGGTACACATGGGCGCTCTTCAGTTGGCGAAAAAAGCATTGAGCGCAGTAACCGTTAATGAAAATATCAATGCCCCGCAGATTGACTGAAATCGCCATGCTGTTCCTCAAACAGGGGTTTACCGCGTTTGGTGGCCCCGCAGCACATATTGCTATGATGCACGACGAAACCGTGAATCGGCGCAAGTGGTTAAGCGACCAAGATTTCCTTGATTTGATGGGTGCCACTAATCTCATCCCAGGCCCGAATTCTACCCAGATGGCAATTCATTTAGGCTTTTTGAGAGCTGGATGGCTAGGTCTGATCCTTGCCGGCCTATGTTTTATCGTGCCAGCCATGCTCATCGTGTTGTTGCTCGCGTGGCTCTATGTGCGGTTTGGGGCTACGCCTCAAGCCGAGTGGTTGCTGTACGGCATAAAGCCCGCTGTAATTGCGATCATCCTTCAAGCACTCTGGAACCTGGGGCCAAAGGCTGTGAAGGGTCCGATTACGATGGCAGTCGCTGCGGTGGTTTTTGGCCTCTATTTGGCCGGAATCAATGTGATTGCTCTGCTCTTCGGTGGGGGACTGGTAGTAATGTTGTGGGAGAATCTCCGGCGCCTTCGAGGAAAGGCACTGGGAATCCTCCTTGTTCCGGTGGGCGGAGCAGGGGTGTTGTCTCAGGTTCCTGTGGCTTTCAGCCTTCCGCTGCTGTTTCTCACTTTCTTGAAGATCGGTGCGGTGCTTTATGGGAGCGGGTACGTCCTTCTCGCGTTCCTGCGTGCGGACTTCGTTGTACGCCTTGGTTGGCTCACCGACCAACAATTGATTGACGCCATAGCAATAGGGCAGGTTACGCCCGGCCCGGTGTTCACAACTGCTACATTTATCGGATTTCTCCTAGGCGGGATACCTGGGGCGCTTATAGCGACTCTTGGTATCTTTCTACCATCCTTCGTATTCGTAGCTATTTTGAATCCTTTTATTCCCCGGATCCGCGATTCTGCATGGATGGGCAGTTTCTTGGATGGCGTCAACGTGGCTGCCCTCGGCTTGACCGCTGCCGTAACATGGCAATTGGGTCGAGCTTCGCTTACCGACATTTTCACCATTCTGATAGCATTTGTTTCTCTCGTGCTGCTGGTCGTTTTAAAAATCAATTCGACATGGATAATAGCAGGGGGTGCAATGGCAGGGCTGCTGAAAACGATCATACGGCTTTAGTGCAAGGCACTGGTATATATTCGGGAGCGTGGATGGAAATCTAGGCAACGAAACAACAGGAGTTGGTCATGCGATTCAGATTATTGAAGATTGTTACTTGGTTGGTCGTGGTGATAGTTCTAACCGTAGCCATTAGCGTGGCGGTTCTGAGAATATTCGTCTTTACCGGCGGTGAGCACGACCACAGCTCTGTCGTTAGAGATAGGACCATCGCTGTAGTGCAAACGCAGCCGCACGTCAACTCTTA
This sequence comes from Desulfomonilaceae bacterium, assembly GCA_052146735.1. Classification (GTDB taxonomy): domain Bacteria; phylum Desulfobacterota; class Desulfomonilia; order Desulfomonilales; family Desulfomonilaceae; genus CAWBBA01. The sequence goes on along the minus strand of JBKQMK010000541.1, from coordinate 24,249 downwards.
CACTCGCGGATCCGAGGTCCGGACACGGACGTGATGTGCGCGGTGTTTGAAAGATTGAAAGGTCAACAGCCTATTTTCTGGTCGTCCGCGCGGAAAAAAATCATCAGCCGGCTAGATCAAAAGTGCCTTCGTCGGCCCGTCAGCATTCGGCGATTTCACGCAGGTCGTGCCAACGCGGCCTTCATTTCCATGACCCATTTCCGGATATCATCGACTGAGGCCCCTCTCTGGACGCGGGAAATTATTTCGCTTCCAACTACAACCCCATCCACATGGGGGCTCAACTGAGAGGCCTGACTCGGACTCGAAATCCCGAATCCTACCGCCACTGGAAGACTGCACAACTGCCTCACGTGATCACATTTCTGAGCCAGACCGCTCGGCAGAGTTCCTCTGGCACCTGTCACTCCTGCGACAGATACGTAGTAGAGGAATCCGGCACCGTCCTGATCCATTTTCTTGATCCGAGCATCAGGTGTCGTGGGCGTCGCCAAATAAATCCACGCGAGGTCTGACTTGTCTGTGAGCGGCTTCAGCCAACGTGTTTCCTCCAGGGGGAGATCGACTACCAGCACACCGTCTACACCGCACTCCTTTGCCCTGGCCACAAATCTTTCTGTTCCGTAACTATGAATTGGGTTGAAGTAACTGAAAAAGATTATCGGGACCTGGCTCCGTGTTCGAATCTCCGCTATCATATCCAGAGCCTTATCCATGGTAATTCCGTTTCGGATGGCCGTGGTCGAGGCTCTCTGTATAACAGGGCCGTCAGCGACAGGATCCGAAAACGGGAAGCCGAATTCCAGCACGTCACCTTCGGCAAGTTTCAAAAAAATCTCCAAGGACTTTTCAGGGTTAGGGAAACCTGCAACTGAAAAAGGGATAAATGCGGTGTCACCCTTGTCTTGCAATGATTTAAACTTTTGTGAAATTCGTTCCATGTTTCAGCTCCTAGCGAGCGCGTTTTCGATTATCGGCATGTCCTTGTCCCCGCGGCCGGAGAGATTGACAATACAGATGTCGTCATTGCAGAGACCGGGGAGTTCTTTCATGGCCCAGGCCAGCGCGTGCGAAGACTCCAGAGCCGGAATTATCCCCTCGGTGCGGCAAAGCGTGGAGAAAGCCGCAAGCGCCTCATCATCTGTTATCGAAACATACCGGACTCGCTCCGTAATGTGCAAAAGCGCGTGCTCAGGCCCTACACCCGGGTAATCCAATCCCGCTGAAATCGAGTGGGCCTCCTTTACCTGGCCCTCTTCATCCTGAAGCACAAAGGAGCGGGACCCGTGAAATACGCCTTCCCGGCCTTCACATATGGTGGCGCCATGTTTTCCTGAATCAAGCCCGTGACCGCCGGCTTCGACCCCGATAAGCTCTACCTTATCATCTTCAAGGAATCCGTGAAAAATGCCCGCCGCATTGCTACCACCGCCTACGCAAGCTATCACTTTTTTGGGAAGTCGATCTTCCACTTCGAGGATTTGCCGCCTGGTTTCCCGTCCGATCACTGACTGAAACTCCCGGACCATGAGAGGGTACGGATGAGGTCCGGCAACAGAACCGATAACGTAAAAGGTGTCATGAATGTGCGCAGCCCAATACCTCATGGCTTCGCTCATGGCATCTTTGAGCGTCGCTGTGCCCGCTGTGACGGGGACAACTTCGGTACCCATAAGCCTCATTCGGAAAACGTTGGGGGCTTGTCGCCGCATGTCCTCTTCACCCATGAAAACTCGGCATTCCATACCCAAGAGGGCCGCGACAGCAGCAGTTGCCACGCCATGTTGCCCTGCTCCTGTCTCTGCTATGACTTTGGGCTTGCCCATGTATTTGGCCAGTAGTGCCTGCCCCAAGGTATTGTTTATCTTGTGTGCGCCTGTGTGAAGAAGGTCCTCTCTCTTCAGGTAGAGTTTCCCTCCGCCGAGCTTCTCGGAGAGCCGTGACGCACAAAACAAGGGCGTCTCGCGTCCTGCGTAGTCTCGTAACAGGCTCTCCAATTGTCGTGCAAACTCGGTGGATTGTCTGCTTGAGAAAAACGCTTCTTCCAGTTCCAGCAAAGGGGTGATAAGGGTCTCTGGCACGAAGCGCCCGCCGAATTCTCCATAGTATCCGTGTGGATCAGGCCACTTGGCCTGGATTTCTCCTGTTGCGTATTGCATTTATGAACTCCTTGATTTTCTGGTGGTCCTTAATTCCCGGCTCGACTTCGACTCCCGTGGACACATCGACGGCAAACGGCTTGACCAGGTTGACAGCCTCTCTGACGTTGTGTGGAGAGAGACCGCCGGCCAGCACGAGCCGTCGCCGGATAGTCTCGGATTCAGTTTCCAAAAACTGATTGAGCAGTTCCCAGTCCACGGGCACCCCGGTGCCACCCCATGCTCCCGCGACTCCTGCGTCGACGAGAATGGACGAAACTGCATACCTCGACAAGCCGAGGTTGCCTTTCGCCGGGTCGAAGCGAATCGCTTTAATAACAGGCCGCTTGTACGAAGCGCATTCCTCGGGCGATTCCTCCCCGTGAAGCTGAACCGCGTGAAGGCCGCATTGATCAGCTATCGTTTCCACTTCTATCGCGGGGATGTTTACAAACACCCCGACCGCCATCGTGAAAGGGGGCAGAGTGTTGATTATGACCGCGGCCTTTTCGGGAGCAATATAACGCGGGCTAGACGGATGAAATACAAAGCCCAGAGCTTGAGCCCCTGAGCTCACTGCAGCGTGAGCATCCACCAAGCGCGTGATTCCACATATCTTAACGCGGATCGGATGATCACGAAGCGCCATGCAAAAAACCCCTTATCGTGGCAGCAGGATTTGCCGATGTTACGAGGCTTTCCCCAATGAGAACCCCCCTAAACCCCGCGTCTGCAAGTCGGACGATCTGGTCACGCGTCTGGATACCACTTTCGGAAACAGCAACACAATCTGTGGGGACTTGCTTAATCAAGTTAAGGGAGATGTTCACGTCCACGCGGAAGGTATTGAGGTCGCGGTTGTTGATCCCGATTACCCGTGCGCCGGCTTTGAGGGCCATTTCCAACTCATCGACATCGTGAACTTCGACCAGCGGCTCCAGTCCCCACTTGCGGCCTTCTTTCATCAGGGAGCCCAGGGACCGCCGGTCCAGCAGAGCGGCGATGAGGAGAAAAGAGTCGGCTCCAGAGGCTCTTGTCTCTACTACTTGGTAAGGGTCCAATATGAAGTCCTTGCGAAGCACCGGCAGCGAAACAGCGCTCTTGACCATTGTCAACGCGCCTAAGCTACCAAAAAAATGATCAGCCTCGGTGAGAACTGAGATCGCTGAAGCGCCCCCTTGCGCATACGCTCTGGCAAGCTGTTCCGGATCTGCATCAGGCCGGAGTATTCCTCGAGAAGGCGAGCCTTTCTTGATTTCCGCTATCACATGTATGCGGGATCCGGTAAAGACTCCCGCGAAGTCTACAGGCGGTTTCGTCTCGTGAGCCCTTAGTTCAAGCTCGTCCCGGCTCGTTTTTCGCATCTCCTCGGCCAGTCGAGTCAGGCGGAGGTCGGCGATTTTGCCAAGTATAGTGCTCATTGTGCTGCTCTGAATTGCAGGAACTCATCCAGTTTTTGGCGCGCCTTCCCGGAATCGATGGACTGAGCGGCTACATGGAGACCTGCTTCCAAGTCGTCCGCGGCTTCAGCCACCACCAGCGCTGCAGCCGCGTTTATTAGGGCTACGTTTCGGCGAGGACCGCTTTTGCCGTCAAGCACGTCCAGAAGGTGCCGAGCATTCTCTGAGGCGCTCCCGCCCCTGATCTCATCAAGGCCGCAGGTGGACAGCCCCACGTCTCGCGGCTCGATTTGCGTGGTTGTCACAGTTTCATCCTTAAGAAGTGAGACCTTCGTTGGGCCGGAAAGAGATATTTCGTCAAGCCCGTCCAGACCGTGCACCACCATGGCCGAACGCGTCCCCAGACCATGTAACGCCCATGCAATGGGTTCGGTCAGGTCGGGATGGTACACTCCCAGAAGTTGGTACGGGGCACCCGCGGGATTTGTGAGGGGACCCAGCAGGTTGAACAGAGTCCGAATCCCCATCTCCTGACGTGGGCCTGCCGCGTGCTTCATAGCGCGGTGGAAGACAGGGGCGAACAGAAAACCGAATCCGGTGGTGTTGATGCATTGTCCCACTATCTCCGGAGTCTGTTCCAAGTCCGCGCCCAGCTCTCTGAGAACATCAGCGCTCCCGCAAGAGCTGGAAACCGAACGATTGCCGTGTTTGGCTACCCTCAACCCCGCTCCGGCAAGGATAAATGCTACAGTAGTGGATATATTGAAGCTTCCGGCTCCGTCTCCACCGGTACCGCACGTGTCAATCAATGGGGTTCCGTTCTCCTCCACAGGAAGCGGGACAGCCTTGCGTCTCATGACGGTTGCAGCCCCGGTGATTTCAGCGACCGTTTCTCCTTTCATTTTCAAGGCGGTGAGCAACGAGCCTATCTGCGCTGGAGTGGCAGATCCCGTCATGATCTCGTCCATGGCCGCTTCCATTTCCTGCCGGCTCAAATCGTTCCCGGTTGTCGTTTTTCTGATCGCTTCTTTGAGCATTTTCTTGCCTCCTGTTAGGGAACCGCTGGTAAGCGGTCATTTCAACCATTCGTGGCCGTTTCAGTGGAAAAGAGGGTAATGTTCGATTTCTTTCGATCACTGAGGGCTGACTTACTCACTGGATTCGAGTGAAATCTTGCCGTCATATCCAAGAAATTCTCGAGCATGTGCTTGCCTGCCGGCGTAAGTATCGATTCGGGGTGGAATTGAACACCTTCAATGGGACGGTCCTTGTGTCGGATCCCCATGATCTCCCCGTCGTCGGTCCAGGCTGTTACTTCCAGGCAGTGAGGCAGAGTCTCCCAGTCCACGATCAAGCTATGGTAACGGCACGCCTCAAAAGGGCTGTCTATCCCTAAAAACAGAGCACTGCCATTGGCAAATATCCGGGACGTCTTGCCGTGCATCAGTCTATCGGCTGAAACCACCTGTGCCCCGAAGGCCGCACCAATGGCCTGGTGACCCAGGCAAACTCCGAAGATGGGGACCCTATCTCCCAGGTCGCGGATCACTTGCATTGATATGCCAGCGTCCTCAGGACCGCCGGGACCTGGGGAAATGACCACGGCACTTGGATTCAAATCGATAATCTCATCGAGCGTGATCCGGTCATTTCGCCTAACGAGCACATTTTGGCCAAGTTCTTGAAAATACTGAACGAGGTTATAGGTAAACGAATCGTAGTTATCGATGACGAGTAGCATCAGGGTCTCCTTTCCAAGTTGTGAGCCAGAGCCAGGGCCATTCTCATGGCTTGGGCCTTGTTCATGGTCTCTTCGTATTCGCGTTCCGGGACGGAATCCGCCACAATGCCTGCCCCGGCCTGAAAATATGTCTGAGACCCTTTCATCATGACCGTGCGTATCGTGATCGCCATGTCCATGGCTCCTGTGTATGAGAAATAGCCTACACAGCCTCCGTACGGCCCTCGCCGTTCAGGTTCCAAGGCTTCGATGATCTCCATGGCTCTAATTTTCGGGGCCCCGGTAAGTGTCCCCGCGGGGAAAGTGGCTTTGAGCACCTCGAAGGAGTCTTGGCCGTTTGCCGATCTGGCTCGCACATTGCTCACCATGTGCATGACGTGCGAATATCGTTCGACCGTTTTGAAAGCGTCTACGGTCACGCTTCCGGGTTCAGCGATTCGTCCGAGGTCGTTGCGCGCCAGGTCCACCAGCATTACGTGCTCAGCCGACTCTTTGGGGTCTTCGAGGAGTTCGCGTTCCAACTCCGCGTCTTGAGAGGGTGTCTTGCCACGCGGCCTTGTTCCGGCAATGGGTCTCAATACGGCCTCGCCCTTTCTCATCCGCACCATGACCTCAGGGGACGCACCTGCGAGCACTTCATCCCCCATGCGCAAGAAAAACATGTATGGGGAGGGGTTGATCATTCTCAGACCCCGGTAGACACTCAGAGGATCGGCGAGCACATCGGCCTGAAATCTTTGGGAAAGAACTACCTGTATGATGTCCCCGGCTTTTATGTGCCTTTTTGCCTGGTGCACCATTTGTTCGAAGGCACTCTGGGACATGTTTGGAGAGAATTCCGGAGAATCTGTCTGCGGCTTGCCGACTGCCCCGTGTGCGCTGCGGGAGCGAAGCGAATGTTCGAGGTTTTCTAGCCTGGCGCAGCCTTCGCCGTAAGCGCCTTTCATTGATGAGGTTTCGTCGAGAGAGACAGTGGTTATCAAGAGGATCTTGTGTAAGAAATTGTCGAAGACAACCAGGTCGCGGGTGACCATAAACCATGCGTCATAAAATCCCGGGCTGGGCTTGCCGAGATCCGGGATCCGCTCGAAATCCCGCACAACATCGTATGAGAAGAAGCCTACGGCTCCACCAAAGAATTCCGGCAGGTCCGGAACGCGCGCGGGACGGAACCGTTCCATGATCTGTTTCACTAGACGGGTCGGGTCAGAAACTCCGCCTATGGTTTCCACTGTTTCGCCGGTATGGATCTCGGCTGTTCCATTCCTGGATTTGATGATCGCTCTGGGATCTGAACCTAGGAAGGAGTATCTGGCCCATCGCTCGCCTCCTTCGACGCTCTCCAGGAGAAAAGAGGTTTGTGAGTCGTCAATCTTTAGAAAAGCCGAGAGAGGGGTGTCGAGGTCTCCCGGGATCTCGGTGGCCATAGGGATCAGGTTTCCGTGCCCGCAAAGTTTTTTGAAGTCTTCATAGTTAGGTGTGATCATGTTGCCCAGCCTCTCAGGTCATATGTGAACGCGTTGGTCTATTCCTCAGCATCGGCGATAGCCGGAAGTTCCATGCCTAGAACGCGAAAAGGCCATGGGCTGTCTGCCCATGGCCTTTTTTCATTTAGATGCTTATTTCAGTCTTTTATGACTTTAAGTCGCAGCTCAGGCAGACCTCCCGTGTTCGATTTTCCAGCACCACCACCAGTTTCGGTTGCTTATGGATTTCATGGGTTTGCTACCTGTGACTTCCTAACATATAAGACGGCGGCTTTGTTGTCAATACACTTTTTTCCCTGGGGACGCAACTCCACCCGAAAGCCCTTTGCGTCGCTCTTTCCGGGGACGGGGGTACGACCTAACCACTTTGGAAGCATCGTTGTCGTGTCTCAGCTCTTTGGACTGCCTGCGGAAGACTCTATTATCGCGGTCAACCCAAAGTAGTAAGAGTTTGCTCCAAAGCCCGAAATCTGACCCACACATACCCCCGCGATGACCGACCTCCGGCGAAATTCCTCGCGAGCGTAAATGTTGGACAAGTGAACCTCCACGGTCGGGATTCCTGTTGATGCAATCGCATCCCGGATGGCCAGGCTGGTATGGGTAAAGGCCCCAGGATTGATCAGGATCCCGTTTGCCCACCCTATCGCCTCGTGGATCGCGTCGATCAAGACTCCTTCATGATTGGACTGTAGGCAACGGAGTTCGACTCCCAGACGTTCCGCCCGGACGGCCAATTCTTTGTCGATTTCGTCCATTCCAACCCGACCGTAGATGTCAGGTTCTCTGACGCCGAGCAGGTTGAGGTTGGGACCGTGCAAAACGAGGATTTTCATCTCCATCCCTTAACGGTTAGAAGCCAGTGATATAATGTAGTCTCTGGTCCTTTCGGCAAAGGCCCGCAATTCCAAACGTCGGTGCCAAGTGTAGCCGCGCAAGTCCGATCAAGTCAACATAAAGGGCCTAAAATATGAGGAGGTACCGTGCACGAGATTGTGTTCGTTGCTCAAAAAGTGATCTTGAGACTGCTTTTCCCGATCAATGTGACGTTACTATTGGGGATCGCGGGGTTAATTCTCTGGCGCCGCCGCGCCTTGTCATTCCTCCTTCTCCTCACCTCTATTTTATGGCTTCTGGTTATGTCGCTGCCGCTAACCGGCTTGTGGCTGCTGGCTCCTCTTGAGTCGCAGGCGGGAACTTATGCAGACCCCAAAGAACTCTCCGCCAGGGGGGTGCAATACATCGTGGTTCTGTCCGGGGATTTCCGAGACGGAAACTTAACCCCCGCTGACAAGCTGGATAGTTCTGTCCTTCGACTTATCGAGGGGGTACGCCTGTGGCGCGGCGTTCCGGGGAGCAGACTGGTTGTCACCGGAGGTACAATTCCGGGATTGAGCCACGACACGAGCATTGCCCAGGTACTTTCCGACATGGCAAGAGAGATGGCTGTCCCCGCAGAGGCCATCATCCTGGAAGACAAGTCCTGGACCACTGAAGACCAGGCACATATGGTAGCGCCTATTGTCGAAAAATGCATGTTCGCACTGGTCACTTCAGCATTTCACATGCGGCGATCTATCCTGAACTTTCGGCAGCTTGGACTCAACCCTATTCCAGCGCCTTGTGATTTCCTGACGCAGAAAATTCTGATCCACTACGATACGCTGATGCCCCGGCCGAGAGGACTCCATATGACCGAGATCGCAACAAAAGAGTACATTGCTGCATGGTGGCTTTCATTGAAAACCAAGTTATCGTGGAATTGATGCCAATGCGCTGCTGAGAGGCAAAAAAAAGCCCGGTCATGCCGGGCAATACAGGGTATGGTGTTTGATTTGCTAATGATGTTTATCTCATAAAAATCAGATGTTGTCAATTAATTTAATAAATTCCATTTAAATATAAACACAATATGCTGATCTTTAAGTGTTATTTAGCTAATGTTTAAACCCAGGGCAACGAGCATCCCGTCATTCACCGGCGGGCAGTGGGCGGCTTGGAAACGATCCGAGCACTTTAACCATGGTCCTCTTGTCGGAGATTTCTTTCAAACAACTTGCCACTTCCGCATCATCTCGGTGCCCTTCCAGATCTACAAAGAACGCATACTTCCAGGGAACAGCTCCCCGATCCGGGCGGGATTCTATCCTTGAGAGGTTTATTCCATGATGAGCAAATTCCGTTAGTATCCTGTGCAGCGCGCCGGGTTTGTCCTCCGTCCAAAACACTATCGATGTCTTGTCATCACCGGTTGGCACCGATTTCACGCGCCCCAGGGCAAAGAACCGCGTAATATTCTCCGGGCTGTCTTGAATACCTCGTCGAATTATTTGCAAGCCCAGTCTTATGCCGAGTCTTTCGCTTGCGATTGCCGCGATACCTTCGTTCTCCATTGCCTGTTCAGCTGCTTTGGCGGTGCTGGAGGTCTCTTGCAGCCGTATGCCGGGAAGTTTGTCTGCCAACCACCGGCGACACTGCGCCAGGGCCTGCGGGTGGGAGATTACTTGCCTGATATCCTCGATTCTTCCGGTGAGATTCATGAGCGCGTGGCTTACCCTCAGAGAAACTTCTCTGCAAACGCCGATCGAGGATGTCATCAAAAGGTCCAAAGTTTCGCGAACAGAACCTTCAATGCTATTCTCTATGGGCGCTACGGCATAGGTGACGCCTCCGTGTATGACTTCCTCAAAGACCTCACGCACAGTCACGCAAGGGAGAAATGAAGCTGAATGCCCGAACATCTCTATAGCGGCCTCATGGGTGTACGTGCCCGCCGGCCCCAGGAAGGCTATGGTCACGGGAGTTTGTAAGGCCCTGGATCCCGAAAAGATTTCTCGGAATACAGCCGACAGGGCCTGCTCGGAAAGGGGGCCGGGATTCTCGGACGCGAGCCGTCGAAGAATTTCCGCCTCACGCTCTCTGTCAACAATGTTTCGAGCGGCAGCGGATTTGAAATGCCCAATCTCCTGGGATAAGGCCATTCTTCGATTGAGAAGTTTGACAACATCGCGATCCAGCTCGTCTATTCTTGCGCGCAGCTCTTCAAGGGTGTGCTTGCTCATGGTTCGCCCCACTTAAACAAATGCCGTGGATGAGGTTGTCTGGATTATTCACGGAACGATGGATGAATTCAAGCTCTGAACAACCCAATCGACGCCCCGGGCAAAAAAGTCTTGACAGAATTTTCATTCAATCGTATTTCTATAAGTTACGAGGCAGTTTAAAACTATGACTCAGTTTCGGCAGTCCAGCGTGTTTACCCTCTATTTTTGGTGGTACTATTTTGTACCCCATCGAGGGTGACGCACGCTCCTGCTGCTGACTAGTCGTACAAAGAAATAAAAAGATGCGGAGCAAGCGCTCCGCATCTTTTTTTATGGAGGAAAAAAGATGGTGGTAGTAATGAAAAAGGAAGCTAGTGAGGGCCAAGTGGCACGCGTATTGACCAAAGTGGAAGTCCTGGGATTGAAGGCCCATGTCTCCCGAGGCAAGATACGCACCATCGTTGGGGTTGTCGGCGACAACAGCGCTGTGGATGGTGGGACCTTCGAGTGCCTGGAAGGGGTCGAGCGGGTGGTCCCGCTCTTGGGACCATTCAAGCTGGCCAGTCGGGACTTCAAGAAAGAGGACACGGTCTTCTCCATCGACGGCTCCCATATTGGGAGCAAGAAGATCATCATCATGGCCGGGCCCTGCGCGGTTGAGAGCAAAGATCAACTCATACAGACTGCCCTGGCGGTGAAAAAAGCAGGGGCAACGGCTCTCAGAGGCGGCGCTTTCAAGCCGAGGACATCCCCGTACAGCTTTCAAGGCATGGGGGAAGAAGGCCTGAAGCTCCTGGCACAGGCAAGGGACGTGGCCGGACTCGCAGTAGTAACTGAAGTCACAACACCGGAACAGGTTCCGTTGGTGGCCCAGTATGCCGATGTGCTGCAAGTAGGGGCGCGAAATATGCAAAATTTCGCGCTGCTCAACGCGGTGGGCGAATCCCACAAACCAGTGCTTCTGAAACGCGGCCTCATGAGCACAATTGAGGAGTTCCTTAACGCTGCAGAATACATCCTCAGCCACAACAATCCCCGCGTGATCCTCTGTGAACGCGGAATCCGCACATTCGAGACTTCCACCCGCAATACCGTGGACATTAATGCGATCCCTGTTCTTAAGGCCCTGAGCCACCTTCCCGTGATACTAGATCCGAGCCACGGTACCGGTAAGCGCGAATACGTGCCCGCAGTGAGTCGTGCCGCCATAGCTGCAGGAGCGGACGGACTTATCATTGAAGTCCATCCGGACCCTGAAAATGCCATGTCCGATGGTGCACAGAGCCTCCGTCCTCATGAGTTTGAAGCGTTGATGAATGAACTCCGTCCGGTAGCCGAGGCAGTAGGCAGAACCCTCTAGGATCCTGTTGGACAGGTGGCCTCCATCAATTGGACTGGCGAACCGGTTCTCTGTTCAAGGGAATCATAGAGGGATTTCTTGCGGCAACTTTTTTAACCGGACTCAGTGCAAAAGGATGATCGGTGAAGCTTTCGGACGCGACAATTACGATTGTGGGCCTCGGGCTCATGGGAGGCAGTCTTGGCAAAGCCCTGGTGAGCGGCGGAGCCTGCCGGCAAGTGCGGGGACTTGTAAGGCGTCAGGCTGCCGCGCAAGAAGCTGTAGCACTTGGAGCGGTCCACCTTGCTGGCACCGACTCGCAACAGCTGCTCGCAGAAGCTGACCTGGTCGTGTTTTCAACCCCCGTCCTCACCATTGAACGGCAAATCTCAACGCACCACCAATTCATGGAAGCCGGTGCCATCATAACAGACATGGGTAGTGTTAAGCGGAACATAATGCAGGCTATGGAGCAATTGCCGCCCCAGATTCGGGCGGTAGGCGGACATCCGATGTGCGGAAAGGAGACCCCCGGCCTTCAAGCCTCTGATCCGGACCTGTTTCGGGGCAAGGCATGGGTGCTCACACGCGCGAACCGGACCGATCCCGATGCACTAGAGCTCATTGAAGAAATGATCAGGGTAGTGGGCGCGCAACCGCTACTCATGAGCGCTGATGACCATGATCTGATCGCGGCCTGCGTAAGTCATCTCCCTTATCTTCTCGCAGCAACCCTAGTGGCGGTGGCCGAGGAAACCGCTCTGGAGAAGCCTGACGTCTGGAACCTGGCTTCCAGCGGCTTCAGAGACACCTCACGGGTAGCGGGAGGTGATTTGACCATGATGATGGACATTCTAGCGGCCAACAAAGACAGCGTGCTCCATATGCTTGAAACAGCTCAACGAATAATGAGAGCTTTTACGCGGTCAATGGTCGACAACGATGAAGCGGGCCTGCGTGCAGCCCTGTCGCATGTACACGATCGGAGAGCATCAATGTTTAATGAACAGTTGTCCCCTGAGGAGGGAACCCGGAAACATGGCTGACCGCAAAGCTCTCCGAATTCGCCCTTCACGCGGCCTGCGCGGTGTCGTGTCGCTACCAGGTGACAAGTCTCTGTCGCACCGAGCCCTGCTGATCTCATCGCTCGGAGCCGGAGTGTCGCGAATCCGTAATTGTGCTATGGCCGGCGTCACTCTTGCAATGATCGAGTGCCTACAGACAATGGGTGTGGAGGTCACTGAGGAGAACAAGCCTAATCGACTGAACGGAGCCGCCGATCTGTTGATCACAGGCAAAGATCTAATGGGATTTTCGGCCCCTTCCGAACCACTTAACTGCCAAGGTTCGGCGACCACAATGCGGCTAATGGCCGGTGTCTTGGCCGGCCAGGCATTCCAGTCCACGCTTGACGGCAACCAAAGGCTCCGAGCGCGGCCGATGGACCGGGTTGTGGAGCCGCTTCGGGCCAAGGGAGCCAAAATCGAGACCGACAAAGGAAACGCACCTCTGACCTTTTTTCGTTCTCTGTTGCAACCATCCGAGCATATCCTTCCAGTGGCCAGCGCACAGGTAAAGTCGGCGCTTCTGCTGGCCGGTCTTTTTACCGATGGCACCACGACGGTTATCGAGCCCCACAAGAGTCGAGATCACACGGAACGCATGCTGAGGAGCCTGGACGTGCCGGTAACAGAATCGGAAGACTCGCAAGGCCGAAACCGGGTGACCGTCTCCGGAGCGGTCGCCCCGCTACCGCCATTGGATGTGCAGCTTCCCTCAGACCCGTCGTCCGCTGCGTTCCTTGTGACGGCGGGCTTACTTGTTCCCGATTCAAAGATTGAGGTGACGAACCTGTGTTTGAACCCTGGAAGGACAGGACTGTTCGAGGTCCTTCGCTCGATGGGCGGGGACCTGCTCCTCAAGGGCGCTTCCGAATCCAACGGTGAACCCACGGGAACGATAGCGGTGGGCTCCGGCAGCTTGCGCGGCACGACAATTCAAGGCTCCCTGGTAGTCAGGATGATAGACGAGTTTCCAATACTTGCGGTTGCGGCCACTCAGGCCAGGGGAACGACCATTGTGCGAGATGCCGAAGAACTCCGGTTCAAGGAAAGCGATAGGATTGAGAGTCTAGCTGAGGAACTTAACAAAATGGGGGCCAACATTGAAACTATGCCTGATGGCTTTGCCCTCAATGGGCCGGCTAAGCTTATCGGCGCCGTCGTAAACGCCAGGGGAGATCACCGGCTGGCCATGAGTCTGGCGGTGGCCGGTTTGATTGCCGAGGGGGAAACCCTCATCGAAGGATGGGAAATCATAAACGATTCATTCCCGGAATTTCCGCGCATTTTGAAACGGCTTGGGGCTGACGTACAATGGTAACGGGCGCTACACGGCTGGTGGGCATAATCGGGAATCCTGTCGCTCATAGTTTGAGTCCTGTGATGCACAACGCCGCATTTCAATCACTGGGCATGGACTGGCTCTATGTTCCACTACCGGTGGAATCGCACGACCTGGAGAAGGCGATAAAAGGTTTGCCTGCGCTAGGATTTCAGGCAGCCAATGTAACTGTACCGTACAAAGAGAAGGTAATCCCGTTTCTGGATTGCGTTTCTACCGCTGCTTCAGAAATCGGAGCTGTCAATACCATCATTGTTGGGTCAGACGGCAGCCTCACAGGAGAGAACACGGACTGGACCGGCTTCTTGGGTCATTTGTCGGAAATCGGCTTTGACCCAACTGGATGTACCGCGGTAATACTTGGTTCAGGCGGCTCAGCTCGGGCGGTTGCCTATGCTCTGGTCTCCAGTGGCTCAAATGTAGGGGTGTACGGCCGGAATGCCGAGACGTCAGCGGCCCTCGTTGAACGCTTGTTACAGCTACGATCCAAAAAGCCGCCTGAGACCTGGACGCTTCAAAGGCTACAAGAGCCGGACCGGGATGTCGATCTGATTATCAATACCACGCCGCTGGGCATGGTTCCTCAGATCAATTCTTCACCGTGGCCGGAGGGAGCGCGTTTTCCTAAATGCCGGCTCGCCTATGACCTTGTGTACAACCCGCCTCGCACGCATTTTATCGAACAGGCGCTGGGCACAGGGGTCAAAGCGACAAATGGACTTGGAATGTTGGTCCACCAGGCCGCGATCGGATTTTCGCTGTGGACCGGCAAGCCAGCCCCTCTGGACGTTATGAAACAGGCGATAGCATTATGCTGAGATTCCTAACCGCGGGTGAGTCCCACGGGCCTGAACTTACAGTAATTCTCGAAGGTCTTCCCGCGGGCATTTCCGTGGTGCGCGCAGATATAGATTTCGAACTGGACAGGCGCCGGCGAGGTGAAGGTTCAGGCGGTCGAATGTCTATAGAGGATGACCGCGTCAGAATCACGGGAGGCGTCATGGCGGGACAAACCACAGGCGCCCCCGTTTCGCTGGTAATTGCCAACAAGGACTTTATCGCGTGGCGTGACCGGGTCATTTCCCCCATGACAATCCCCAGGCCCGGTCACGCGGATCTGACTTCTGCCATAAAGTACGGGTACAGAGACCTTCGCTTGGGGCTCGAAAGGGCTTCAGCCAGGGAAACAGCGGCCCGCGTAGCCATGGGAGCGCTCTGCAAGAAATTTCTCGCTCACTTTCAAGTCGCAATTGGCTCTTATGTGCTTTCCATAGGCGCTGCTGAGGCCAAACTACCTGAACAGCCTGATTTTGCACCGCTTCTACTCCAGGCTGAGGCATCGCCTGTCCGGTGTCCTGACGAAGAGGCCACTAGGGCAATGATCGAGGAGATCAGAAAAGCCAAAGAGGCCGGTGATACGTTGGGCGGAATCTTTCAGTGCGTTGCACTTAACGTCCCGCCCGGTCTCGGAAGCCATGTGGAATGGGATCGGCGACTCACTGCGAGGCTCATGGCCGCGGTGGGATCCATCCCTGCCATCAAGGGGGTCCAGTTCGGCAATGCGTTCGCAGACGCATGTGCATTGGGCTCTAATGTTCACGACGAAATCCTCCCTGCTCGGGGTGAATCGACAACAGTGTTGATACGGGGGTCGAACCGAGCGGCAGGCGTAGAAGGAGGAATAACCACCGGAGCCCCTCTTCTGATTCGAGCAGCTATGAAGCCCATCAGCACGACTCTCAAAGGGATCGACTCTGTTAACCTGGCCACAGGAAAACCTGTCAAGACGGTCTACGAACGCAGCGACATTTGCGCTGTCCCTCGGGCGTCTGTAGTGGCTGAAGCGATGGTGGCATTTGTCCTGGCCGACGCGTTGATAGAAAAGCTCGGCGGAGACAGCCTCGAAGAGATGATGCCAAGATTCCGAAGCCTCAAGTCTTCCCGACTCGAAGACCTTACAATGGACAACATTCCTTGGAAATTCGGATACGATTGAAAGCGACGCAGAAAACCTGGCCTAATCCTAAACCTCTAAAGATTTTTGAAGCATTATGACGGCACACAGAAACATAATCCTTGCGGGCTTTATGGGAACAGGAAAGACCACTATAGGTCAAGCGCTAGCAATGCGGCTTGGATGGAGATTTCTGGATACGGATCTGGAAATAGAGCGTCGCGCTGGAATATCCATTTCGGGAATTTTCACCCGACTCGGGGAAGAGCACTTCCGGAACCTGGAAAGGCAACTGTGCAGGGAACTCATATCACAGCAAGGAACGGTGATCGCCACCGGGGGGGGAATGCCCTTGGACCCGGAGAATCGTAAGCTTTTAAGTTCTGCCGGTATTGTCCTCTGCCTGCGGTGCTCTACCGAAGAGATCCTGGCCCGGGTCGGCAATAACGGGGTCCGCCCGATGCTTGAGGGCAAAAACCCGGCCGAGCGTGTAGATTCTCTTCTCCGTGATCGGGAAGCTTCGTACTCTTCATTCGCATACCAGGTGAACACTACGGACCTACCTGTCGAAGATTCAGTGAACCGCGTGTATGAAATTGTTGAGGACGGGAAAGGCCCTTCAAGGTACCTTGCGGTAAATCTTCCCGGAGGTGGGGGTTATACTATAGCAGTGGGTCCTGGAAGCTTCGACCGGATCGGGGAGATGCTTAGAGACAGGGGGCTCACCTCGCGGATAGCCGTGGTCACAGACTTCAACGTCGCGAGACTTTACGCGGATCAAGCTGTAAGCGCACTCGAGAGGTCAGGATTCAATCCGTTTGTCTGCACGGTTGCTCCAGGTGAAGGGAGCAAGAACCTTGGGCAGCTAAGCTCGCTCTATCACTCCTTTTTAACAGGCCGACTGGACCGCCGCGGCGGCGTCATCGCGTTAGGCGGAGGGGTCATTGGAGATTTGGCCGGATATGCTGCGGCAACGTACATGCGGGGCGTAGCCCTAGTGCAGTGCCCAACCACCCTTCTGGCCATGGTTGATTCCAGTGTGGGCGGCAAGACCGGTGTGGATCTCCCAGAAGGGAAAAACCTCGTAGGGGCTTTCAAACAGCCTATTCTCGTTGCTGCAGACACCCAGGCTCTCGCCACGCTCCCGGAAAGAGAGATACGGATGGGCATGGGAGAGCTTATCAAGCATGCTGTCATCGGTGATCCAGAACTGTTCGAGGCGCTGGAGCGTTCGGATAGGGCGACCGGACTGGATGCCGCCCTAATTGCGCGTTCGGCCAACGTCAAGGTTCGAGTGGTGGAGGCAGATCCCTTTGAGTCAGGACCGCGCGAAGTCTTGAACCTTGGGCATACGGTAGGCCACGCAGTCGAAAAATGCAGCGAGTACACTGTGGGCCACGGTGAGGCCGTCTCTGTCGGTCTGGCTGCCGCCGCAAGAATTTCAGAAAAAATGGGACTGTGCGTGTCTACTGTGCCAGACAGGCTGGAATCTCTTTTGTGCCGAACCGGCCTGCCGGTTAGGCACAGCGCGGACCCTGATGCACTTGTTGACGTTATGGCCGCGGACAAGAAGGCCGTTGAGGGCCGCGTGCGTTTCGTGTTGATCAAAAGTATCGGTCAAGTAGAATACGGGGTCGAGGTGAGCCCGGATCTTCTCAACGAGGTCTTGCAAGACCTTAAGAACCCTGAATAGCAGGTCCTGGGGCTGGATCGGCCATGTTTGCTAGAAGATCAGGAAAGATTTAGAACGGTCTTTAAGATCTAACTTCATGAAGCAGTCCCAACCATTTTGTTTTAAGAGATATCCATCGCTATTTTCACCTCTGCGTCCCTTGAATCCAAGCGCCGATTACCTGAAACTCTCCTGACGCCACGCTTTTTCTGACCGGGATGTGTTCGAGCCTGCTTGAAACCAAACCAGAACTGGGGCATAATTCTATTGCTACGGGGCGGCTGGCCGGTTGCCGTTCTTGCTTGCGATCTTAACACCTCTATCGAGACAACGGGCAACAGGCCCGGCCACGTGACTCAGCCTTGTCGCCGTACAATTGTCCCTCTTGGCCGCGCATGACGGAGTTCTCATGATTTTCTACCGGCTCCTTATGATTGTGATCTTCCCGCTGACCGTATTGGCCGCTTGCTCGTCAAAGCCGGAGCAGAAGCCGCCCCCTCCGCCCATGAACGTAGGTGTTCTAAGTGTGGACCGGGGCGCCATAGAACACACCCTTGATATGTCCGGGACCCTCACTTTTATAGCTAACACCACTGTTTCCTCCGAGGTGTCGGCGCAGGTGACGTCGTTGGAAGTCACGGACGGCCAGCCCGTTAATGAGGGACAATTGCTCTTGGTTTTCGATGAGACCAAGATAAGGGAAACCGCCAATCAAGCGCAGGCAAATCTTCAAAAGGACGAGGCCACCCTCACATTTAACAAAACCGAATGGGAGAAAAATCTGGAACTGCTCAAGACCGGATCCGTGAGTCAGACCCAGTTCGATCAGAAATTG
The DNA here is from genome assembly GCA_052146735.1 of Desulfomonilaceae bacterium. Lineage (GTDB taxonomy): Bacteria > Desulfobacterota > Desulfomonilia > Desulfomonilales > Desulfomonilaceae > CAWBBA01. The sequence goes on along the minus strand of JBKQMK010000541.1, from coordinate 6,236 downwards.
TCCTCTTATCAGAACGCGGTGGCACAGGTGGAGGCAGATAAGGCGGTTCTGGCAAAGGCCAAAGAGGATCTCAAGAAAACAAGAGTGTTATCCCCAATCACCGGCCTCCTTTCCAACCGATTCATAGAGAGGGGAGACTGGGTGTCTGAAGGCGGAAAGCTGTTTCTTATCAGTGATTACAGCAGGATTTACCTGGAGGCATTCCTCTCGGACATGGAGGTGGGCCGACTGGATGTGGGAAAAGTGGTCAAAGAAGGGGTGAACGGAGAAGTTAGTGTCGATTCGTATCCCGGTAAGATATTCAAGGGGAAACTGACCTACATCCAACCGGTGGCCAGTCAGGCGCGTCTTTTTCAGATCCGTATCTACCTGGACAATTCGGACATGGTGCTCCTGCAGGGGATGTTTGCGCGTGGGCGAATCGTGGTAAAAACCATACCGGGAGTGCTGAGGGTTCCAGTGGGCGCTCTAATGGAGCAAGTCCGCGTCAATGACACGAACACAGTCTTTCTGGTGGACGAGAATAAAAAGGCCCAACTGACCCGAGTAAAAATAGGTACGACCGATCCGCGCTACGCGGAGGTGCTAGAAGGGCTCAAAGAAGGGGCGATCGTGGTGGTACAGGGGAAGGAGATTCTTAACACAGGCCAACCCTTGAAGATCACTGAGTTGCCAAATCCCCAAAAAAGCGTTGCATCATCGGACAAAGAAACATCCGACAAATCGAACGGCGGTTACCAGCTCTTCGAAGCGACGCCACCGGCTGCAAAGCCAATCACCGCTGTGGGCTATCGACAATGAATCCCTGACAAGGTCATAGAAACAGCCAAAAGCCATTCGCAAAATAGAATGCTCCGGCTACTCCCAAAACCAGCCCGAGATACCAGACACGCGGCTTCTTCATGAGAGCAGCTATGGAAGAAAGCAATATGGATAGCTGAAATAATATAACAGCATATCCGAACGCCAGGGAATGCTTTACCGCAATGTCCCTTTGCTCTTCCAAAACCTTTGCCTCTTTTTGGATTTCGGCCTTTTCTTCATCATATTTTTTTATCTTTTTGTCGTACGACTGAATTTTTTGTCCATATTCCTCAACCGTATTTTTTGGGCCGGTGTTCCCCAGCACCTTGAGTTCGAGTTCCAGTTTTTCTTTCTGTAGTTCATAGAGGTATCCCTTGATGCTCTTAGCCTGATAGTAAGCCCACTGATCAGATGCTTGGGTTTGCCTGAGTATTGACCTATTGGAGAAGCTCCCGACTCTCAAAGTGGACAGAGTTGCGCCCAAGGCCAGCATGACTGTCGCCAGGGCTAGATAATTTAGCCACCCTTCTTTTTTTTCGGTCTCTTTCTTTTCTTCCATACTTCCCTCCTAGTTTCGATAAGGATTGAATTCTGCGCTATGCTTCTCAGAAACTTCTATCTTATACCAACGTGGAGTCCTTCGGGAGGCAACATCAACAATCATAAGCTCAGAGGCTGCCCTTCTCCTGGAGAGCATGGGAACGGCAAAAGGACTGTGGCTTTGTTTCCACAAAGTTGAAATCTTATGGCAGAATGCATATCATCCAGTTTTGCTCGTCGTATGGCAAGCTGAAGCATTTGCAGAGACATGGGGCTTTCGAAATGCAAAACAGGACTCACCCAATAGATGATTCTCATCGGATCATGGCCGCTCAACTGGACATGCCGCCCAGGCTGCTGCTGGGTCCCGGCCCGTCGAACATTCATCCTAGAGTGCGGCAGGCATTGGGCATGAATGAAGTGGGACATTTGGATCCGAAATTCATCGAGCTTATGAATGAATCGCAAGAGCTTCTGCGTTACGTCTGGCAAACAGACAACCGTTTCACAATTCCAATCAGCGGTACCGGCAGTGCGGCTATGGAGGCGTCCCTTGCCAACTGCGTCGAACCGGGGGATGTGGTCCTGATCGGGGTAAACGGATACTTTGGCGAGAGGCTTTGCGACATGGCTTCTCGTTACGGAGCCGATGTGCGGCGGATAGAAAAGCCGTGGGGCGAAGTTTTGACCCTCGACGAGATAGGTTCGGCCCTGGAAACTCACAAACCCGCAATTCTCGGCCTCGTTCACGGAGAGACATCCACCGGCGCGCTTCACCCCATGCAAGGGGTCGGGAAAATATGCCGTGAATTCGACACGTTGTTACTCCTTGATACGGTCACGAGTCTCGGAGGCGCGCCGGTCTTCCTTGACCGATGGCACGTGGACATCGCGTATAGCGGCGCCCAGAAATGCCTGAGCTGTCCGCCCGGGATCTCTCCACTAACACTCGGTGAACGCGCACTTGAGAAGCTCAACAGTCGAAAGACAAAGGTGGCCAATTGGTACCTGGACATGAACCTCGTGGGGAAATACTGGGGAAGTGAACGGACTTACCACCACACTGCGCCAATCAACATGAACTACGCGTTCCGGGAAGCACTTCGCCTCATAGCGGAGGAGGGCCTTGAAGATCGATGGGAAAGGCACCTAGCCAATGCCGAAACGCTATGGGAAGGGCTTAAAGAGCTGGGGATAGAGTGTCACGTGGACAAAGAGTTTCGTCTACCCAGTCTGACAACAGCGCTCGTGCCTCCAGGCGTAGACAGCAAGGCTGTGAGCGCTTATCTCCTTCAGCACTACAACATAGAAATCGCGGCCGGCCTCGGTCAACTCGCGGGAAAAGTGTGGCGGATAGGACTCATGGGCTTCAACAGCCGTGCTGAAAACGTCATACTCCTGCTGGAAGCCATGAAAAGGGCACTGGAAGTGCTGGGGTAGAGGCAGGAAAGCTGAGGACTCGGTTTCCTAAGTTCGGTGAAGTATTTTGCGAAGCTTCGGTGGGACAGGCATATTGTCTGTCTATCAAGAAATGACGGGCAGGATGCCTGTCCCACCAATACCATGGTCTCGAATCCTCTTTTATGGCCTCGAATCCAAGATTGCGTCACCCGAATTACGAATTCGGACCACTTAGGAAATTCTTTGCCTGAATGTCCGTCGCGCGGGGCGTGGAAGTCGGTCCAACAAGCCTTTGCCAGCTATTCTATTCAAGATCGGCCACAAAATCTGAGAGACCTTTTGCCCGAGACTAAAGAGGGCGGGCGTTTTTGTCGCCAGAGCGTACCCGGCCATGGCCGCGCGTTCAAGCGGCGGCGTGAATCCTTCGCTCACCCTGCGCTCACGCAACATTTTCAGCAGCTTCAAGAGCGGCACTCGTACCGGGCAGACGTCTACACAGGCTCCGCAGAGTGTTGTGGCGTCTACAAGCGGGTGGGCCTTGTCCATTCCATCAAGCAGCTCGGTCAGAACAACTCCCATGGGGCCAGAATATGTCGAGCCGTAGGCGTGACCGCCTACTACGCGGTACACCGGGCAAACGTTTAGACACGCACTGCACCGTATGCATTTCAGTATTTCACGGAAATCCCCGGTGAGTATTTCGGTCCGGCCGTTGTCCACAAGCACTATATGAAGCTCTTTAGCGCCCGTTGCCTCACCTGGCTTTCGCGTTCCTGTGATCAGAGAGAGATAACTGGAGAGAGGCTGTCCTGCCGCAGACCGCGGCAGCAGGCGAATAAACGATGGCAGGTCCGCGAGCGAAGGGATGATTTTCTCGATGGTGAGGACTGCTACATGGAGTGGAGGGAGGGTAGTTACCATCCGCCCATTCCCTTCATTCGTGAAGATAACCAGACTGCCTGAGTCCGCAACGGCAAAGTTAGCCCCTGTAATTCCCGCGTCTGCGGAAAGAAATTTTTTTCTCAGAACATCTCGAGCTATTCTTACCAAGACTGTCGGGTCATCCGAGTAGTCCACGCCGAGCTTTTCTGCAAATAATTGCCCGACCTCTCGCCGGCTCTTATGAATGGCTGGTGCGAGAATGTGGGAGGGGGTCTCTCCTGCAATTTGGACTATGTATTCCCCCAGATCTGTTTCAACCACTTCCATTCCCCGAGCCTCGAGGTACGTGTTGAGGTGGATCTCCTCCGTAACCATGGACTTGGATTTCACGATTCTTCTTACGCCGTGATCTTTGAGTATGTTGAAGACGATGTCTCTCGCGCTTTGGCTGTCTTTCGCTCGATGCACCATAGCGCCTGCCTGGGTGGCTTTTGCACAGAAGCGATCGAGGTAAGCCAATAGATTATCCAGAACCTGCATCCGAATTGTCGAGGCCGCATCTCGCCAGGCTTCCATCGGAACCGAAGCCGTTCCCTGTGCTCTCTTGATGGCGAATGTGTCTGTTGTTGTCCGTAGGGCCTCCCGCAGAGATCGGTTCACAACAGCCTCTGCGGCGTTTTGGCGAAAACGGAGACTTGTCAGTCCTTCACTCATAGAACCTCCGTAGGATCAGAGCCCCTTTGGGGCCGACCGTGTACCCTCCCCAAATAATCGACTAGATGCCTCAGCCGATCCAGGAAAGAGGGCTCCCCCAAGCTCATCGGGCCACTCTATCTGCCCCCAGAGCTTCCGTCAATAATATACGGTGGCTTGAGAATTACCGGGAGATATAGGGTTGCTGAAAGGCGTGGAGCTACGAGACCCCGATCTGCCGGCAGCAACTTCTGTCAACCCTGCCGGGCGCCTTCATTTGGGTTCCAGGCCCATGAGCTCTTTGTAAAAATCACAAAGTTCTCTACATTTTCCTATCTTCTCTTCGTAGGATCCTTGTTGCTGACCACGGCACTGGGTACCTGTGACCGCAAAGCACGCCCGGCCATGGCTAGGGTACGCGGGACAGTTCTTTTCCTTCCCGCAACCAACATTGTCCCAGCAATTTTGCGATGCCATGGTGTCCCCCCTTGGCTAAAATCTTTCTATTTATCCTAAAGTTTCGGGAGATCCCGGCAGAGTTTACCTGGCAACCCCAGATCTGCCGCTATCGGAAAAGTTCAGCTTGAATTGCTGACATGAGGTTAGGCATTAGTTTTCAGATAAGTGAACGCCGCTTGAGTGGCGTTCACTTATCCGCGCACGTCAACCGGCTCCGTTAAGCAATTTCCACTTGCCTTCGGGGATGTCTAGCTGGTCCAGCATGGCTTTTGCCTTATCGTTGATGTAAAAGGTGTCGGGTGCGTCTGGACCGACCAGAACGAGAGGCCCGTGGAATTTCGCGGCAAATTCTTCGATCGTGGTCGTGCCCCCAAAATCGGCCCCCTTGGCTTGGTAGCCTAGCACCAGGACCTCGTAGTCACCTCGTTTGAAGCATTTCTTGAGTTCCCATTCGTCAGCCCCTTCGCAGAGACGAAACCCGACCTCGACGTAGTCCCCCAGGCGATCATCATATTGGATGCGCAGTTCCTTGTCCTTTTCAGCGACAAGTTCAGGGGTGACGACCGCGGTCTTCTCCTTTTTCGCGTCAACGAACACTACATCGCGCCGTAGAGTGTAAGGGGATTCGAGAAAGTGAAAAATGTTAAGTTTCGCGTTGTGCTTTCTCGCCAGGGAAAGGGCATAGTCAAAGGCCCAGTCGCCTTGCTTGGAAAAGATGGCACAAAATCCGATTCCGTGCATTGTTCCCTCCTTCATTGCTCTAGTTGTGGTTCAGACAAGAAATCAGCCGGCCGCGCTGCGCGCAGTGGGCTTTTGCGCGGATCTCAACGGTATCTCAATAAAAAAGCTTGTTCCCCGATCCGGTTCGGACTCCACCCTTATCGTGCCGCCATGCTCCTCTATTACCTTTCTAGTGATTACCAGCCCGAGTCCTGTTCCCTTGGACCCTTTGGTGGAGTAGAACCTGTTAAACAGCTTCCTCTCAACTTCTTTAGGCATCCCATTTCCGTCGTCCGTCACCTCCATCAAAAGTACGCCGTCTTCAATCCGGCCGGACACGGTGATTCTATGGCCTGCTACATCGCTTGCGCGGCAAGCCTCGATAGCATTCGAGACGAGATTGGACAGGGCGCTGTGGATCCCTGAGGGGTCCAGAAGACATGTGCCCATCTCCTTTTCGAATTCCCTTACAATCTCAATCGCCTCGCCGCGTGCCGTTGCTTCATACAGATCGCAAACTTCAGTCAGTAGCCAGCCGGGGTCGCATTCTTTGTACTCGGGTTCTCTCTCTTTGGACGCGTACAAAATTCCCTTCACCAATTCCGAGACCTTTGCCACATTGTTCTTGACCATTTCCCAGCCGGCACGGACTCGATCCTCTTTTCCTCGCTGGAAGCCGGAGTCGAGCACGTAAACGCCCCCTTCCAGTCCGCACAATATGTTCTTAATGCTGTGTG
>JBKQMK010000540.1:0-5873 GCA_052146735.1 Desulfomonilaceae bacterium | reverse complement strand
GAACCTAGACCGGGAATCCATGGGATTCACGTCAGTTCGACGGCTGACCCAAAGAATCTTGTTAGCCCGCGGGAGATGCCAGCATGGTAAGAGCAAAAGAGTTCGACACCGCCATGCCCTATGTCGTCGAATTTCAAGACCTGGAGACGATTGTGGGCATGAGACGCCTATGCGAGGAAAAAATACGTGACGCGTCAACCCCCACCGAAAAGAATACTTATCAACGGCTTCTGAAATTGCTGGACACGAGATTCCGGCAGCTACAAGAAGAAAAGGCGGCCAAGGTCCCCAGAGAATAGGCCACCGTTTCTGTGCTCCCATAAGCACAAGCAATCATTCACTTCAGAGATATAGGGTAATGTTTCCTTTGCATTTTTCCTGGGTCAGGCATAACGCATTCAGGTGAGTGAGAGTGAAGGCACTACAGGCCTGACTGCATGCCCCCGAGGCGCATGTGGCGGTGCACAAGCTATTTTTCCTGTCCGCGGTTTTGGCGCCCGATGTTGTGATTTTCCGCGGAACGCGGGACTTCCTTGCGGCTGACGGCTTACAAAAAATTGAGTGACACCATCTATAACCTCCATACAGGAGTATCGAGGAGATCATGAAACTGAAACTGGGTCGAGCACTCTTTTGGATCGTGGTGGCGGTACTCGTAGCAGCAGCAGGAGGCATCTTTTTCTGGCTGCCGCAGCTCAACCAATATCAACGAGAAGGAACCATTGTTCTGCCGGGTGTCAGCAAGCCGGTCACGGTCATGCGCGATGAGAAAGGCATGGCATATGTTCGTGCCGAAACTCTCTACGACGGCCTCGTGGCTCAGGGCTTTGTCACTGCTCAGGACCGGCTGTTCCAGATGCAAGTCACGCGATTGTTGGCTGAAGGTCGAATTTCCGAGTTGATTGGTGACGCCGGCAAGTCCATTGACGTGCGTATGAGAACAATAGGCATTCATCGCAACGCCAAGAGACATGCCGAAATTTTGGATAACAACTCAAGACTCTTTATTCAGAAATACCTTGATGGCGTCAATGCATTCATAAGAACGCGGCCTAAAGAGCACCACATCGAATTCAAGTTGGCCGGCATCAAGCCGGAAATTTGGGAAGTCTCCGATAGCCTTGCCATAGTCTATTACATGGGTTGGACTACCTCAGCCAACATGAGCACGGAAATCATAGCCCAGATGTTGGTAGACAAACTGGGACCGGAAAGAGCTGCTCAACTATTTCCCCTCAATATAAACCCCGATGATCCGCGAGACGAGGCCGACAGGCCCCATACCCAAGTCGGCACCAGCGAGCCACTTCATTTTGCAGCTGATTACTCGCTGCTCCAGTATTTAGAGACAGTGGGACACGGCTATGGGAGTAACAACTGGGCCGTCTCTCCGCGATTCTCGCCGAGCGGCAAGCCTGTAGTCGCAGATGATCCACATCTAGATGCCAGGATACTGCCGGGTATATGGTACCCGGTCGGAATTATCACGCCCCAACTGAGGGCGGTGGGGGCCACGGTACCAGGAATTCCAGGCATGGTGATCGGCCGGACTGATCGTGTCTCCATGGGCGTAACCAACAATTACGGCGATTGCCAGGACCTCTATGTGGAGACTGTGGATCCCGATGATCCCTCCAAGTACAAGGAGGGTTCGGAATCTGTGCCGTTCAAAGTGGTCCGGGAGACGCTCAGGATTAAAGATAGCAGCTCCGCCACGTCATACAGATATGAACCCTTGGATATCAGATTTACTCGCAGAGGCCCAGTGGTTTCCGAAGCCCTGACTGAGCTTCGGACCGATAAGGTTGTCACCTTGCGGTGGGCAGCCGCTGAAACCATGGGACCTAAAATCGGTTTTGAAGAGTTGCTGACCGCCAGGTCTTCCAAGGACGTGCACGAGGCCATACGGTATATGAACTACATTGTACTGAATTGCGTGTTCGCTGACGTGGATGGCACCATAGGATGGCATGTGTCGGGCAAGCTGCCGATCCGGTCCCAGGGGGATTCGACAGTTCCCTACGTGGTCAAGGACTCAACGGACAACTGGATCGGTTGGATTCCTTTCGATCAAATGCCGAATTCTGAGAATCCTTCCCGCGGATGGTTGGGCACTTGCAATCACAAAACGGTGGATGCCGATTACCCGTACTACTATTCGTCGCATTTTGCCGCATCTTACAGATACCGCAGGCTCAAACAACTGCTGGATGCCCCGGGGCCCAAGTCGGTGGACGAGCAGTGGCAATTTCAGAGGGATCCCACGAATAAAATGGCCCAAGAAGTGTGCCCTATCATGGCGAAGGCTCTTATCTCCTATCCTGATACCAAGGAAATAGGCAATATACTGGCCGAGTGGGATCACCGTGACGATCTCAGCCAAGTGGCACCAACCCTATTCCAGGCGATCTATCGAAATTTCTTTCGCCTGGTTTTTGAGGACGAGTTGGGACCTCACCTGACTACGGTCATGCTCAATGAGGGCTATTTCTGGCAAGAGAGACTCCAGCGCATGGTGCTGGCAGGATCTGCACCGTGGTTTGACGACGTGAGGACCAAAGACAAGACGGAAACCATGAATGATCTCTTCCACCACGCGGCTCGGCAGGCTGACAAGCAGCTTGGATCATTGTTTGGTACCGACCGTAAGGAATGGAAATGGGGCAAGGTTCATCAGATAGAATTCGTGAATCCGATCAGACGTGAGGGTTTCGGCGCGTCATTCCTAGGAAGCGGCAGGATTCCAATGGGCGGTTCCAGAGAAACGCTCTACTGCGCCTGGTACAACTATGACAGGCCCTTTGACGTCATTCTTTCGGCCTCGTTACGAATGGTGGCCGACCTCGGCGATCAGGACAAGATCCTCGCGGTACTGCCGGGTGGCGTCTGCGGAAGAACATTTCATCCGCATCAGAAGGACCAGATCGAACCATACATGCGAGGAGACCATGTGTATTGGTGGTTCAGTGATAAGGCAATAAAAGAGCACGCCAAGACGACTTTGGAACTTAAGCCGCAAGAGGACGAGAAAGATCGGGTCTCTCGCTGAAGCCAAAATGACCTGCTACTCTCACTCGATCTGGAGCATTTTGGCGCGGCCTTTCACAATTATGGCGCCATGTACACGGTAGAACCTGCAAGTTGCCCGTCATCCTGCTTTCCAGGAAGCGTGTGACATTAGTTGCCTAGCGATGTCTTCAGCCTGGCTGATCAGATCAGGCCTCTGCGAAACAGAGTCGGCCGACCGAGGGCCGTTCATTCGGAGAAGGTAGTTATTCGCAAACCCGAAGCGTTTGAGCCACATTTGGTACCGAGGATGGACGTCTGCATATATGTTCAAGTCGGGCTGGCCCTGGGCAAAAACGAAAACCGACGATTTGCCCGGCTTGAGGCGACTGCTGAAGTCTGGGTTCAGATAGGAATAAGTCCGATCGAAAAATGACTTAAACTGGCCGGACACCTCCCCGAAATAATTTGGCGAAGCCATTATAACGGCATCCGCTTCCTTGACGGCCTCCAACACGGGCGTGAGGTCATCGTTGACGACGCAGTGGTCCAGCTTCGTCTTGCAGGTTTCGCAGCCCTGGCAACCCTTGAACTGGAGCTTATTCAAAACAACCTCCTGACATTCTGCTCCCAGTCCGCCAGCCCGCTGAAGAATGGTCCTGGCCAAGGCCGTGCTGTTACTCTTCCCTCTAGGGCTTCCCAAAATGGCGACTATCTTCATTTGCTCAACCCCTCAATAACGAAAAATGGCTTCGTCAAGGAAATCTGCTACATTCTGCCGAAGCAGAGTTGCCGGAAACCTTACAGGTTCCGAACCCCAGTTTACCTTACAGCCTCCGACCTATGTCAAGTTCTTGACCCAGTTGAAAAGTCTTGCGCGGGGACTCAGTTTGAAAGTAGAATCATCTTCGCGTTTTCTTGCCCCAAGCCAATCGCACGGTGGGAGCATTGATTCCCGTCCTGGTGTGACCGTATATATTCTGCCCTAGTCTAAAGGACCGGGCATGACTGTGCAGTTTGGTCAATCATCCATCCGTGAGCATGCCCTTTCGTTTCCAATGTACACGAAAGGCAAAGCCGTACCACAAACAGCAGGAGGGAGATGCCTATGTCGGTAAAGATTTTACTTAGCGAAGACGAGATGCCCCGCCAATGGTATAACATCGCGGCGGACATGCCTAACCCCATGCAGCCTCCTTTGCATCCGGGCACCGGTCAGCCCCTCGGCCCCCAGGACTTGGCCCCTGTTTTCCCTATGAATCTTATCGAGCAGGAAGTGAGCCAGGAGAGGTGGATCGACATCCCGAATGAAGTCGTGGAAAAACTGCTGATATGGCGTCCTACTCCTCTGCATCGTGCGGTCCATCTGGAGAAATTCCTAAACTGCCCGGTGAAGATTTATTACAAGAACGAAGGCGTTAGCCCGGCCGGGAGTCACAAGCCCAACACAGCCATACCCCAGGTCTATTACAACAAAGTTTTCGGTATCAAGAGAATCGCCACTGAGACAGGCGCCGGGCAATGGGGGAGTGCTTTGGCTTTCGCTTGTAATCAATTCGGGCTGGAAGCTAAGGTCTACATGGTCCGGGTAAGTTATGAGCAGAAGCCTTATCGGCGCCTCATGATGAACACATGGGGAGCGACCTGTATTCCCAGCCCCAGCACCGAAACCGAGGCCGGCCGCAAGATTCTTGCCCAGGACCCCAATTCTCCGGGCAGTCTCGGCATTGCAATCAGCGAGGCAGTGGAAGACGCGGTGACCAGTGAAGCCCAGGGTCGCCCGCCTACGCGCTACTCCCTGGGGAGCGTGTTAAACCACGTGCTTCTTCACCAGACGATCATCGGTCAGGAAGCTCAAAAACAGCTTGTCAAGGCCGGGGACTACCCGGATATCGTTATAGGCTGCGCAGGGGGTGGGAGCAACTTCGCAGGCTGCGCCTTCCCGTTCCTGCGAGACAAGATCGCTGGGAAACAGGTCCACATCATCGCTGTCGAACCAACCTCTTGCCCCACCATGACCAAAGGTCCGTTTGCTTACGACTTCGGCGACACAGTTCAGATGACCCCGTTGCTCCCCATGCACACGCTGGGGCATTCATTTGTGCCGGCTCCCATTCACGCGGGGGGATTGCGTTACCACGGCATGGCCCCTCTGGTGAGCCAATTGATCATGGACGGTCTCATCGAACCGCGAGCCGTACATCAATTGGAAACCTTCAGCGCAGGGGTGACCTGGGCAAGGACGGAAGGCTTCATACCCGCGCCCGAGACCAATCACGCGCTGGCGGCTGTCATACAAGAGGCAAAGAAAGCCAAGGAAGAAGGAAAGCAGAAGACTATCCTCGTTAATTGGAGCGGTCATGGCCTCGTAGACCTTGCCGCATACGACGCGTATTTCCAGGGCAAGCTCTTTGACTACGAACTCCCGATGGAAGAGATCCAGGAGGCTCTCAAGGCCTTGGAAGGATTTCCGAAGCCAAAGATTTGATCGTCATTTTTGATGATCGCTCAGACGGCTGCGGGGTTGGTCTCTGGAACAGCCCCGCAGTTTTTTGTATTTTAGAGCCATTGCCAAAAATTGAATATATGCCAGCCTCATCGTGCCGCGATTGAGGCTCACATGCATTTTATCCCCTCACCCTCTCCGAATCGCTCGGCCCCTTTCAGGGCCGATCTTTACCCGCGTCCACAATTCTGTTAATATTGGCGTACAGATTACCTATTCTAACCGGATTCGATCTGGGGCGACGACGGAGGTCGCATGAAGACACCTTCTTCCAATCCTCCTTATGAGGAAAAGCAGATTCGTTGCCCCAGGTTGGGCGGGCCGGTGAATTTCGAATTCTGTCGTGTGGAGGGACGCGAAC
>JBKQMK010000539.1:0-4035 GCA_052146735.1 Desulfomonilaceae bacterium | reverse complement strand
GACTTCATCGTTGATTCAATGAAAGGAGGCCTGGCGTGTCGTTCGAACAGTTGGTCGACAATTTGATTGAAGCAGGATGGCATGTAATTGACAGCGATTTTGACATGGTGGCATTTACCCACTGGAGAAAGCAGGCGCTGGATTGCATCGACGCTCTCATGGGACCGGCCCATGCTTACACACACTGTTTCAGGGACTTTGTGGAGCAAGCTGAAGAAGCCAGCCTACTTACCGGTGCAGGCATTCTCGTTGCAACTAAGGAACAAATATCCAGGGCCATCGGCAATCCTCAACCGCGCCCTGACGTCTCTGCCTGATAGAGGCAAATCCAAAGACAGCCTTCCAGGCTCTTGGTCATGATTGACAAGAGACCTCTCCAACTGAATTTCTGAACTCTCATCCACCGTCTCGCCTTTATCCCCGTCACCTACGCCCGCTAGGAAACTACCGCCTCTTAGAGATGTCTCACCTATTAAAATTTGCGAAAAGGGTGTCTCCCTCGAATGAAGAGACTAGGTGAGTGGTTTGCAACGACCGTGTTCGCGGGTGTGCATATTTTGGTCCGGAGAAGCAGCCCGTGGAACAAACCAAATGAGATGGTGTCAGCTATCGTTAGCTCAGAGGTAAATTATGTCCCGGTGGACTGATTCCAAATTTAAAGATTGTTCAAGGACCAATTACCTTCATTCTCGACTGGAGATAATAGAGGACCGGCCTCAATGCCGATAAATCACTTCATTTGGTGGGGTATCTTTCTGAGGGGCGCGTCGGGTCTTGATGCCTTTTGTAAGGTAGGAGGCCCCGCCCAGCAATCCAGCACTTCTACCGTTCCGGTCTTACAAGAAAATTCACTAGACGAATTGAGCTTTGGGGGTAGACCTTCGCTCAGGAGGACCGCGCCCTTCTTTTCGGAGCACTCTTGCCCTTGTCTTTCCGTATGGAGAAGGAGTTAATCTCGAAGATTTGATTGAAGAAGGAGAAATGAAAATGAATCAGCTTAGTTTCAGGAGACGTCTTACTCCGACCGTGATGTTGGCGATTGTTTTTCTATTGGGGACCATGGGGACCGCCGTGAAGGCCCAGGCGCCTCCAGCGTTGAAGCAACTCGACGACGCCTATGTTCAGGTCGCGGAGAAGGTCACTCCTGAGGTGGTAAACATCAGTTCGACCAAGAAAGGGGGACCCGCCGCTATGGGCGAAGGCATGGAGCCCTTTTTCAAGAATTTCCCGTTTCATGAGTTTTTTGGAGATGAGTTCGGGAAGCAATTCAAGGAACAACAGCCTCGACGCCAGGGTGGTCCCACGCGGGTGGCAATGGGCTCCGGATTCATTGTCTCTGCCGACGGGATGATCCTCACCAATGCCCACGTAGTAAAGGAGATGGACGAAATCAAGGTTACAATGGGCGGCAAGAAGACCTACACGGCCAAAGTGATCGGGATCGATCCGGACAGCGACATTGCGGTAATCAAAATCCCCGCTACCGGTCTTCCGGCGGTCACATTCGGCGATTCCTCGAAACTACGGACAGGACAGGTCGTCTTGGCTGTAGGTAATCCGTTCGGGCTTAACCGGACCGTTACGTCAGGTATAGTGAGTGCCACGGGCCGCACCAACGTGGGCATCATCGGTTATGAAGACTTCATCCAGACCGACGCTGCCATTAACCCCGGCAACTCCGGAGGCCCCTTGGTTAACATTGAGGGCCAAGTGATAGGGATTACCACGGCAATAGCAACTCGCAGCGGCGGCTATCAAGGCATAGGCTTTGCAATTCCTTCCAACTCCGCCAAAATCGTGATGGATCAATTGATTAAGCATGGCAAGGTTACCAGAGGACTGCTGGGGGTGAATATCCAGGACCTTAACGAATCTCTGGCCAAATCTTTTGGTTTATCCGAGACCAATGGAGCACTTGTGGCACAAGTCATCGCGGGTAGCCCTGCTGAAAAGGCGTGCATCAAGGCTGGGGATGTCATTTTGAAGTTCAACGGAAAGGAGGTTACAGGGGCCGCGGAGCTCAAGAACCTCGTAGGACAATTAAAACCGGAAACCGCGGTGAAGTTGACCGTGTACAGAGACAAGAAGACCTTTGACGTGAATGCCACCGTAAGCGAACGCACTGCGCAAGCGCTGGCTGAATCCTCAGGCGGTCAAGCGGGCGGTGCCGCCGCTACATCAACCGACCTGGGAGTCACCCTCGAAAAGGTTCCCGCGGCTGCGGCTGAAAAAATGGGCCTTAAAGAAGGCGTCGGGCTTGCGATTAAGCAAGTAAATCCTGACGGTGTGGCAAGCAGAATGGGACTCCATGAAGGCGACGTGATCCTGGAGATTGACGGCAAGGCCGCCTCCGATGTCTCAGCGTTCAACCAGGCGGTCACGGACGCCAAGAAGAATAAGGTCATTCGCTTGAAGATTCAGAGGGGGTCCTCGACCATCTTCCTGGGATCGCAACTGGATTAGAGCATGACCAGGCATTAATGATGGATTTGAGTTAGATTCAAATAATGAGAACAGGCGGAGATTCCGTCTCACTGCCAACCTCCCCCATTCCCCCTTTTCTAAAGGGGGGAGAGGGGGGAATTGGCAGCAAAGCCTTTCCTTCCTGGCGGTGATCCACGAGATGCATGGATAATGGAAATTTCCTCGCAGACAATCCTAAACTGGATCATCCAATACGGATATATAGGCCTTTTTTGTTTGTTGATGCTCGGAATTGTCGGTGTGCCGTTTCCCGATGAGTTGATAATGACCTGCGCAGGGTACCTCATATTCAAGGGGCACTTACAGCCGGGTCCAACCGTCATCGCCGCGTTCATGGGTAGCGTGTGCGGCATCAGCCTGAGCTACACCATCGGCCGAGTCGTAGGAATCAGCCTTATCGACAGGTTCGGGAATCGAGTCCATGTTACACCGGAGAAGCTGAAGTCGATCAACGCGTGGTTTGAGCGTTTCGGCAAATGGACCCTCGTGTTTGGGTATTTCCTCACCGGTTTTCGACACCTGATAGCGATCGTGGCCGGAACAGTAAAGCTGCGTATCCCGGCATTTGCTCTATTCGCATATGCCGGTGCATTGATCTGGTCGGTGACGTTCATTTCACTCGGGTATTTACTTGGGGAGCAGTGGAAGCACATCGGGAGGCATGGTGAGACCATTGCCCTCATACTCACCGCACTCCTTTGTGTCTCAGGAGCGATCTATTTTCTTAAGCGAAGGCGAGTTCAGCCGACTCCCGCGAAAAGTGCGAATTCCGCGCGAGAGGATTGACCGTAGCCTGTTTGAGGCGGGTAAGGAGACAAGATAATGAGCTACTATATTGGAAAAACAATGGAACTTTCCTTTGACCAGGCAGTTGAGCGAGTCACGGAAGAGCTGAAAAAAGAGGGCTTCGGAATACTTACCGAAATCGATGTTCAGCAGACTCTCAAGAAAAAACTCGATGTTGATTTCCGAAAATACAGAATCCTCGGCGCGTGCAACCCTCCCCTTGCCTACAAGGCCCTGCAAGCCGAAGACAAGATCGGGGTAATGTTGCCTTGCAACGTAATCGTTCAGGAGACCGCGGACGGAAAGGTAGAAGTCTCTGCTGTGGACCCGATTGCATCAATGCAGGCCGTCAACAATCCTGGTCTGAGAGATTTGGCCAATGAGGTGCAAGCCAAATTGAGGAAGGTTGTTAATCGGTTGTAACGGGCCGGACGGCGGATTCGAGTCGTCCCTGCGAACCCCGGATAGCGCACCGAGGCAGGCCTCGGACTCGTCATGCCGAGGAACGCCGGAATCCAGACTCTTTCTTGACTTTCATCGGGGTGGCCGATTCTCGCGTGGTTCCGAATGACGCGAATGCACAATCGCAAACTATTTTCGAGGTCTGGTCGTTTCCCCCGTCAATAAGTCTCCTATTTGCCACTACTGTCCGGTTTACTTTGATGTGATATCGGTATGTTAGGGCATTGCATTTTCCACTGTGACCTATGACAGTTTGTGTGGTTAAATCATATCAGTCAGTTACGCACCTAAAGTTAACGAAAG
>JBKQMK010000538.1:0-14499 GCA_052146735.1 Desulfomonilaceae bacterium | reverse complement strand
CCTCCATGGAGAGGTCGTGCTTTGATCTGCCGGGGTTGGCCCCTATATTTTGCATGAAATGAACCATCGCCTGGACCACTCCCGGAGGTTTGGGAAAGGTTGTGGCCGCATTATCCATGTACACGCGGAGGGGGGATTTGATTGCAGATTTCATCACTTGGGCACTAGTTTCCAATGTGGTGTCAAGATGGGTGTCATTTGGAATCCCACTCATCCATGTACACGCGTCGTTTCACGCCTCTGACCTCAGCAGATCGTCCGAGAACCGGCTGGGGAGACCCGGTTTTGCAAAAATACTTGCCTGGCTTAAAACCTGACCACCGTGCGGCGCTCCCATATTACTACAAGACACATCTCTAAATCTAATCTTGACGAGGAGTTGCCGTTCCGATATTCATAGGTAATCTATGATTGGCTCAGGTGTGGAAAGGTGCAAGATCTTGAAGGGCCCTACCTAATCCTGTTCGCGGCAATTCTGTTCGTTGTCGGTGCTCTGCTAATCTGGGAGCCGGCTTACAACAAATTCAAGGACTGGCAATTGAAAAGGGCTTTCCTGCGTAGAGAAAAGGCCGACAGAGAGAGGGCAAGGCGAGGGTAAAAGCGGGGCTTCGCTTTCGGCGTGGGCGAGAGCACTAGGATGCGCTGTGAGTTCCCGCGTATTCCTCGGCAAATTGTCTGCTACTGACGCGGGGCAGCGGGAGTTACTCCTTTCGTTTATTAGCCGATTCTTCGGGTTGGTGCATCCTGTTGCATTCCGAAAAGATCCTCCTAAAGAGCGTTTTCAACTCAGGAGGGAACCATGAGACGAGAAGACCTGCTGTCGCCGTGCGGCTTATATTGCGGTGTTTGCAGCATCTTGATGGCTCACCGCGATAACAACGAAAAATTTAAGGAGAGATTGGCCCCCGTCTACGGCGTGTCCCCTGACGAAATAGCTTGTAACGGCTGCCTTTCTGATCAGCGCTTTAAGTATTGTGAGGTCTGTCCAGTCCGCTCGTGCGCTCAAGAAAAGAATTATGAGGGCTGCCACCAGTGTGACTCCTGGCCATGCACTCTGATTGACAATTTTCCTGTGCCCGTGGGAAAGAAAGTAATTATGCGGGCTATCCCGATCTGGAGGGAGTTAGGAACCGAAAAGTGGGTTGAGCAAGAGATAGATCGTTATCACTGTCCGCACTGCGGCAATGAACTCTTCCGGGGCGCCAAGCGGTGCCGTAGCTGCAAAGAGCCGGTGGATCAGGACTGACCCCAATCCGCAACAAGGACATCAGAAAAAGTTTGCTCTACAGCAAAATCGTGTTGAACTTTGCCCGCCAAATGGTATACTAAGAAGTTCAACAATAGGGAGGGCCGGATTCTCCCCCCACCCCCTAAATTACAACCGGAGGAAAAGAAATGCAGTGCATAACCCTGAAAAAGGGAATCGAGTGCGCATTCATGACCAGTAAAGGGTGCAATTTCAACGGCGGCCGTTGCCATTCGGTCGTCGACACATGCGAGGGATGCTCCAGGACAGTCACCTTTGATGAAGGTATCTTCTGCGCCGTCGCTCCCAATCCTGCCTCAAAATGGGCCCGCGGTTCCTGCAACTTCGCTACCCACCTCGAACGCAAGGCAGTCGAAACGAATCTAAAAGTCAACCCGCTCAAAGCTTCAAAACGCGCGGCGGCTTCCAAGAAATAATGAGGAACTGTCCGGAGGGGAATCACCTCCCCTTCCGGCCTATCTATCCTGAGAATTCTCGTTGCCGATGGCGCCGAGACAGTGTCAAAGTATGTACCGGCTCAGGTCGTCGCTCTTGGCTATGTCGCGTAGCCTCTCACGGACCATGTCCGGAGTAATTCGTACTGTCACTCCTTGCATGTCCGGAGCCTCGAAGGAGACCTCTTCAAGGAGTTTCTCCATAATAGTGTGGAGACGTCGCGCACCGATGTTTTCAGCGCGCAGGTTGACCTCCTCGGCCATGGTCGCAATTTCCAGAATGGCCTGCTCCTCAAACTCAAGCACAACGCCTTCAGTCTTGAGCAGCTCTTCGTACTGGGTTACAAGAGCGTTCTTAGGTTCCGTAAGAATACGTACAAAATCCTGGCGAGTGAGCGCCGACAACTCTGCCCTCAGTGGAAATCGGCCCTGAATTTCCGGGATCAGGTCTGACGGCTTTGAAACATGGAACGCTCCGGCGGCTACGAAAAGGATATGATCGGTTCTTACCACGCCGTGTTTCGTGTTGACGCTAGACCCCTCTATTATCGGAAGTAAGTCCCGCTGCACCCCTTCCCTTGAGACGTCGGGGCCATACTGCGCTGAACGGGATCCGGCGATCTTGTCAAGCTCGTCAACGAACACTATGCCGGTCTGCTCGACCCTCTCCCTGGCCATTTTCGTCACTTTGTCGGTGTCGATGAGCTTGGTGAGTTCCTCCTGAACCAGAATATGGAGCGCTTCCGGCACTTTCACCTTGCGCCTCTTGGACTTGCCGGGGAAGATATTGGAGAACATATCCTTCAGATTGATGTCCATCTCCTCCATTCCACCGGGGGAGAAAACCTCCACCACCGGAATTGCGTTAACCTGTGTTTCGATCTCAACCTCTCGGTCGTTCAGCCTGCCGTTGCGTAGCATCTTCTTAAATTTTTCGCGGGTGCGCTGGGCTACCTCCATCTCATCGCTCGCCTCTTGCTGCAACGGGCCAATTTGCGAGCGACGCAACTTGCGAGGCGACCGCATAGGTAGAAGAATGTCCAGCAGCCGCTCTTCAGCCTGTTCCTCTGCTTTTGGGCGGAGCGCCTCGTACTCCTCTTCCCTCACCATATTGATGCCGATTTCCATGAGGTCCCTGATCATGGATTCGACGTCACGCCCAACGTAACCTACTTCCGTGAACTTTGAGGCCTCAACTTTCAGGAAGGGGGATTGCGCAAGCTTCGCCAGGCGACGAGCGATTTCGGTCTTCCCGACACCGGTTGGCCCGATCATGATGATGTTCTTCGGGGCGATCTCATCACGCAGATCTTCCGGCACTTGCCTCCTGCGCCAACGGTTCCGAAGAGCGATGGCCACCATCTTCTTGGCCCTGTCCTGGCCGATGATATATTTATCGAGTTCCGCGACTATCTTTCGAGGTGTAAAGGTTTCCATATTTTCTCGTGACCTTCAGTCCGGTCTTTTCTTAACCGGCTTCAGTTTCCAGTTCTTCCATTACCAGCTTATCGTTGGTGTACACGCAGATCTCGGCTGCTATTGCCATGGCTACTCGAGCGATTTCAGCCGACCCCATCTCGGTGTGCATGGACAGCGCTCGTGCGGCTGCCAAAGCATAATTCCCTCCCGAACCGATTGCAATGATACCGTCGTCGGGTTCCACCACATCGCCGTTTCCGGAAAGGAGCAGGGTTTTCTCCGTGTCAGCGACTATGAGCAGGGCTTCCAGCCGCCTGAGCATCCGGTCGGTCCGCCACTCTTTGGCGAGCTCGACCGCGGCCCGCGTGAGGTTATTTGAATACTTTTCAAGCATCTGCTCGAATTTTTCCAGCAGCGTCAGGGCGTCTCCGGTGGACCCGGCGAAGCCGGCGAGGACATTGTCGCCCTTCCCCAGACGCCGGACCTTGCGTGCGGAATGTTTTACCACCGTGTCCCCGAGGGACACCTGGCCGTCACCAGCCATCACTACCTTGCCGCCACTCCTCACGCAGAGAACGGTCGTGGAACGAATTTTCTCAGCGTTCATTTTCATTTTTCTTTGGGGCTCCACTCCTCGGGTGAGATCGATCGTAAACCTCCATTAGGCGGCGCAGGTCTGATTTCGTGTACCGTTGCGTTGTGGAGAGACTGGCATGCCCGAGCAACTCCTGAATCGACCGCAAATCAGCTCCCCCATGAAGCAAGTGAGTGGCGAACGAGTGTCGAAATGCATGGGGCGAGGCGTCCCTTGCCAGGGAGGCGCTATCAAGGTACGATTTGAGTATACGTCGGATACTGCGGGAAGACAACGGCCCTCCCCGTGAATTCAGAAACAAGGCTCCACTCGCGTGCAGGCCGCCTCTTTGGGTTTCAAGGCAGGCGCGCACAGGAAGGTAAGCCTGCACGGCGATCACGGCGCGGGAACCGACCGGCACGTATCTCTCCTTATTCCCCTTACCTATAACTCGAACCCAGCCATTGTTGAGATCCACATCTTGAACTTTGAGTGACGTCAGCTCCCCCACACGAAGGCCGGAGGAATATAGCAGCTCGAACGCAGCTAGATCGCGATGCTTCATCTCCGGGTTGCGAGAAAAAAAACGGTCAATCTCGTCAACGCTCAGCGCCTTTGGCAAAGGCTTCTCACTCTTAGGCGCCCTAATTCCGGCGGCAGGATCCTTCGAGATGATCCGCTCCCTGACAAGGAATCGAAAAAAGGTCCTTATGGCCGCAAGCTTGCGTCCAACCGAAACTTTCTTGATACGGCCGAATCGGGTCGCCAGAAATCCCCGAACATGAAAGGGGTCGATCCCTTCCACTCGTTTCAACTGCTTTGACCCGCCGGAGGCTTCCAGATGTTGGCGAAAACCTTGAAGATCCGCAGCGTACGCTCGGACCGTCTCTGTAGAGCGAACCTTCTCTGTTGCAAGGTGCCGTAAGAATAGTTGGAGGGCCTCGTCAAAATTCAACGCAACCTCCCGCCGCCCGAAAATAAAGTGGACGGGCACTAGGCATAACGGAAAACATACTACATATCATACAGTAATGCAATATGTTATATATAATGCTTTATGTAATACATTAATGTGACGTGGGGGTTAATTGATGCGTGTGGCGAGGCTGTCGCGGTGAAATAAAGCTTGCTTTCTTTGACGGCATTTTGTTAATCTCGTGCTGTTCAATGTATCGCCTCAGCGGGTCACTTCCAAGACTCGTGAGTGCAGGCCCGCCGGTTTTGCCGGGGGCTTTTCTTTTTTTGGGAGCAACCTGGCGGGAACCAAAATCAGTCTGATGTGACTTAACAAATGGAGGGGGAGGAAATTAGAAGAATCCCTGCCAAGCAGGGGTTGTTTCTGTATTCCACCAACTTAGGTGGTGGACACACCCAGAGTGTCAGAATGGGTGTCAGAGTTGGAAGTTTCCCTTCCACCAAGCCCATGTGTGGGGACAGGAGGAAAAAGTCCCCGGTCGGGTGAGGAGTGGGCTTCAAAACCCAGCAAAAGCATATTGCTCACTCCTCAGATACCTGACCAGAGCACATGGGCTTTTCGCAATTCACGAGAGGAGCGTTGCTTTTCTTGGCAAATATGCGCTGAGACATGCCTCCCGTATCATTTTAGCGCGGGGTTTTGATCCGGGTGGAACAGTCCCCTCCCCCACTTGTGTTGGAGGTCCTGAGCTGTCCCGGGGACGGCTATTCCGATGTGCACGCCATGATGGTCCCGGTAATCAAGTGCATCCTTTCCGCCCTCCACGACCGTAGCGGTGTAAATCGGGTTCCTATTTCCATCATACGCGTATGATGTCCCTCCGTAAGACTGCCTTATTTCGACGACGCGGCCCGTACTGTCCCTTACCTGCTCTTCCGCCAGGGCGAGGGCTGGGATTATCAGCGCGAAAATCATACTACCTGCCATAAGTAGATTCTTCATTAGGTTATTCCTGCAACCAAGTATTTAGACAGGGTAATATTATCATGCCTCCTTGCTTAAGTCAAATCTGGATCGCTCGCGCAGAACTTTAAGCAAGCCCGCTTTTTCCAATGGGGATTTACTTAGTTTGGACGTGTGACTCTTTCAGCACTCTTCTAAGGATTTTGCCGGCGGGGCTGCGAGGAATCGCCTCGGTGAACAGCACCTTCCAGAGCCTTTTGTACTTTGCCATACCGGCAGCCGCGTATTCGATGACCGCGTCCGGGGACATGTTTGACCCGTCACGGATCACCACGTACGCCACAGGCACTTCTCCCTGCACAGTATGAGGCTCGCCGATTACCGCTGCATCGAGAATATCGGGATGTCCCAGGAGGATGTGCTCGATCTCTGCGGGGGCCACTTGGAAGCCTTTACATTTAATCAACTCCTTGAGCCGATCCACAATGTACACGTACCCGTCTTCATCCTGCCGTCCCAGGTCTCCTGTTCGCAGCCAACCGTCAACCAATGTGTGGGATGTGGCATGCGGGTCATTATAATATCCCCTCATCACCTGTGGTCCCCGCACCCACAGCTCTCCCACTTGTCCGATCTCCACTTCCTCGCCGGTTTCCGGGGACACGATTTTATGCTCCGTGAGTGACAAGGGAGTACCGATAGATCCGACTTTGATCTTATTTAGTGGTGTTACGTGGGTCGTGGGCGAGGATTCCGTAAGCCCGTAGCCCTGGATGACGGGCACACCCGTGATTTGTGTGAAACGCTCCTGCAACTCCGGAGCAAGGGGTGCCCCCCCTGTGTTCACGTACCTGAGAGTGCTCCAGTCCATGTCCGGGACTCTTGGATGGTGGCAAAACTCCTGAAGGATCAGCGGCACCGTGAAGAAGAGGGTCGGACGATACTTCTCGAACAGAGAAAGGAACTCATCTATGGGGCGGAAACGGCTTGCAACCACCTGCCTGGCCCCTCCCAAAACAGCCGCACCCATTAGCACGGTCATCCCGTAAATGTGGAAGAAAGGAAGCTGGTTCAGTAATGTGTCGTCCGGCGTCACTTCGTGGGCCTGCACCACCTGATAAAGGTTGTGAAGGAGGTTGAAATGAGTGAGCATGACCCCTTTGGGCAACCCTGTAGTCCCGCTGGAAAAAGGAAGAACCGCAGGCGCATCCTGCTGGACAATTCCCACGGACCGATCCACCCTTTTGGTTCCGGTAAGAAGCGAATGAAAAGGTATAGGCCCGCCGGAAAGTGGCGCCACTCCGCTGTCCGACACGATGAAGTGTAGGCCCGAGGATCCGGCCATGAGCTCTGACGCCTGGGATAATCGCTCCTCAGTCGCGATAATACCCACTGCGCCGGTCACCTGCAACTGATGAGCCAGCTCGCGCTCGCCGTAATGCGTGCTCACCGGTACCACCACTCCGCCCGCCTTCATGATTCCGTAGAATGACAGAATGTATTCAACACTATTCTTCATCCACAGTGCGACTCGGTCGCCCGGTTTTACTTGCAGGTCCGCCAGGGAAGCAGCCAACGCGGAGGACTGCGCTTCGAGCATCCGGTACGTCCATTCTCGCCCCTCGACCTCTGGTTCCACTACGGCCACTTTGTCGGGAAAACGCTCGGCTGCCTGCCGTAGCGGGAAGGTCAGGGATTCCGCGGGGACGTGGACCGGAACACGAACGGATTTCATCTTTTCTCTCCATGGAAGGTTCTTCTGACTCGATTGCCCAACAGCCCTGTAGGGACCCAGACAATAACCACGGCCAGGAGCAACCCAAAGAAAAGTTTGTGGCCGGTCTCGAAGAATCTCTTGAAAACAAACTCGTCAAGACCGGTGATGACCAGCGCCCCAGCCATAGGCCCGATAAGGGTTTGCATTCCCCCGAAGAGGGATGCCACAATCGGCATTACAGACCAGGACCCATCGAAAGCCGTATCGGGCGACAGGAAGCGGACGTAATGAGCGTAATACGCCCCCATGATCGCCGTGCAGAAGGCGGAGACGGCCAGGGCCAATGCCTTTGTCTTGACGACATGAACGCCGATACCGGCTGCTGTCTCTTCGTCGCCATGGACTGCCGACATGGCCAAGCCGGCATTAGACCTGCGGATGAAATAGACTGTAAGATAAATGGCAAACATAAGCATTGCGGCCATGTAATAATTAGTGGTCCTAGAAATGTGGAAATCCAAGGTCAGAAAACCTAAATGAATCGCAGGTAGTGGAGGGATGTTCATGATTCCCTGCGAGCCTTCGGTGAGCCATGTCAGATTCACGGTCACGAGCTTCGCCACTTCGGCAAAACCTAGGATAGCCATGGCAAAGTATGGACCTCGGAGGCGAAACGCGGGGAGTCCTATCAACAGCGATCCCAGAACTCCGAACAACCCTGCCCCAAGCATCGAGGTATAAGGATCCCATCCGCACTTGGTGACAAGGATTGCCGAGGCGTAAGCTCCGATCCCAAAGAACGCGGCATGGCCGAATGAAACCTGGCCGCACACTCCCGCCAGGAGGTTCCAGGCTATGGATACCGACCCCAGTATCAGGGCGGAAATGAATATACTTACGTAATAAGGATTGAAGGAGAGCACAAAGGGTATGATCAGAACTATCCCCAATACCACAGAAGCGGCCGTTGCCTCGGATACCAAGGGCCCCCGGAAGTGCGGCATTTACAGCCTCCTTCCGAAGAGCCCCTGTGGGCGGATCAGCAGGATCAGGAGAAAGAGCACAAAGCCGAACAACTCTCCATACGAGGCGTTTACAAAGGTGACGGTCATGGCCTCTCCCACCCCCAAGATTATGCCCGCAACAATCAATCCAGGAATGGAACCGACCCCGGCCAAAACCGTGAGGATGAAAGCTTTTACCGTAATCGCCACTCCGGCCCCGGGACTGATGTGGGCGAGCATCCCCAGAAGCGGACCTCCTACACCGGCCAGCACCCCGCCTATACAGAAAGCCATCAGATCGGCACGTTCCACGTTGATCCCGGCCAGGGCTGCCGAGTCGCGGTCGATCGCTGTTACGCGAATGGCCATGCCCATCTTGCTGCGCGTCAGGAAGAAGTGCAGTCCGAGGATCACCACCAGCGAAATCGTGACAGCTGTGATCTCCCCTAGACTAATGTAGATCCCGAAAAGCGTCAGGGGCTGTTCCATCCAGTCAACCCCGATGGTTCGGATGTCGGCAGTCCATAGCTGGAGAAAGAGATTGGCCAGGAAAATTCCCAGACCGAAAGTCAAGATAAGTGTGTTGAGTTCTGAGCCAGTCCTGATCCTCTGAAGAAATATCCGGTAGCTTAGCAGGGCTGTTCCGCCTGCCGCTCCCGCAGCAATGGGGATTGCAAGCACAGGATTGATGCCCCATTTAACCAGTAGCCAATAGGCAATGTAGCCTCCCAGCACGAGAAATTCACCGTGGGCCAAGTTGATGATCCGCATGATGCCGAACACGAAGGCCAATCCCAGGCAAAATAGGGCATAGTCGGTCCCTTCTACGACGCCGGAAAGGATCGACTGAACGATGGAGGTTATGGAAGTCAACACCCTACCCTCTTGTCCATCTTGGCTTTCAAACGCATCTGATCACCGTAAATGCCGGCGACCCCTGCCTTACTTGCCTCCCCAGGGCACCGCCGGATACACAACTGAGCCGGTACTGCGGTCCTTGGGGTAAATTACGACCTGTTTCCCCTTTTGGGTCTGAAACAGAACGGCCACGAAGTATTTGGGGTCTCCCTTCTCGTCAAACGCGACACGGCCTATCGGGCTCATGGTGTCCAATGCTCGCAAGACAGACCGGGTCTTCTCGGGGCTGTACGCCCCTGATTCCCCGCCGCCCTTGCGAATTGCCTCCAGCATGAACTTCCCCGAAAGATAGCCCAGCATGGCAATGTAAGAGGGTTCCTCATTAAACTTGGCCTTATATTCGGCCACGAATGCGGCCTCTTCTTCTTTGGCCTCTTTTGGGGCTGTTCCCATCTCCCACACCGATGTGCCGTATACATACTCGCTCATCGGGCCGAGCTCCCTGGTAAACTCCGGTGTTCCAATGCCCCATGCGCCAACGTATGCCTTTACCGGGAGCTTAATGATTCTGGCATCCTTTATCGTTCCCACATAATCCGGGAAATATCCCTCTACGAGAAGAACATCGCACCCCGCGTCTTTGAGCTTCAGCAGAATGGGCTTGAAATTTGTCGTCCCTTTCTCAAATTTCTCGAAGACGGGGACTTGAATGCCTGCGCCAGTCAATTGAGCCTTCACGTGTTCCGCGATCTCGGCGGTTGCAGAGACGCTGTTATATAGAATGCCGACCTTCTTTGCCTTCAAAATCTCTGCGATGGCTCCTGACTGGGCTGCCGCATACCCGGGCATGAAGTTCAACCGAAAGAAGTTCTTATACTTCTTGGCCGTAAGCTTGGTATCCACGGCTCCCGTGATCATGTAGGGGGTGTCATAGCGCTCCGCCGCATCGGATGCAGGACCTACCAAATGCGATCCGTATCCGCCGACAATGCCCTGGACCTTGTCCACACCCGCGAGCTTCTCCACTGCCGCGACCGCTTTCTGGCCGTCGCTTTCGTCATCGTAAACCCTAAGGTCTACCGGCGTGCCGTACTTTTTCTGAAACTCCTCGGCCGCCAGACGTATCCCTTTAATCTGTTCGAGGCCATGTTTGGCCAAACTCCCTGTCTGAGGAGCCTGCGCTCCTAGCTTGATAGGAGGCCCGGCCCAGGCCGTCGCGAGACAGAAGCCGAGAGCGAGCACTACGCACAATCCGATTGCCGTCCTGATTCTCATTCCCTTTTGCTCCTTTGTTCTTTTTCGGGCATGTCAAAGCTTCATGATGCCGTTCCGGTGAAAACATGTATCTGAATGCTCCTCTAACCCGCGAGTTCAACTTTATAAGAGTCCGAGCACGCGCAGGCCCAATCCAATCATCGCAGCAGGTGAGGGATATATGGTGCCTCCGGGTCAGAGACCCAGGTATGATTCCTTTATGTGTGGATTCTCGCGCAGCGACTTCGCCTCCCCTTCCATGACGATGACCCCGGTCTCCAGAACGTATGCGTGGGAGGCCACAGAAAGAGCCATCCGGGTATTTTGTTCAACCAGCAAAATCGTGGTTCCAGCGTCGGCAATCTTTTGAATCGCGCGGTACACCTCATTCACAACCAGAGGAGCCAACCCAAGCGACGGCTCATCCAGGAGCAATAGTTTCGGAGACCCCATCAATCCACGTCCAATGGCAACCATCTGTTGTTCCCCTCCCGACAGGGTCCCGCACAATTGATCTCTGCGTGATTCCAAGTGAGGGAACAGATCGAGCACGTAAGACATCTGCTGCTGCGCCTTGATCGAGTCGCGGAGCAGGTACGCCCCCATCTCCAGATTCTCGCGGACGGACAACGGGGCCCATAGTCTTCTACCTTCAGGAATCATGATCAGACCGAGTTGAGCGACGTCGTGTGTCTTCTTGCCCTGGATCTCATTTTCGCCGAAAACGATGCGGCCTGAGGAAGGAGAGACCAAGCCTGTAACGGATCTAAGGAGAGTGGTTTTCCCCGCGCCGTTAGGTCCAAGTACGCAGGTTATGCAACTCTCGGGCGCTTCTAATGACACACCTGAGAGAACATGGGCGTCACCGTACCGGACGGTAAGGTTTTCAACCCTAAGCACTTTCGTCACTCCCAAGATACGCCTGAATCACGCCGGAATCCTGCACAGCCTCTGCCGGCTTTCCATTGAAGATGAGTTGTCCGAAGTTCAAGACCAGGATGCGGTGAGAAAGCCCCATGATTGCTCGAAGATTGTGCTCGATCACAAGTATGGTCAGACCTCTGTCCGCGTTGACGGATTGAATAAACGGTAGCGCTTCCTTGACCTCCGTGGGGTTAAGCCCTGCCAGGACCTCGTCCAGAAGCAGAAGCCTCGGACGGGTGGCCAAGGCTCGAGCCACTTCCAACCTCTTGCGCTGAGGAAGACTTAGGGACGGTGGAGCGTGGTCCCTGAAAGCGGTGAGCCCGGTGCTCTCCAAGATCTCGTTCACTTCTTGGTGAATTTGCTGGGAAGAACGCTTGCCTGGCTTTCCAAAGACTCCCCCGGCCTTGACGTTTTCAAACACGGTCATATCGGAGAACGGGCGTACCACCTGGAACGTTCTTGCAATGCCAAGATGACATAGTCGATTCGGCCCCAAGCCCGCAGTGGTGGTCCCGTCAAACCGAATTTCTCCGCCGGTGGCGGAAAGGAAGCCGCTCAGTAGAGCAAACAGAGTCGTTTTACCCGCTCCATTGGGTCCGATTACACCAACAATCTCTCCCTGTTCGATAGTGAAGGAAACTGAAGAGACCGCGCGCAGACCCCCAAAGTGCTTTGACAGATTTCGTACTTCCATAAGGGGAACAGTGGGGCTGGTACCCGCAGAACGCACTGCTGTGGAGGGTTCAAGGCCGCTTGTCATAGGATCATTCCTCGGGTGGGAATGGAACCGTGTTGCTTCCTATCTTTTGTGTGTGTTCTGAACACGTATCATACCATGCACGCCAATGCTAGTCCGTCTTCCAGGGCATCCGCGATTCTGCCGCATTTCTTGGCGTCACCAATCACTCGGAGTTCTATCCCAGCTTCTTCGAGTTTGCGGGCAAGTGAGTTCTCGGGTCTCGATCCCGTGGCCAGCACTACGGTGTCGGCCGCCAGAACCGCATCATTGCCATGGGAATCTACGTATACGACACGATCGGGCGCAATCTCTTTCATCTTTGCTTCGGTGATGAGTCTCACTCCCCGCAGTTCCAACTCTTTCAGTAATACCCATCGAGTGGATCGACCCACGTCTTGTCCCATCTTAGCGGCCATTTCCAAGACGGTGACTTTTTTGACTCCCTTTAGCATAAGTTCCCGGAGAACCTCCGGCGATTCGGCTTCATGGAGAGTAAGGAAATAGAGTTGTTCAGGCGAGATTGTCCCTTTGGCAGCTAAGAATTTAGCGGTTTCCAAACCCACGGAGCCCCCGCCGACCACCACTACGTTCGCGCCGGTTTGCACATTTCCCTTGAGGACGTCCCACGCCTGGACCACGTTCTCTGCCTCGACGGCTTCCATGGGCGGTTTTAACGGCGCGGCTCCAGTGGCCACCACGACCAGGTCCGGCTTCTCCTGGGAAACCTGTTCGGGCGTGACATCCAAACCCAATCGGAGGATGACTCCAAATTTGGGCAGAGTCCCCCTGTAGTAGTTCAACAGATGGTGAAGCTCGTGCTTAGAGGTCGCATCCGCGGCCCAGTACACCTGTCCTCCTATATGCCTCTCCTTGTCACAGAGTATGACCTTGTGTCCTCGCTGGGCTGCCCTGAGAGCGAACTCACAACCGGCAGGGCCCGCCCCGGCCACCAGGATCCGCTTAGGTTGCGTTGCGAGGCCCAAAGACGTCTCGGTGCCTCGGCCCGCCTGCCGATTGACCGTGCAACCAACCGGGAGCTGCTGCAAGCCCCTGTCAAAGCATCCCTGATTGCAGGCCACGCACCGGCGGATCTCTCCGAGCCTGCCTTCGCGCGTCTTATTGACGAATCGGGGGTCGGCTATGAGACCACGAGCCATTCCTACCAGTTCGGCTACCCCGTCTTTCAGCACTTGCTCCGCTACAAAGGGATCATTGATCCTGTTGCACGCGATGACCGGGACCTTTGCCACCTTCTTGATCCCCGCAGCCAAGTGCGCATAGCCGCCTTGCGGAAGGTCCATAATTATCTGAGGAATTCGGCTTTCGTGCCATCCTCCAGTTACGCTAATGCAGTCTGCACCTGCTTCTTCTGCGGCACTGGCGAAGGCGCGGGCCTCGACGTTTGTATGGCTGCCCGGGACAAAATCATTGCCCGCAACTCTGACAATCACGGCCATTCCCGGCCCCGCCTCCCGACGGACACAACTGATGGTCTCAAGTGCGAACCTCATCCGATTTTCCAGGGATCCTCCGTAACTATCATCACGCTTGTTTGTCTTTGGAGAGAGGAACTGGCATAAAAGATAACCCGCGGAAGCCAGCACCTCCACAGCGTCAAACCCTGCTTCCTTTGCCCGCCGAGTAGCATCAACGAAGTCTTTCTGGACCCGCTCGATATCGTCCAGTGTCATGGCCGTAGTCTTCTGCCGACTGAAGTGGCTGAAGTATTCCGATGGAGCCAGCGTCGGGAGCCCCTTTAAGCCGCAATAGGAATATGCTCCAGCCATGTACAACTGAACAGCGGTTTTGGCACCTTCTCGCTGGAGCGCATCAGAAAGTCGCATCAAACCGGGGATGTACCGGTCATCCTTTATGGATAGCATCAAATCCCGCCCGGCCGCCTGATCGTTAATTTCCGCGCCGCCGACAACGATTAATCCCACGCCGCCACTAGCACGAGCCGCATAAAAGTCGATCATGCGATCAGTGACCTCTCCACCCGGGGTATACTGGAGATTGATCGCGGTCATCACGACCCGGTTGCGGAGCGACATCGGGCCTACGGAAATGGGCTCAAACAATTTGTTGATCACTCGTACCTCATGATTGCACGGGCTATTTCATGACCGCTCGCGACTAATTTACCGCGCCCAGAGGCCTTGAAAGCTGGAGACACGTACGTCGTTGACCACTTGAACCGATGCCGCCATTTCAACCGCTATTTCTTCGGCTCGGTTCAACGGCAACGATAGGTGGGTTTGCGCTTTTCGATGAAGGCCCTGGCCCCTTCTTTCATGTCATCGGTGGCCGTTAAGCCGGCCCAAAAGTCCGACTCCAACTCCAATCCCTCGTTGAGGGTCAGGTTTCTGGCCCGGTTGATGACCTTCTTTGCCGCGGCCACACCAAGCGGCCCCCGTCCGGCAATGCGGG
>JBKQMK010000537.1:0-6576 GCA_052146735.1 Desulfomonilaceae bacterium | reverse complement strand
CATCTCCTTGAGTTGACCATATAACCTCGCTCTGGGTAGTCACACAGGTTGTGTCATTCGAGGAGCCCACAGCCCCCCTCTGGGGGGCAACCTGAAAGCCACGTGCTCTGCACGTGGATATTTACAGACAGTTTCCTCACGATTCACCCACTCAATATAAAGAAGAAAGAAGATGCAGGCGGGAGCATATGAAAGGGTTATTTTCAGAAGACTTATTGCCCGGGGCAAGTCAAACAATGTGGCACAGCAGCCAGAAGAATAGACTTCGGAACGTGTCGGGCTCGGAAACCATTCGGCGTAACAGGTTTCGAGTGTTTTTATGGCCAGGATGCTGACAAATCCTCTCTTCACCTTAACGGTCGCCACGGTGGCGTGTCAGTAGAATAAGATGGTTACAGATTCCAAGTGCCATCCTTAGCGTTTGCAAGAGGCGGATTTTATTCTTTCGAGTTCAGTCGAGGCAGCATCGGCAGGATATTCAGTGGGAGTCGGTCAATAAAGTGGGGCAAGCAATCGTTGTAAATGGCGAAAAGTGGCCTCAGCGGTGCAAATAGTTGAGCTAGTGAGGTTCGCCCATTCCATTTTGCAGCACTAATGAAACACGAGCTCGAGGTTCTGTCGTTGCTCACAAAATGCCTCCCGCAGGCGGGCTCAAGAGTGCTCATACTCACCGGATTTGGAAACGATTCCCTTTCCCTCCGGTAATCGGACGACACGCGTCAATCACTGAAGAACGTCGCAGTGGGTCTCACGTCTATCCTCACCTCTTTGACGCCAGGGACCTCCTCTGCTAAGACCCGGAGATCCTCCGCCAACTTTTGAACAGCCGCAGGACCGGCCTGGGTATCCACATACACTACTCGGTCGGTCGCTCTTACTCTGACACTGGGACAGGTGTCAACCAATCGGGCCCTAACCCTGGCCGCCAAAACCAGATCATCCACTACTTTTTGGGATTCCGGAGTTGTTCGGAAATGTTCCAATCCGGCTGTTTGGCAGATTATGTCAACCGCATCTCCTACCGTTATCTTGTGAATGTGAATAACCAGGTCATATAGACTGGGGTCCCACGTATCCACTCCGAACAACCGCAAACTCCACTGCCGCCGTTCCTGATCATCCTTCTTCAGCACGTAGAGAGCCTCATCCCTGGAGATCTTCTCCCGTTCCATTTCCATCCTGATTCGATCCTCAAGATCTGCCAATATTCGGACCTTAAGTACGTGTTTTACACCCCTCAGGTAAAAATGGCCTGCCAAGCCATGATAGACGATATTGTCCCTCTGCACATGGTTTAGAAAGGCCGCTTCGAAGAAGGTCAGGTATCTTTCCTTGCCGTAAGTAAAGCGGTCCAGAACGGACGGGGCATCATGAAGAGCCCGTACAAGCTTTATTTCCGGGATATTGAAATGCTCAGAGGCTTCCACCACTACGTCGCGGGAGATGCAGTCATAGCCAAGCCTCTGCGCAACCTTCTCTGCAACCTCTTTCCCTTTACTGTAGGATCCTCGAGAAATAGTTATGATCGCCATCAGTGACTCCTTTCCCTCCATAACTCCTGGAACTGCAATAGATGAGTGTGTTTATCCTAGCTGGAATATTAACGCCATACTGTGAATTGGTCCTTAAAAGCAAATTGTGCGTTCGAGGCCTCAAAGTTGTTTCCTGGGAATCCGAATCTGAGGTTCTCAACAAGCTCAGGCCATGACCTCCAACAACTGGGTACTAGAGACCTGTGAGGAGAAGCCGCTTCAGGCAACATTTTCGGTACGTAAAACGATATCCATGAGCTCTCCGATGTCCCCTACTAAAACTACTTCCAATCCCTCCTTGACTTCCTCCGGCAGGCTTCTCACGTCCTCTTCATTTCGCCTGGGAAAAACAACCACGCTCAAACCCGCTCTCTGTGCAGCAAGGACTTTCTCTCGAACCCCACTCACCGGCAATATGCCGCCTTTGAGGGTAATTTCTCCGCTGAGTCCGACATCCCGCCGTGAGGGTCGCTGTATAAGGAGTGAAAGCAGAGCCAAGGCTATGGTCACTCCTGCAGATGGCCCGTCTTTAGGGATGGCCCCCGCGGGGATATGGACATGAATGTCGTTGCCCGAGAAGAAATCTGGATTGATTCCATATTTCTCCGTGTGGCTTCGTATATAAGTCAATGCTGCTTGGGCCGATTCCCTGAGAACCTCTCCGAGAGAGCCGGTCAAAATCAGCTGTTGGGAACCCTTCATCAGGGCAGCTTCCACAGAGATAATTTCGCCACCGAATTCTGTCCAAACGAGGCCCGTAGCCACACCGATCTGATCCCCAGCGTCAGCCACCTGGTGTGTGAACCTTCGGGGCCCGAGGAACTGCTCGACCAATTCACGAGTTATGGGATTGGGATACGGACCTTCCCCTGTTTTCAGAGATATTCGGGCCAGTTTCCTCGCAACGTTGGCAATCTCTCTTTCAAGATTTCGAAGACCGGCCTCACGAGTGTAATCTCGTACTATTTTGGTGATCGCTTCATCGGCGAAGCTTAGCCCACGACCGTCCAGACCATTATCCATGAGCTGTCGAGGGATCAGATAATCTTTGGCTATCCTCACTTTTTCCTTTTCCGTATAACCAGGGAAGGTGATCACTTCCAAACGATCCAGGAGCGGATTGGGAAGGTTCTCAATCACATTGGCGGTCGCTATGAACATCACAGAGGAAAGATCGAAAGGCACCTCAAGATAATGGTCCACAAAGCTACTATTTTGCTGGGGATCCAATATTTCTAGGAGGACCGAAGCAGGATCGCCCTTAAAGTCCTGGCCTATTTTGTCGATTTCATCCAGCATGAAAACGGGGTTTTTTACGGAAAGCCTCTTTATTTCGCTTATGATGCGGCCGGGCATCGCGCCTACGTATGTTCTCCTGTGGCCCCGAAGCTCAGCCTCGTCCCGAAGTCCCGCCAAAGAGAATCTGACAAACTTTCTCTCCATGGCTTCAGCAATAGCTTTTCCAATTGAAGTCTTGCCGGTTCCAGGCGGTCCGGAAAAACATAGTATAGGCCCGCTACTCATCTGGACATATCTCTTCTTGTCAAGTATTCGACTCACAGCGGCGCGGAGATCATCCAACTTAAAGGGTTTGGCCAGATAGTACGCAGCCCCTTTTGTCAGCGCGTCTACAGCAGAATCAATTGTGGCATAACCTGTGACCATAATGATGTCAGTGCCAGGAGAAATTCGCTTAATAGATTCCAAGAGCTGCTGGCCGTCAAGTTTCTCCATCCTCAAGTCGGTGATCACCAGATCGAACTGTCGTTTCTCTATAGCCTGCAAGGCCTCAAGCCCGTTCGTGGCGATTTCAACCTTGTGTCCAAGTTTGGCAACTACACGCTGGACATTTTCTCGTGCAATCTCTTCATCATCTACCACGAGAACCTGAAAGGTTTTCATGCCGCGAAGGGTTAGGACAGCCAGATATTCGAGGACGCGTTCCTTAACATGAAATAAGCCGTAATGCTCGGCTTCCAAAATGCGTTCAGCTCTTTCCACCTCCAGGTTGTCGTCGGTGTATCGACTCCACGGCAGAGATAAGAGGTAGTCCAGATAATTCAATCCAATGGGATATTCCGCCGCTGACGAATCTGTTTTTTCAAGCCGTTCCAGCTCCTTCATAGCAACGGCATCCACGTTTACAGGTAGTTGAGCCTTCTCCACAGCCTCTCGCAGATCGAGGAGATCCTGAGGTATTGATGGCTGCTGCTCTTCCGTTTTTCTGAAAAAAGCCATGATAATATGCTCTCTCGCTATTGGATGCTAAGATCGAACGATTATAGGAGGAAAGAACGAATCCTGCAATGGTATTGGTCTCGACTGGCCCGCTGTCCGACGGCTCCTGTGGATGATTCTGCCTGTGGATCCTCCTGTTGCAACATGCAACGTCTGGTTCCTGAACCGCAATGGACCCTATCTCCCAGTAATAACGGGAAATAGAGACCTGGGCTTATCGCATGTTGCTTTACGCAACATGGACGGGCGAGGCAAAAATCGTTAAATATGGCTCTCGATAATGGATCGCTGCGCCCAAGGCCAGTTCCATAGTTTGGCACGGTATTTGCTGTGATATGGCTGAGACGGAAATCCGATGTTCCTCGGAGGCACAAATGAGAACCTGGAGAGAAAAATTTCAAGCCATGGCAATGGCTGTCGCGTTCGCTGAAGAGGGTGAATGGGACACGGCAAAATCTTTCTTGCGAAAGCCCGAAGCCCTGCGAGTAGACGCAACCCTAGCGACTAGGAAAAGGCGCGATCAGAGACCGAGAAAGCAGCTCTTCAGGGTGTAAGGCACTGGGAGATCACAGGCAACTCTACTTTTTTCCCACCTGAACCACAGTCCATCAGGTTACTTCAAAACTTTTCATGGGGAGGCAGGTTATGGCCGTTGGTTTGACAAAAAAGAAACCCATAGGGAAAACCGTACTTTTCGGAGCTGTCACGGCAATGCTCTATGCCGCTTTTTTCGCAAAGGCTGATATGCTTCTGCAACTCTTTACTCGCGGCGGCTTCTATGCGGCGTTGCCCATCGCGACCGTCTTTGCTTTTTCCTTCGCCCACGGGGCATTTGCAAGCAACCTATGGTCAGTGCTGGGAATTGAAGCAGTTATGAAGCAACCGGCGAAAAGGCCCGCAGCCACTGCTCCTCGGCCTGCTCAGCGACCTCGACCTCGTTTGCGCTTGAGCCTCTAGTCATTATCTCATCAGGAAGGCATTACAATGCATGATTTAGCCGTGGAAGGCTTGAAATTCATAGATCTTACTTGGATCAACATTGGGTTCTTATTCGTTGTGGGTTTTGTTGGTGGTCTTGTTAGCGGCTTCATCGGATCAGGTGGAGCCTTTGTTCTCACTCCTGCAATGATGAGTCTTGGTGTTCCTGCTGCCGTCGCTGTGGCCAGTAACATGTGTCATAAATTCCCCAAAGCGATGGTCGGAGCATATAAAAGGTTCAAGTACGGCCAGGTGGATCTGAAGCTCGGCCTCGTGATGGCAGCTTCCGCTACGGTAGGAGTGCAGGCCGGCATAAAGATTCAAGAGATGATCCTTGAGAAATGGGGGGAAGCCGGGTCGAACCTCTACGTGAGTTTATCATTTGTCGCTGTCTTGGTCATCGTCGGGGGCTACGTATTCTATGATGCCTGGAACACCTCAAAATCATCCGCTGGAGATCAAGTGTCGTCCCTTGCGCTGCGGCTCCAGAAGATTAATCTTCCGCCCATGATCCATTTCAAGACTGCCGATCTTACGATATCTCTGTGGTTCACCGTTCCGGTAGGTTTCGCGACGGGTCTGTTGGCGGCAACCATAGCGGTAGGCGGGTTTGTCGGCGTCCCTGGAATGATCTATGTGGTGGGAGCTTCGGGGTTGATTTCATCGGCTACCGAGTTGGTGATAGCCTTTATCATGGGCTTTGGAGGATCGGTCAAGTGGGCTATTCACGGCATGGTCGACATCAGGCTCACCCTGATCATCCTTGCCGGTTCTCTCCTAGGTGTTCAGCTCGGGGCTATCGGTACCACGTACGTCAAAGAGCATATGATCAAGGTGGTAATGGGGACCATCATGATCATCGTAGCCCTGAGTCGAGGACTTGCGGTCCCTAAGTATCTGGAGGAATTGGGCCTCGTCTCATTGGCGAAGTCAACCATCAGCATACTCGACCTCGCCAGCTTTCTCATAATGTGTGCAGCACTGGCCACTGGGGCACTAATAATTCTCGGGAGCATGTGGAAAAATAAACCTGCTGTTGAGGCTACCGATCTTTCTGACAAACGAGTTTATGAGCAAGGCTAATCGAAAATGCGAAGTGCCCACCCATGCCCGCGTCGAGCAGAGGAGGCAGCTATGAAGAAGACCAGGGACAGGATAAGCTCCTTGCTGGGCAAAGCTGGATTTGGCGGCGGGGATCCCACTACCGCCAACGAGCAGCTCGGCCAAGGCGGCCTTGGGAAAGGGTCTGTCAATCAGCATAATCCTCATAAAATCGGCGGCACACGACAAAAGGAAGGGCTTTTGGAAAAGCTCCAGAGGCATATGGTGGCTGCCGCATACGCCGAGGCAGGCGAGCTAGAATCGGCCCGAGAGGTTATGTCCACCACCAGAAGTCTCAAAACAGTGCTCCTGGTTGTTGAAGGATCCGTTCCCGATCCAGCAACGTTCACCTATGCTGTGAATCTTTGCAAGAGGACAAACTCTCAGCTGGATATCCTACAAGTAATTGAAAAGTCTGATGCTGAAAACGATTATTCGGACCTTAGCCAATCGTTTGCCGAGGGATCACACTACACAATAGGTCTTGTCCGAAAACTTGAGGAGTCGAAAGTACCCTTCAAGGTGACCGTAAGGTTTGGAGATGTCAATGAGAATCTCAGGAATTGTACCAAGCGGCACAAAGATGTCTCAACGGTGGTGCTTGACTCTGCCAAAGCCAGAGCAGACTCGAGTGACAACGGGGTATGGGCGAGGGTCCTTGAGAATATTGCCCATCAGCTTTCTGTCCCACTCGTCACGGTGGTTCCAAGGAATGCGGCCACCGCTC
>JBKQMK010000536.1:0-3426 GCA_052146735.1 Desulfomonilaceae bacterium | reverse complement strand
CCACTCTTAATCAATTCATCCATAACGATCTTGATTGAGTTGGAAGGTATTGCGAAGCCGATTCCTTGATACCCACCGCTACGGCTTGCTATTGCGGTGGTAATTCCTATCACTTGACCCTCTATATTGACCAAAGGCCCTCCAGAGTTGCCCGGGTTAATAGGCGCATCTGTCTGAATGAAGTCTTCATAACCGATAATTCCGACGTTGGTACGGCCCTTAGCACTGACAATTCCCCTTGTCACGGTGCCGTTAAACCCAAACGGATTGCCGACTGCCAAAACTATCTCGCCGACGCGCAACTTCGAGGAATCACCGAACTTTACGGTTGGCAGACCGGTGGCCGGGACTTTAATCACCGCAATGTCACTGTCCGGGTCGATCCCGATGACCTTGGCCGTGTAGCTTCGTTTACCGGGGAGCTTGACCTTGATCTCATCCATATCCTTGACTACGTGGGCATTGGTCAGGATCATCCCGTCGGCAGACACAATGAATCCGGACCCCATTGCGACCGGAGTGGGACCACCATGGCGTCGGGGTTGTTGTTCCCTGAACTGCTTCCCGAACTCATCTCCAAAAAACTCATGAAACGGAAAATTTTTGAAAAAGGGCTCCATGCCTTCACCCATCGCGGCGGATCCACCTTTCTTGGTCGAACTGATATTTACCACTTCAGGAGTCACCTTCTCCGCGACCTGAACATAAGCCTCGTCGAGTTGCTTCAATACTGAAGGTGCCTGGGCCTTCACGGCCGTGGCTGCAGTGCCAATGAGAAAAACAATCGTCAACGTCACGGTCGGAATAAGACGTCTCCTGATACTAAGCTGGTTCATCGTCATTTCTCCTTCTTCAATCAAATCTTCGAGATTAACTCCTTCTCCATACGGACATGCGAGGGCAAGAGTGCCCCGAAAATAACGGTGCGACCCTTCTGAGCGAAAGTCCTCCCATAATGGTCAATTCGTCTACTGAATTGTTCCGTGAGACCGGAACGGTAGAAGTGCCACTTGGCCGGGCAGGGTCTGTGAACTCACAAATGGCATCGAAATACGAAGCGTCGCGCAAAAAAATACACCGCCAGATGGAGTGATTTATCGGCATTGGGGCTGGTCCTCTATAATTTCCAGTCGAGAATGAATGCAATTGGTCCTTGAACAATCTCTAAATGTGGAATCAGTCTACCGGGACATAATTCTCTGAACTAACGATAGCTGACACCGTCCCGTTTGCTTTGTTCCACGGGCTTGTTCTCCGAGCCACAATATGCGCACCCGAAAACAAGGTAGCTGCAAACCCTCGAATCGTCACTTCATCTGACATGAAGACACGCCTCAATCCGTAGGTTCAAGTCCTGAATGTCCAACGAGGCTCTGCCATGAGTCGCTCTTCATGTCAGCAAGCAGTCGGGCGAATCGGATCGATCCTTCTTTCCGCTTTCTTCTTTATCGTTTCTTCTTTCCCCTTCTTATATTTGAGGGGTTCGTGGGGCAATCATGAAGGGATAGAAAACGTGTGTGCGGAAAGGAGGGACCAACGATGAACCGAGCAGTTGTAACGTTCTTGTTTGCCGTGCTGGTGGCAGCGGCAGAGATATTTATAGAAACAATGAAGCAATCAAAAAAGGCGCGTAAGTGAACATCCGAGCGGCCCCGCAAGGGGTCGTGGGGTGAACACTGCCGCCGCAATGGAGAGGAGCAAGAGAAATGGCAATTTTCATGGACTGCATCGTGGTCACTCTGGAGGCCTTGCTGTGGCTCTACGTTATCCTGGAGCTGGTCATTCGCTGCATGCTCGGCGTGGGATGAGACATGTGCCCAAGCACGGGCGCTCTAAATTTTAGGATTAAACAGAATACATCAAGAAAGGAGCAGCAATATGGGCACAAATGGCTTTCGAGAAGATGAGCTGGTCAGTCGCCGAGTAAAGGTCGGCAACGAGTGGCAAACAAGAATCTTCCCAATCGTAGCTGGCCGGTTGCGTCTAGCTCACGAGGAAAACCAAAACCTAAACCTCCAAACCGAGATGGTGAGCTGGGACGGGCAATATGCCGTTTTTAAGTGTTGCGCTGTCACGGGCAAAGGGCAGTTCATTGGCTACGGCACAGCCAATAACCAGCGAGATGAACGGCTGGCAGAGAGCCTTGTCGAGTTGGCTGAGACACGCAGCATTGCCCGAGCATTGCGGTTCGCTGGCTATGGCATGGAGTATACCGGCGCTGAAGAGGTCTCCCACGTGCCAGCCACGGAGCAAAGTAGCCGCAAAGGTACTGAACCGGTTTTCCCTGGCGACAACGGTCATAGCAAAGGCGAAAAATCAAAACCGTCAAGTGACGGCATAGATGTCGCCAACAACGGAGCAACCCGAGCGCCGAGTGGCGCCGCGGCGGGGACAGGATCAAAGCCGTCAAGTGGCGGCATTGGTCAGGCAACCCAAGCACAGGTGCGGGCCTTATTTGCGCTCAGCCGAAAAGCAAACTACCAAGAAGCAGACATTGGAGAGATGCTTGCCCGCTACGATGTTTCGCGCTTTGAAGACCTCTCCCGTGAAACCGCATCGTATTTGATCGGCCACTTGCAGACCGAAGTGGCTGCTTAAGCCAACTACACAAGCACAACCATAAAGAAGTACGGGCGGAACGGGATAGGTTTGTCCGCGTTCCGCCTAGGCAAGGAGAAGAACTATGTACAGATTCGCTCGAATCTTTTGGAAGTCCGTAGCTGAACAAAGCATCTTGAAAAAGAGAATCCGGAAGCTGAAGAGGCAACGCAACCGCATGGCAAGACGTTTGTATGGAAGGAGGGGAAGAAGATGAACGCGTCTATGGAAAAACCCCACTTGTCCTATTCACAGATCAATACGTATATGGCGTGCAGTTTGAAATACCGTTACCACTACCTCGACCAGATACAGCCGCCTTTTGTCAGCTCCGCACTGGTGTTCGGCTCCTGCATTCATGAGGCAGTAGGAGCCTTTTATCAGAGCTGTCTTGAGGGAGATCCTCTATCTCCCAGTCAGGTTCATGATGTTTACCGCCAGGCGTGGGAGAGCCATTCCAAGGAGCAACCGATACGTTTCTTCAACGGTGACACAGCGGAATCTCTCACGACAAAGTCAAAACGGATGCTGGATGTCTTCCACGAGGCATTCGATCCGACCGTCCAGATCATCGGGATCGAGGAACCCTTTGAAGTGGACTTGGGTAAGCGTATTCCTCCGCTGATTGGTTGGATTGATGCGGTGGAGCTGGCGCCGGACGGAACGGTCAGTGTCATTGATCTGAAGACAGCTTCCAAAACGTATTCTGACAATACCGTCCACGCCAACATGCAGTTGACCTGCTATTCATTGGGTGCTCAAACCCTTGGGTTTAACGGCGATACTCGCTTCCGCCTGGACGTCCTCTTGAAGACCCAAAATCCGGAG
>JBKQMK010000535.1:0-4384 GCA_052146735.1 Desulfomonilaceae bacterium | reverse complement strand
AGCATTCGGCTGAAATTCGCTCGTTCCAGTCGTGGTACGGGAATGCCGAATCTTGGATCTCAATTGCTTCCAGCCAGGGGCTTTCCCTGGGAGGCTGATAGAAGTGGCCGTGAATACAAATGAATCGGTCCATGATCTACGCTTTCTTTTTGATGTTAAAGACCCATAAGGAATGTTGCGTCAAATTCACCGAGACTCCTCGTTTTACAAATTAGAGCTCGTTTGAAACCTGTCATCTCGTTGTTTCACTGGTTCACCATTGTTCAGGATCGTCCTCGGAGCACGTCTTGACCCAACATCTGAGAACTTCGGCCACGCTCCACGCCTGCGCAATGCAACCTCTCGGGGCATGCGGTTCCTCGGCGTCAAAGATCTCGCTGATGAAGCCGATGCCGGCATGGTCCAATTCTGGTGCGAACCTGCGCACCAACCGCCGCGCACCCGCTTTGTCTTCCGGATGCAGTTTCAGCCATGCGTCAATGTACGGGCCTATCAGCCATGCCCAGACCGTACCTTGATGATATGCTGCATCTCGAGAGCGAAGATCACCGCTGTAGGTCGGCTTGTAATCGGGATGATCCTTAGACAGCGATCTGAGTCCAAAAGGGGTGAGCAGCCGTTCCGTGACCACATTCATAACGCTCTCCCACCGTGAACGCTCAAGAATAGGATAAGGCAGAGAAATTGAGAGGATTTGGTTGGGACGGCATGCCGGATCATCGCCATCACGCCCGTCTACTACGTCATACAGGTAACCGGCCTCCGAATGCCAGAAGCGATCGTTGAAAGAAGCATAGGCCCGACCGGCATGGTCCGCCAAATGAGCTGCCGCTTGACTTCCTTGTTCTTCCGTAACCCACGTTTCCAGCAATTTCAGTGCGTTATACCACAATGCGTTGATCTCCACCGCTTTGCCGGCTCTCGGCGTTACGACCCAATCGTCAACCTTCGCGTCCATCCAGGTGAGCTGATAACCTTCTTCTCCTTGAGAAAGAAGGCCGTCGGCGGGATCCACTTTAATATTAAAGCGGGTTCCTCGAATATGATGATCCACTATGTCCAGCAGCTTGGGAATGAGCAGCCGGAGGATAGCACGGTCTTTCGTAATTTCGATGTATCGCCCAATTGCATGGAAAAACCAGAGAGTCGCATCGGCAGTGTGGTACAAGCCCCGCTTTTCACCCTCAGGGAACATATTGGGTATGAGGCCGTCCAGGATGTAATGGGCGAAGGTGCGTAAAATGGAACCCGCCTCAATATATCGCCCTGTAGTCAAGGTGAGCCCTTCGAGGCTGATCATGGTGTCGCGACCCCAGTCTGTGAACCAATGGTAACCGGCAATGACGCTAACGATATCGTACCCGGCGGCTTGTGCGCGGGCAGCGTCCTCCTTGCGCCCCGCGGGTCTA
Organism: Desulfomonilaceae bacterium; assembly: GCA_052146735.1. GTDB lineage: Bacteria > Desulfobacterota > Desulfomonilia > Desulfomonilales > Desulfomonilaceae > CAWBBA01. The sequence continues at coordinate 2,975 of JBKQMK010000535.1, read as the reverse complement.
ATGACGAATTGATCTGCGGCGAGGACCAGTTCCGCCGCTCTCCCTGTGCGTGCTGGGGTATGGGCCAAGCTAAAGAGATGCTCACGGCGCCGTTTCTCGGCCAGGAAAGCTTCTGCGGGCTTCAACGCAAGCATGGTCTCCCAACCATGACTCGACGCGACCAGTGCCGCATCCTCATCCTCTTGGAGATCAAAGTTGAAACGTCCGGGACTCCAAAGATTGCCTTTGCCACTGTAACCGCGTCTTTCTTCCATCCAAAAAACGACTGGCTGTATCGTTCTGGTGTCCACGTGGAAAGCCGTACCTTGTCCATGAAGGGCAATGCGGAGAGGCGGTACAGCGCCACCTGACGAAATTTCATAACGATTGTCACCGAAGAGAGTAATTGAGTAATTGTCCCCGATGGAAGTATCCGGGGGAGCTTCGTGCATGCGGAAGTTTACCGCCGGGGATAGTCCCAACCGCACCGGACCCTTGCCGGACAACATGCGGTATATGATGTGCACACTATTTTGCATATGGGGGAGCAACAATCTCTTTTCAAGGACGAAATCACCTCTTGTGAAAAGCCAGACCGGTAGACCTAATTCCAGCCGAAATTCGGACAGGATCTGTGGCCCGCAAAACTGCGGCTGGCTGCCCACTTTGCTTTCACCACCGAGTCGCACGCATGCCCCATCTGGAAGAACAATTTCCTCCGCCAGATCATTTAACATTACCACTCGCCCCAATGGAGCCGGAAGCGCAGAGATCAGGAGCCCGTGATAGCGCCATGTTTGGACACCCGACACCGTGCCAGAAGCATAGCCGCCCAGTCCGTTTGCCACGAGCCATTCGCGTGCGAGCAACATTTCGGTTTCGACGACATCTTCCTGACGCCAGGGAATTCTGCGTACCAAATCGGTCATGACCAGCCTTCTCCAGTTTCCCCGGCTCCCAAGACCACTGCGGCGTGACCTGGGATATACCAGTTGTCAGGGGTGTCCATGGGAGGGGTTCCGGAGCCTCCGTACTTTGGATTCTCGCTCGACCAAATGATTTCCCAGCGCATGGATTCCGGTGGGGCCAGCAGGGGTTCCGGCGCGGGATCAAGGCGCAAGTCCAGGCCAAAATTCACCACCACCAATTTGTCATCTCCATTTTCTCCGAAGAAGCGCAAAACGAAGGCCTCCGGTCCCAAGACCGCGCCGTCCAGTCCACTATGTCGTTGGGCACAAAACACCGGTTCTTCGCGTCGCAGTTTTATCAGGTCGCGATGGAGAGCGTAAATTCCCTCGTGGCGCAGCCGTTCGGAGATGTCGAGTTTTGATTGTCTGAACAGAGCAGGGTCCGCGGGATCGGTAAGGTGAGAGTTCATATCGGGTGCGGCAAGACTGTCAAACTGTTGAAGGAATTCGCCTCTACCTTGACGGACTTTACACGCCAATCCTTTCTCATGGTCCGCAAAATAATGAAAAGGGCTTGATGCTGCGAACTCCTGCCCCTGGAATAACATCGGAGTGCCAGGACCCAACAGCATGACAGCGGTCATGGCCCGGTAGCGCCCTGGGCTCGTGAGCATATGGCATCGCAGCCCCCCAGCGGAGTTGGCAATCTGATCGTGATTCTGCATAAAGGTGACGAACGCCTGCGGTTTGAGATCCAGACAGGGAGTGCCGCGACGTTTCTTTTGATGTTTATACCACTGGCCCTGAAACAGGTAGCCCCATTTGGCCGCGGAAATAAATTCCTGTGGAGATCCTAGGTAATCCGTATAATACGCCTGGTTACGCCCTGTAAGAGCCACCATGGCGCTGTGGTGGAAATCATCATTCCATAGTGCGTCCATGCCGTACCCGCCCTCATCGTGTGGCCGCACCAGCTTCACATCTTGCGATTCATTTTCTGCCACCAGAATAGCGGAGCGCTTGCCCGCAGCTTCGCGCACGCGCCGAGTTATGACCGCGAGAATATGTTCCGATGATCGATCATAGATATTCTGAGTGGCATCCAATCGCAAACCGTCGAGGTGGAATTCTTTAATCCAGTAGACCGCATTGGAAATGACAAAGTCTCTCACAGCATTGGCGCCGTCCCCGTCAAAATTGATCGCGGTTCCCCAGTCCGTTTTATAACGATCAGTAAAGTAGTCATTGGAGAATTTCGGCAGATAATTGCCGTCAGGGCCAACGTGGTTGTAGACGACGTCAAGGATTACGCCCATTCCCAACGAATGGGCTTTGTCCACGAATACGCGAAAATCGTCAGGTCGTCCGTAAAGATGCTTCGGAGCAAAGAGGTCCACACCGTCGTATCCCCAGCCGAAACTGCCTGAAAATTCAGCGACTGGCATCAACTCTAGCGCGGTTAAACCAAGGGTCGCAAGTTCGGGCAGCTCTCGGGCCGCGCTCTCCCACGTGCCTTCCTGGGTAAACGTCCCGACGTGCATCTCGTATAATATCTGGCCCTCAATGGACACGCCCGTCCATTCCTGGTCCGTCCAAGTGAACAGCCCCGGATCAACTATCTCTGACGGACCGTGTGGTCCCTTTGGTTGGAAACGCGAGGCAGGATCAGGGTAGACCTCTGCCCGCCCATCCAGCCTATACCGGTATAACGTACCGTTTTCTGCTGCACTGACAAGTCCGGAGAAATATCCATCCGCCTCTCGAACCAGATCAAAATACCCTTTCGAATCAGTGGAATTCGATGATCCCCCCTCGACCACAACCTGCACGTCTTGGCAAAGAGGGGCCCAAACACGAAAGTGTGCTCCTCCTGAGGTCTGAACTTCGGCCCCCACGGGGAGCCGCCTGCTCAATTCAGTTACCAATTGGCAATCACCTTTGCGGCCACGTGTGCTCACTTCCTGAACAGCTTTCGGAAGTGGTAGCCGAAAATCATGAGCGTGACAGCCTCGCGCAAAGACTCGCGATAAAACACGAAGGCCTTGAACAGGAGCTTCCAGTAATAGATCTTGTTATTCCATGTATCGA
>JBKQMK010000534.1:0-3210 GCA_052146735.1 Desulfomonilaceae bacterium | reverse complement strand
AGTACAGCTCCGCGCTGATCCAGATATTGGGACAGGCGCCGGAGTTCCGGCCAAATAGGGAGATTGTCCCAGAACAGCCGAAACGTTTCATTCGCGCATGCTCCGGTCCCTTTTTTAACGCGCTCATCGAGTTCCTGGACCAATGAAAGATAAAAATCCACGGCGACCTGCGTCCCCCTCTGAGCCACGACAGGAGCCATAGAGATGAACTGGTCGAAGACGCTCATTGGTGAGGGCTTGCTTGCACCGAATTCCAGTACGCGAGTCCAAAGCTCGGATGCCTTTTGCGAGAGGCGTATGGTCTCTTTCAGGCGGTCCTGATCCAGACCGCGGCCTGTTATACCTTCGATCACGCCTACCAGGTCCTCTAATTGGGACCGTACATATCTCTCCGCGGCAATGTCCTTCTCACCATTGCCGGAATGCGGCACGTCAATCAGAACCATTGGAGCTGAATATATCCGGCTCAGTACTTCGAACCATTTAGTGAGGGTACCGCACTGGCTGTTTGAGATCACCAACAGATCCGGTTTCGGGAGGCCCCACGTCGGACTCAGGCCGGTCTTTATAGAACCCAGGTCGCAGCGGGCGTACGAGCAGAGATCCATGGAATAGCCCATTCCTTCTGCAGCAGCAGCTAGTTCCTGGGACATCTTTCGGGCGCCGATTATAACAGCGTGGTTTTCCGGATAAATTGGGATCATGTCCATAGCATAAAGGAGTTCTACAGGTGTAAACGCGTTCACGTACGCGATGAACTTGCCGTTCTCCTTGGCCATGTGGGCCGCACCATAATAGTCGATATTTATTTGCTTGAGAGCCCTTAGGGCCTCTATTGGCTCCATCTGCACATCCTCCGTAAGCCCGGTAAACTATCAGAATGCCTCGCCGGCGATCATCTCTCGAAAGGCCTCCAGGCGCAACCGTATCTGTTCGAGGGAAACCCCTCGTGACGACGTCTCAAGGATCAAGCTAGGAATGTTCTCTTGTACAAGGGCTTTCTGAAAATCCGGTGTGTCGAAGCCGGCAGCCTCGCAGAATTTCGGATTCAGGAAAACAACTCCTTGGGCTCCGCTGGCTCGTACCCTCTCCAAAAAACCTTGCACGGCTTGTAAGGGCTTCAGATGGTAGCCCGCGTACGGGATCGAGGCGAAGTGGCGATTCACAAGCGCTTCGATAGGATCCCCGTTCAATTCAGCATCTCTGGCGATTGACCGGAACCCTGTGACCATTTCGTCTTCCACCACGAGGAGGCCCAATTCGTCGAGGAGATTCAAAGCCCCCGGCGGGTCCCAGACCTTTCCCCGCACGTATATGGTTACTCGCTCTCGACTATCTATCGGGTTCTCATCCCAGGGCAGGCTTTCCATCCATTTGAGATGTTCCTCCCGCGGTGTTCGCAAAGCTGACGCAAGGAGAGACCCTACTCGCTCTGGAGTCCAAAGCGAGGGTCGCGACCGCTGCCTCTGATAGGCCTCCCGCAGTGCTGCCCGGCTCTTGTTGTACAGTTTGATGCTTGCCGCCAACTCCTCCGGCCCGACTTTCCGGCCGGTAATTCTGGCTGTTGCGTCCGTGAACCGGAGGAATTCGGCCTTCAGATATTCCCTGGCCTTCGAGTAATCCAGCCTTTTGGGTAGGCGTAGGAACTCATTGGCCATGTCAGGGAAGCAGTGGTTCCAGATATGAAATAGGTTGCGCGTAGTGTCGCATACGTACGGGATGACCATACCGTCCAAAACAGCCAAATCACCCCGCAGGCCCAGATCGAGGGCTCCCATCGCGTGGCTGCATGTATATCCGGGTATGTGGGCCTGGGCGTGGGAAACTTGAACTCCTGCCCCGCCTATCGCCATCGGGAGGGCACCCGCGGCATGGAGGATTTCTTCAGGCACATCCGGAAGAAGGTGTCCGATTACCTTACTATTCGTCTTCCGTTTCCAAGAATCAGCACGCTCCCATGGAGATGCCACAACCTCTCTAAATGGCCTCCACGGATCTTCAGCGATCATCGGTTCCTCCATTCTCACGTATTGGCCAGTGTTCCGCCATCCACATAAATGCTTTGGCCGGTGATAAATCCTGCTGCGTCAGAACAAAGGAAAAGGACCGCGCCGACGATATCTTCCGGTTCGGCAAGCCTCCCCTGCGGTACGCGACTGACCAACTGACGTTCAATTTCGGGATTTGCCCATATCGGCTGGCTAAAATGGGTCCTGGTCAAGCCTGGGCCCACCGCGTTGACCAATATGTTCAGTGGGGCCCACTCTGTAGCCATGCACATGGTCAACATCTTCACTGCCGCCTTGCTCGAGTGATAGACGCCCATCATGGGCCCTCCCCGCACGGCGCCTACGGTCGTGATGTTGATGATGCGTCCGCCGCCTTGCTGAGCCATAACTTTGGCCGCTGCCCGGCTCAGCAGAAACGTTCCTTTTACGTTTGTGTCGAAGATCTTGTCAAATCCATCTTCCCGAAGATCCAGGAGAGGCCTGAAGAAGCTGCGGGCCGCGTTGTTGACCAGGATGTTGACTGCGCCGAAAGATTTTACTGCAGCTTCCACAAGCTCATCAATCTGGGCACTTTGGGTCACGTCCGTCTCTTTAGCGATGGCTTCGCCGCCACGAGCGCGAATTTCTTCTGCCACAGCAGCAATCTCCGCAGCCGTCCTGGCTGCTATCACGACCTTTGCCCCGGCCTCCGCCAGACCCAGTGCAATAGACTTTCCTATCCCCTTTCCTCCGCCGGTGACTATAGCTACCTTACCCGTAAGATCTGGCCGCTCGTCCATCCGCGTGCACCTCCATTCAGTCGTCAAATCGCCAGCAGCCAAGTTCGTCGCGAACCTGTCCCGCCAATAGGGTCAATCCGGGACAGTCCCACTGCTCGATTGGCTCACACGTGATTCAAACTGGTCGCTGGATCTAGCAATAGCTTAGGATACGAGAGTTCCGAACCTTTGGCAACTTTTAACTAGGTCGGCACGAAACCGTTCCTTCTCAACCGGTAACAAAGCTTGAGAAAAAGTCGATCTAATTAGAATACATTGAGAGTTAGGCAGATACAAAATACATCTAAGAATCGCCGCATGGGGGTATCCACTTGACTCAGGTGACCACAAGATGTAGTAGTCGCTGCCATGGTTACAGAGCGGTACCCAAGAAATGCAAAGGAGTTCGCTGAATTCTTCCCAGATGAATTAGCGTGCCTGTG
>JBKQMK010000533.1:0-9626 GCA_052146735.1 Desulfomonilaceae bacterium | reverse complement strand
TCTGCGGTGAATCAGTCTTGCCTAACGAACGGGTACCTTTGAAGACACCGAAAAGGGGGAAGATAAATATGTTGAAATATTTAAAAAAGGCTGTTGAAAAACCCAAAGAGGATGTCACTGCGGTTCGACAGACCGTACGAGAAATCCTCGAAAAGATCAGAGAAGAGGGCGAAGCAGGACTTCGATACTACTCTGAGAAATTCGATAACTGGTCCCCGAAAAGGTTCAGAGTGACCGATGATGAAATCCTCGCGGCGAAAAAACAACTGCCGGTAAGCGAAATAGAGGATATTCAATTTTGTCAGGCTCAGATCCGAAATTTTGCCCGTGAGCAGATGAGTCGCATCGTTAATTTTGAGGTCGAAACTATCCCGGGCGTTCACTTGGGGCAGAAAATCATCCCCGTAGCATCTAGCGGATCTTACGTTCCGGGCGGGCGTTACCCCATGCTCGCCTCGGCCCACATGACCGTGATCACTCCCAAAATAGCGGGTGTCTCAAGAGTCGTGGCTTGTTCCCCGCCAGTCAAGGGTCAGGGCCTTTGGCCTGCCACGCTTTACTCCATGGTGGCCGCGGGCGCGGATGAGATCTACTGCATGGGCGGCGTTCACGCCTTGGCTGCCCTGGCCTACGGCGTGGATGGTTTAGAACCCGTTGATATGTTGGTCGGGGCTGGAAACAAGTATGTCGCCGAGGCGAAACGGCAGCTCTTCGGAGTTGTGGGGATCGACCTTCTGGCAGGGCCCACGGAGATCCTGATCATTGCTGATGAGACAGCGGATCCCTTTATTCTCGCGGCTGATCTACTCGGGCAGGCGGAACATGATCCGAACGCCAGGCAATGTCTGATATCTCTTTCCATTGAGACCGCCAAGGAGGCCATGAAAGAAGTTGATCGCCAGTTAGTCACTCTCCCGACCAGGGATGTCGCGGCGGTTGCCTGGCGAGACAACGGGGAAGTCATCGTAGTTGATTCACCGGAAGAGGCGGTGAAAGTCAGCGATGACTGGGCTCCCGAGCATCTTGAGGTACAGACCAAGGACTGGAAGTATTACCTCGATCACTGTAAGAACTACGGATCCGCCTTTCTTGGCGAAGAGACGACAGTGGCTTATGGTGACAAGACCATAGGAACTAATCATGTCTTGCCCACCATGACGGCGGCGCGATACACTGGCGGCCTTTCTGTTGGCAAGTTCGTCAAGACCGTTACCTACCAGTACGCGACGAAAGAAGCTTCTTACAAGATCGCGGATGTTTGCGAACGGGCGTGCAACTATGAGAACATGTTGGCCCACGGGATCTCCTGCAAGGTGAGAAAGGAAAAGTATTCGAAGTGAAAAAGCCCGAAATGTCGCTTCATAACAGGGTGGCGCTCATTACAGGCGCAGCCGGAGGGATAGGCAAGGCCATTGCTCTGGCCTTCGGGGCAGCGGGGGCGCGGGTCTTTCTTAATGGCACGTCGGTGGAAAAGTTAACAGATTTGTCGGCTGCATTGAAGGCAGAGGGTGTTGAGTCGGCATACAAAGCGATTGACATTCGGGCCAACCGAGCGTCTGATGAACTCGTGGACGCGGTTATCCAGACCATGGGCACGATCGACATTCTGGTGAATTCAGCCGGGATCAACAGACCTCAGAAATCAGAAGACGTGACTGAGGAGAATTGGGACGCGGTCCTGGACACTAATCTGAAGGCCACATTCTTCATCTCCCAGGCAGCAGGAAAGGAGATGATCAAGAAAAAGTCAGGTAAGATTATCAATATCTCGTCTCAGGCCGGCCTCGTTGGCCTACCTATGCGAGCCGCCTACTGTTCCAGCAAGGGCGGGGTCAACCAGTTGACTCGAACGTTGGCCTTGGAATGGGCTCAGCATAACATTCTCGTGAACGCCATTGCCCCTACTTTTGTGCTTACTCCGTTTACCAAGGGAATGTTTAAGGACAAAGAGTTTCTCAAATACGTCATGGACAGCATTCCTCTCGGGCGGATGGCTGAACCCGAAGAGATTGCCTATGCTGCCCTCTTTCTTGCTTCCGATCTTTCCAACATGATTACCGGGCACATCCTGACTGTGGACGGGGGATGGACCATCAAGTAAGGTTAACCGGAAAAAGATGACTGCGCCTTTCACGAATCCAACAGAGGAGGAAGCATCATGAGAGCAATGAGATCGTCTGGGGTTGCCGGCTTTGTGTTGATCGTGCTCAGCCTGTTGAGCCTGAGCATCCTTATGGTCGCACCGTGCGCTGCACAAGAAGGGCAGAAGATCATCAAGTACGGAACCATGCATCCACTGACCGGCGCTTATTCTGTTCTGGGTCGTGACCAGCAACGTGCTACAGAGCTGGCCGTGAATGAATGGAATGCCAAAGGGGGAGTGCTGGGCCATAAGATCGTTTGGGTCTCGAGAGACGACCAACTAAATGGAGCTGTGGCCCTTCGAAGAGCCAAGGAGCTTGTGGAAGAGGAAAAATGCGGTTTCATCGGTGGGACCCTATCCGGCGCCATTTCTTTGGCCATAAACGAGTTTGCCTGCAAGAACAAGATCCCTTATGTGGCCTTCTGCCAGTCGGACATGGTGCTGGGATCCGATCAATGTAAGTTTGGCGCTGCTTTCATGGTGATTCCCTATTCTGCGGCCCTGGCGGTCTCTAAGTATGCGTTTCAAAATCTAGGGAAGAAGTGGTACTCAATTACTGCCGACTACCGCTGGGGACAGAGCCTGCTCGAGGGTTGGATGTGGCAGAGCCAACAGATGGGCGGACAGTTCCTTGGAAATGTCTATGCCCCTTTGGGGACCTCGGACTTCTCCACCTATTACGCCAAAATCATGGCGGCAAATCCTGATTTCATAGTCATGAACAACTTGGGAGCGGACCAGACAGCAGCGATCAAGCAGGCGAACGAACTCGGGCTCACCAAGAAAATGAAGATTGTGTGTACCAAGACGGCCATGCACACGATTAGGGAAGTTGGCCCAGCGTACGACGAAAACGTCATGGGCGGGATGACTTTTTTTTGGAAGTTGCAGGACAAGTATCCGGCCAGCAAGAAATTTGTTGAAGACTATATGAAGAAATTTGGCGGTCCGGTTGAACAGGACGGTGAATCCGGCTATGTAGCCACCAACGTCCTCTTCATGGCCATGGAAAAGGCTGGAACTGTGACAGATAAGGAAAAGATCATGAAGGCCATGGAAGGAATCAAGTATGAACTGACCAAGGGTCCTGAATATGTTCGTGCTTGCGATCACCAGAGGGTCCAGAGCTATCTTCTCGTGAGAGGAAAAGGTGACAAAGCGAAAGACTGGGACATCGCGGACATCGTGGCTGAAATTCCGGGTGAAGAGATTCTGATGTCGTGCGAGGATAATGCCAAAAAGCTGCCATTCGTAAATATCAAACTGCCCAGGTAGCAATGTTGTCGGTGGGAGGAAAGAGAGGGTTCTCTCCGCCTGAACATCCAGCATAGAGAAAGGGTGTCCTATGTTTGCGGATCTGCCCTGGAACGTCATAGCTTTGCAGCTTTTCTTCGGGCTTGCCTTGGGATGCATATACGTCCTTTTGGCAAGCGGTCTGTCGATCATCTATGGCCTTCTGGATGTAGTCAATTTTGCCCACGGCACGTTTGCGATGCTCGGAGCATATGCCGTCTTTGTTGCGGTTTCGCTATCCGGCAGCTTCTTCGTAGGAATTGTAAGCGCAGTCGTTATTGTGGGTCTGATAGGAGCCTTCGCGGAGTTCTTCCTTCTGAAGCCCTTGTACGGAAAGGACCCTCTCTTACCTCTGCTACTGACCTTCGGCCTTTCTGTTGCGATCCCGGACGCAATGAAGATTCTTTTCGGGCTCATTGGCAAGCCGGTCAGCTATCCCAAGGCATTTAGCGGCGCAACGTTGCTGGGACCGATGATCCTTCCCAACTACCGACTATTCATCATCTTTTTCACCTTGTTCATCATGATCTCATTGTGGCTGTTCCTCAAAAAGAGCGATCTAGGCATGATTATCCGAGCCTCCACGCGTGATAGCCTGATGGTGCAGGTGTTGGGCGTCAACGTTTCACGCATTTGGACAATCGGTTTTGCCATGGGAATAGGACTGGCTGCTTTGGCGGGGGCTATCGCAGTGCCCATGATGTCTGCCACACCCGACATGGGGGTAGACATGACAATGGTGGCCTTCGTCGTTACCGTGGTGGGGGGACTCGGCAGCCTGGGAGGGGCCATTGTCGGCGGCTTGTTTATAGGATTAGTCGTCGCCATTACCTCCTTCATTGCGGGGGAATACGCCAATGTCTCCATGTACGTGTGCATGGCGGTCATCCTGCTGGTTCGCCCAAGGGGCCTTTTCGGAGAATGGGGAAGAGAATAGGAGCGGCATTGATGGAAAATCAAAGCGAACCAACGGTCCTGCGATATACCGACTCTGCGCCAAGGCTTACCGTTGTCCTGGGGGCTCTTGTTTTCCTTGTTTTTCTCCCGTTTATCGTTTCAACTCCCCTGGCGACTGAAATTCTCATCTGGACCATCTTCGGACTGGGGTTCAACCTTCTGCTGGGCTATACAGGAGTCCTGTCTTTCGGACATGCTGCTTATTTTGGTCTGGGGGCCTACAGTGCGGGCCTGGCCTTCCGATACTGGGATGCGAGCGTTTGGACCGGTATTGCCTTGGGAATTCTTGCCCCCATGCTTCTCGCGTGTTTCATTGGGGCAATCGCTATCCGGAAGCGAGGAGTCTATTTCGCCATGATCTCCCTCGCATTCGGCCAAATGCTCTTTTTCCTTGCACTCTCCCCTTTGAAGGAGATCACGCGAGGTGAGGACGGCCTGACCCACATCCCGGTTCTGTCGATCTTTTCAATCTCTCTGAACAAACCTTTACCCTTCTACTGTTTTGTCCTTGTTGCCACAGCGATCATGCTTTTCCTGACCTGGCGTATTCTTCAGTCGCCTTTCGGCAAACTGCTTCAGGCCTTTCGGGAGAATGAGGAGCGCGCCCGAGCCTGCGGCTTCAACACTACTCTGGTCAAGTTCTTCTCTCTGGTGATTTCCGCATTTTATGCCGGCCTTGCCGGGGCCCTGGACACCGTCTTTCTCGGTTATGTTCCACTAAGCACCCTGTTTTGGCTGACATCCGGAACCATTGTGATGATGACCATACTAGGAGGCAGAGGGACCCTCTTGGGGCCGCTGGTAGGAGCAGGGGTGTTCCTGTTCCTCCAGAACACCATCAGTGTGCTTACCCCTCGGTGGGAGCTTTTTGTGGGGGCCATATTTGTGGTGATCATTCTTTTGTTCCCGGCCGGGATCGTAGGCACGATTCAGGAAAAATTCGCCACGTACAAGATTGCAAGACAGAAGACTTGACGGCTGCGGTTCGGAAACGAAGTGAAGCTTGAAGGGTGAGTTGTATGATCATACGGACAGAAAAGGTCTCCAAACACTTCGGTGGCCTCAAAGCGGTCGATGATGTTGACTTTGTCGTGAAAGAGGGCCAACTCACGTCGATTATCGGTCCGAACGGGGCGGGGAAGACCACGCTCTTCAACCTGATTGCCGGAGTCCATCAACCCACCGGTGGGAAGGTGATTTTCGAGGAAAGGGACATTACCAAACTTCCACTGTATCAGGTATCTCGGTTGGGCATTACGAAAACCTACCAGATCAACAATATTTTCCCCAGTTTGACCGTTTTTGAAAACCTTCGCATCGCGGCTCAATCAAGGGAAACCTCCTTCAACTTCTGGAAGCCAGCCACTTCGTATAAAGAGATCAACGGGCAGGCGACACAAGTTCTTGAGCAAGTGGGATTGACCGAAAAGCGAAATCAGCCCGCCTCGACCCTCTCCCACGGTGAAAGGCGGTACCTGGAAATCGGAATTGCATTGGCCACCAAACCCGAGGTCTTGCTCCTCGATGAGCCCACAGCGGGCATGAGCTGTGCCGAGACCGAACTATGCTCGCGCCTCATAAAGGAACTCAATTTAACCCTCCGCCTCTCTGTTGTACTGGTCGAACATGACATGAGTGTAGTGATGAACATTTCCGATGAGGTTTTGGTCCTCAATGAAGGACGGGTACTGGCAGTGGGAACGCCTCAACAGGTCAGCGACAATGAGGACGTCCAGACAGTCTATTTGGGGGGGAGATAAGCCATGCTTTCTCTCGAAAACGTGAATACCTATTATGGTTACAGTCACATTCTGCAAGGCGTTTCCCTGGAAGTCCGGCAGGGAGAGATCGTTGTGCTTCTCGGTCGGAACGGGGTTGGGAAAACGACCACGATGAATACCATCATGGGCATTCAGCCACCCAAAACCGGCAGAATAGTCTTCCTGGGCGAGGATATCGGCGGCTTGCCGCCCTACAGGATCGCGCAAAAGGGCATCTCCCTGATCCCTGAGGATCGTCGTGTCATACCTGGTCTGACTGTTTATGAGAATCTCAAGCTGGGGTCTTTAGTTCGCACCAAGGCAAAAGATCGTGAGGGGCTGTTCGAAATGGTCTTTGATTATTTCCCGCGACTTAAGGAACGGTTGAAACAGGACGGGGGCAAATTGTCCGGTGGCGAGCAGCAAATGCTGACCATCGCCAGAGGGCTGATGTCCCAACCGAAACTGATGCTCATCGATGAGCCCAGTGAAGGCCTGGCACCTCTCCTCGTTCAGGAGATTATGAAGATCATAAAGAAACTCCAGAGAGATGGGGTTACGATCCTTCTAGTGGAACAGCATGTGGAAATGGCTATGAGGCTCAGCGAGAACCAAAGAGCCTACATCATGGAGAAGGGACAAATCCGCATGACGGGCAATCTCGAAGAGCTGGATTCCCGTATAGACGAAGTGGTTCAGTGCCTTGGAGCAAAAATCTGACCGAGAAGAGGAACGTTTCGCCTGGAAAAGCTGTGAAAGAGAAAACAGTCCTCATCATCGGTACTCTCGATACTAAAGGCGAGGAATGTGTCTATGTCCGAGAACTCCTGCGAAAGAGGGGTTGCAACAGCATACTTATTGATCCCGGTTCCATGGGCGAGCCGGTCACCAGTGGAGATATCTCTCGCGGAGAAGTGGCCTCAAGGGCTGGCTTTAACTTAAGACATCTCGTAGAAACTCTAGACAAGGGGAAGATCATCCAGGCTATGACGGACGGACTGACAGCCTGGGTCTCGTACCTCTATGCCGAAGGAAAAATTCAGGGTGTCATCGCTCTTGGAGGCGGCCAGGGTACGGCCATGGGTACCTCGGCCATGCAGGTTCTTCCCCTTGGTTTTCCCAAGGTTATGGTTTCCACCATCGCTTCGGGAAACATGCGGCCATTCTTGCAAACTCAGGATATTGCGGTGTTTCCTTCTGTCACCGACGTCTTTGGGCTCAATTATGTTTTCGTGAGAATTCTGGAGAATGCGGTCAACGCTTTAGTAGGTATGGTTAGCAACTACCACCCCATTGAAAAAGGTCGCAGGAGAGTCATCGGCGCCACCGCATTCGGTGTGACCACAGCCGGCCTGATGAAGATGAAAAAGCTCTTTAACGAGCAGGGCCTTGAAATGATCTTTTTCCATGCTACCGGAATTGGCGGGCGGGCTATGGAAGATATGGCTGAGGCAGGGTACTTCGACGGTGTCATGGACTGGACCACCCACGAGATCTTGGACGAAATGGGCAAAGGGATTTTCGCTCCCGGGAAGACCAGATTGGACATCCTTTCCAAAGTCAGAATACCTTATATTCTTGCTCCGGGAGCCATCGATTACATCTGCAAAGGACCATACAAGGGTCTTTCCTCCACATGGAAAAGAAGAAAACACATCATTCACAATCAGAATATTACCCTTGTAAGAGGTACGGCCAATGAGATGGCCCGAGCGGCCAAATTCATGGCCCGGAAAATAAATAGGGCGATTGGCCCCGTAAGAATCCTTGTCCCTCTCAAGGGCTTTTCAGAACCCAACGCGCTAGGCAAGCCCTTCTATGATCCCGCAACTGATAGGACTTTCATTCAGACTTTAAGAGACAGCTTGATAGATGATTCGCGGGTCATGGAATTCGACGCTCACATCAATGATGAATCGTTCGTAAGAGAAGGCGTCAGCCACATGATGACGATGCTGGCCAGACGGAACTAATGCCGCGTGCCAGACACGTCATGAACCGCCAACGGTTGTTTCAGGCAGGTCGCCACAGTCAAGTCGGCCACACCTGCAAGGTTGCCGTTCGTAGCGGAGGAGATCAGCCCGACACGCCACCAACTGCCGTAATGAAGTATTACTCGCTTGAAAAAGCATTGGTATTATCGGTTTGAAGTCAAACGGGAATAAATACAAGGAACTGACAGGATGAGCGTGAAAATATTCCCCATGAATACAGGCTATATTATGTTGGACAAAGGTGCTTACATCACCCCGGGACAGGGAAGTGGGGTCGAAGTCAAGGTACCGACTTGGTCATTCTTGGTCACTGATGGAAAGGAAAGGATACTAGTTGACACGGGAATGAGTGCTACGGACAGGGCCGACTGGCATCATTCCGGCTCGTACCAACCGGAGGGCCTTTGTATCGATGCGCAACTAAGGCAGTTGGGAGTAAATGTTGAGGACATTAACGCTGTGATTTTTACGCACCTCCATTGGGACCACTGTTCCAATATGAAACTCTTCAAAAATGCCACCTATTATGTGCAGGCCAAGGAACTGGCATTTGCGCTGGAACCCCATATTCTCTATTACAAATCCTATGAGTCAAAACGCCTTGGCATCATACCTCCATTCGAGGGGGTCGATTTTCACACCGTGGACGGTGAATATCACTACAACGATTTTCTTACGCTTTTCCTTACTCCTGGTCATTGCCCAGGACATCAGTCGGTTGCCGTAAAGACTTCCGAGGGGGTGTTTGTAATCGCGGGGGACGCGGTGTTCGCCGATGAGAACCTGGCACCGGACAAACATCGGGGCCTTCCCTTTACCCCCATGGGCAGGTACGTCAATGTGTTCGAGATGTTTTCCAGCATGGAGAAGATCTTTGAAAAGGCTGATCACATCCTCACCGGGCACGGCATGGGCGTGTACCGAAAGAGCGTTTATCCCTAAAAAGTAGTTGGAAGTTCTTATGTCTTGCCGTTCAGCCGAGCGCAAAGAATTTATCAGGATTTGCCGGAGGGCCCTTGGTGTGGGATTGCAAGTCTCCACCGGTGGAAATCTCAGCATGAGACTTCAAGAGAATCTTTTCCTTGTCAAGCCGAGCGGGACAGCGCTTTTTGACCTTAAAGAAGAAGACCTCTTGGTGACTGATGCCTCGGGGACGCCTTTAGATGGAAGAGGCAAACCGACCAAGGAGATTAATACACATTTAGGAATTTACAAAATTCGACAGGATGTGGGCGGCATTGTCCATTACCACCCGATCTTTGCTACCACCTATGCAGTCTGCCGCAAGCAAATCCCATTGAGAACAGTCCACGCCAGGCGCATTCTCGGCGAGGTCCCGGTCGTTCCTCCTGCTGAGGAGGGGAGTGAGGCTCTGGCCGAGTCTATTCAAAGTGTATTCCTGGACAAGTCCGTTTACACCGCCCTTTTGTTTGATCACGGAATAATCGCCGCGGGTTCTAACCTCTCACAGGCCCAGAA
>JBKQMK010000532.1:0-3512 GCA_052146735.1 Desulfomonilaceae bacterium | reverse complement strand
ATCTCCTTGAGTTGACCATATAACCTCGCTCTGGGTAGTCACACAGGTTGTGTCATTCGAGGAGCCCACAGCCCCCCTCTGGGGGGCAACCTGAAAGCCACGTGCTCTGCACGTGGATATTTACTTTGGCATTGACATATATAGAAATAAGAGGGGTGTATGCTGTATTTTTCTAGGAAAAGTACAGTAGTTTATCTGCCGGATTTTGTGCACGATGTTGCCTCACCTCCTATGATCCGCCGCTTTCTCCTCCCTTGCAGGATGCTTACCGGTCCTTTCCTATTATCGCCCTGGCGGCCAAAGCGGTGATTATCCCGTAGGGCAGATTTACCAGCAGCAGGTAGACTGTGAACATCGGCCCGCCCTGCCGGAGCCCGAAATACCCCGCGCCGCTCATCGGCAGGAAGATCAAAAACAACGCCAGCACCGGCGCGAGGAAGTATAGAAGACCGAACAGGTAGAGTCGCTTCCAGGCGGTCTTCACAAAGAGCCCGAACGGAATACCCCACAGCCCGGCCCAGAAGAGCGGCCTGTAGATATCCGGCGATTTCAAGGATATCGGGGCCTTTACCCCGAAGGTCCCGCTAAGCCCCAACTCAAACAGGACGCGGCTGAAAAGGACCACTGCCAGTCCACCTATAACCCCCGCCGCGAAGCAGATTGCCACCCGCTGTATCAGGGTCAAACCTTTTTCCATCACGTTCAAACCCTCGTTTGACATACCTTTCTCCTTTCTTAGTGTTTATTTTGTTAAGTTAAGGCCGTGTGGACGCCCTCCACCCCGTAATGAGGGCTCTCATTCTAAACTCGTCAATGAATCGTGGAACTATAGAATCCTCCCTTCTCGTCAACTCTTCTGGATGAAATTAAATGACTCCATCGATTTTCGAATCCAGATCGTGAGCAACAGTAAGAGCGTCTTCGGGTCGCATGGTGTGTTTTCCTTTATAAAAAACTGTCCGTCGCACGCACCTGGTTCATCACGCTAATGATGGAATCAGAACTGCGCACTGATTCCTCTAGGGTTTAGAGAGAAGAGATCCCGTCGACGACTTCATTTGTGGTCACAATTGCGCTGGCGTAGCTTGGGATATTGACATCGAGAGCGGCGTGCATCTCTTCATCCGAGTAATCCGCGGTCGCGTCTTTTACCATTGTGACCTCGTAGCCAAGCTCAGCGGCAAAGCGAACAGTTGCCTCCACGCACGTGTGTGCTATGAGCCCGATGACGATGAGCTTGTGAATGCCACGCTTTTTAAGCTGCAAATCCAAATCAGTATTAGCAAAGCCAGTGGAACACCAATGCTCTTGGGCCACGATGTCGCTCGGTTGAGGTTCGAATTCGCGGCGGATCTCGCCACCCCACGTGCCGTGTTCGAACGCCTTGTGCAACCAGGCTGCCTTCTGCGTAGGTGCAATGTACTTCCAGTTCTCGTAGTCGCCTTGACGGTATCGACGATGCAGCGCATAGAAAACGCGAAGCTCCGCGTTCCGCGCAGCGTTCAGGACTTGCAGCATATTAGGAACACAATTATTTGCTTCTGCGACATGCCTCATGTGATCCCAGAATTTGCCTCCCTCGGAAATGAAATCGTTGTACGGATCGATGACGAGAAGTGCGGTGATCTCTTTGTCAGACTTCAGATTTGCCATGTCCTTTCCTCCTATTCGTTCACCTAAATCGAAAGTCAGATTTATTTAATGCGAGCGTCAACCAACAGAATCACCTGTTCCTTAAGGCGTGGCGTTCGATACTCTTTGCGAAGAGAGGCGTCTCTTGCCTGTTATAACGAGTCTTAGTTGATCGGCTTCGCCAATCTCCTCGATGTAGTGCTGCACCATCAGGCTTCCGCCGAGTATTTCGACATTGATCGACATGCGTCGACCGTCAGGCGCCGTGGTTGCACCGGCGGAGCAGTGAGCTGGGGAGCAAGATTGGTATTCCGACTCGGTGGGTAAAGAACCAAGAGGGAATATCCACCTTCTCAATGGGTGCATTGATAGTTGCTGAAAAGCTGGACATGACTAAGGTGTTGTCTTCCATTCTTCCTTTTCCTTTGAAGAAGTATTGTTGTCGTAGCTGTTGACGCCCATATAGTCCTACCCACCGAGCGCCAGCAGGAAACTTGGCCGCCGGTGAAGGCCAAGGACTAACCTATGGTCGTCAGTCGAACTGAAGCCTACGCAGCCTTCCTCGCCACGAGTAGCTCCAAAAGGGCCTTGGCTGCGGCCGTCGACGAGGCAGGATTCTGTCCCGTGACGAGGCGGCCATCCACGATCGCAAAGCTCTCCCAATCGGCCGCCTTCTCGTAGAGGCCGCCGAGTCTCTTCAGTTCATCCTCGACAAGGAAGGGCACGACATTGGTGAGGTGAACTGCCTCCTCTTCTCCGTTGGTGAAGCAAGTGACACGCTTGCCTTTTACGATCGGATCGCCCTTGTACATCACCCGATGGAGCACGGCCGGCGAATGGCAGACCGCAGCGACCGGCTTGCCGGAATTGTAGAAAGACTCAATCAAGGCTATGGAATCGGGGTTGTCGACAAGGTCCCACATCGGACCGTGGCCGCCCACGTAGAATATCGTGTCGAAGTCCTCCGAATTCATATCGGACAGTTTGAATGTCCGGGACAGCGCCTTTTGCGCCTCCGCGTCCTGCTTGAACCGTGCCATCGCGGGAGTCTGATTCTCCGGCAAATCGCTCTTCGGATCGATCGGTGGTTGACCCCCTTTCGGTGAGGCCAGTGTCAGATGCACACCAGCATCCCGGAATACATAGTAGGGCGCCGCGAATTCCTCCAGCCAGAAGCCGGTCTTGCGACCAGTGTTGCCCAATTGATCATGGGATGTCAGCACCATCAGTATTTTCATTGTTCGTTCTCCTTTGCTTTCGTATTTGACTGTCCGCTTACTTAGTTGTCAGGCTTTCACCTCAAAGATCGTCTCCAGCTCGATTCGGGAAACCAGGGGGCATTGGATCTTTTTCGACTTTGCCTTCGCGGATTTGCCGAAGACTGTCTTGCAGCAACTCCGAAGGTGCGTCGGCGACTTTCGGCTGATCGCGGACATTTCCTAACGTGGCGATAGGCGCGCCGAGGCGTCTAACCGCAACTATCTCCATGCTCATTCTCTTGTGTTACTCAAAATCGCAGCAATTTCCTCTTGTTCCGAACTAATTAATGGCTCCAAACTTCACTAGGCCTGCGACTTTAACCAATTTGGCCCATTCCTCAATTTAGCCCTTTAGGTTACAGATGCTCCTACGACCAAAAAGGTTCTCAGATCGAAAATGGACCCGCGGCCCTGTCCCCTTGGTTGTGAACGGACCTAGGTCAACCTTCTGAGAATATTCAAATACTTAAAGTGAATGACGTGACATACCCATCGCCTTGCATTTGCCGCCGTCCACGAGGTTCTCCATGGCCTTCCAGGTGTCCATCAGATTGATGCCCTCGTCATAAATCACCTTACCGTTTTGATCCCTCGGGTCTTGGTTGTCGCCGGGCGGAAACG
>JBKQMK010000531.1:0-3826 GCA_052146735.1 Desulfomonilaceae bacterium | reverse complement strand
AAGTCAGCTCACGTTAGGAGGTTGCAGGTTAACGTGGCGTCGGCGTTTACCTCGGCCGGACATTACCGCGCTGTTTTCGGGTAAGCGGCCACGCCAAGGATTTTCCTTGACTGGGCGATCTGTGGTGGCGTACGTTCAGAAACAGCACAAAGCAGGCTTTTTCGCCAACATGACGACGGTCTTGGTCTTGTCTCTACCGCGTCTTGTGGGAGTAGATGCTGGGCCTTTGCAGGGCCAAGAGTACCTCCTTTGATCGGCCAACGGCCCCAAGATACCCGAAAAGGCAAGACCGCCTCATAATTCCAGTTTAGAAGACCGTTAGCTGTTCTTAATGCGCTTCTAAGGAATGGAACGGATCTTGCCCTCTGTTTTTGGTACCCCATACCGGCCCCGATGCCGGCCCAGTTAAGGAAAATCGATGCGCACAGACTTATTGAGTATCAGGCAAAAGCTCATCATCGCGCAGTTGCCGCACTCTACGTTTTCATGTCGGCCGGTATTCTGGGGTCCTATTACTTTATGCACCAGCTTGAAGAGGAGATCAGCTATCTCGAGGACATCAGCAAGCTTGAGGAGTCGGTCCTCGAGATTCGTCGCTTTGAGAAAAACTATTTTCTGTACGGAGATCAACAATCTCTATTGACTGCTCAGTACCATCTGAGCCGAGCGCAAGGACTCCTGGACAAGAATGCCGAGAGAATTCAGACTCTTTCATCTACACGGCAGGTGGAGCGCTTCAAAGAAGACCTTCAAGGCTACGAACACCTGATTTCTGGATGTTTAGATCCGGCTTCGGCGTACAAATGTCTGCCGACCGCGGATACTCGGGTGGAATTTGAGGCGAAGATACGGAAAATAGGCTCGTCCATATCCGATTTTGCCAAAAATGTGGCCCAACGCAAAAGGGAGTCCATCAAACAGACGATAGGAGCGACTGTCAGGCTGCAACTATTGGCTTTTGTCCTGGTCGGAATCGGTTTGGTCGCGGTGGGCAGTTTTGTGTTTGCCAAAGTGATGAAGCCGCTGAAATTATTGGAACAGAGTACCCACAAAATCGCTAGGGGCCAGTTCACACCCATCGAAAACTTACCCCCCGAAAAAGAAATTCGTGATATTTTCAATTCTTTCAACAGGATGGCAGTTCAATTGAAAACGAGGGAGGAACAACTAGTTCAATCCAGGAAACTTGCGTCGCTCGGCACGATGCTGGCCGGGGTAGCTCACGAAGTGAACAATCCACTATCGAACATTTCATCTTCGTGCGAAATCCTTTTGGAAGAACTCGATGATGGCGACAAGGAATTTCAGAGAAAAGTGTTAAGAAGGGTTGTAGAACAGGTGGAAAAAGCTCGCGACATTGTCCTTAACCTGTTGGAGTTTTCTCGAAACAAGGAATTTTTCAAAGAATCGTTGAACCTGAAAAAAATTGTCGAGAGTACTTTAGGACTACTTCACGGGCAGGTACCAGCCGGTGTGCAGGTGCTTTCCGAAATCCCGCCGAATCTGACGATATTTGCTGACAAGCAGAGGATCCAGCAGGCTTTCATGAACCTGATAGCCAATGCCATTCAGGCTTGCCAGGCAGCAGGAGAAGTGAGAATTCGAGCGGAAGGCTCGTACGATGGGATGGTCACGATGATCATACGGGACACAGGGACCGGAATTCGTGAAGAGGACCTGCCGAAGATTTTCGATCCCTTCTTTACCACCAAAGACGTGGGGCAAGGTACGGGTTTGGGGCTGTTTATAACCCACGATTTCATCGTAAGACACAACGGCGCGATCAAGGTGAAGAGCACCCCCGGCTCAGGGACTTCTTTTACCATAAAGTTGCCCGCAAAGGAGCCGTCAGAATGAGCACCTCCCCGCGGCTACTGATAATCGACGACGAAGAAATGGCCTTTAAAAAAGAATTTCGAGTCCTCTTTCCTGAAAAATCTTGAGTGGGACCCCCTTGGCTTCAGCGGAAACCGCCTCGATGACGATGGCTTCCTGATTGTCAGACATTTCCGCAGTGTATTTTTAGGGAAAATTTTGTCTCATACTCCTCCATTGCATGAAAACCTTTCACAAAGAACTGGGAGGCAAGTACCGCCCAGCCCCCTGCTCGTGAAGGCAGCACGTTTGGGTCGGAAAACTGGGCCGGGAGTCTATGACTACCGCAAATGACATTTCGTGAAAGGAACAAACAAAGGTTTAAAAGGCAAAAGGCTAATCATGCAACTGATGCCACACCTTTACACGGCTATTGATTGAGCCTGCAGAAGCCTTCAACAGACTTAATTTGGTATTTCGGCATGCCGCTAAACAAGGAGAACGAATGAGAGCGCTGCTTTTTCTTACCGTTCTGATGTCATGCATCGGGGCCCCGGGAACTTCCCTCGCACAGGTTCTTGAATTTGCTGCCAAGTGCGATGAGGCTAAGAAGCAACTGGCTGAACTGGTTAAGAAACCTGACTCTACTGACGCTCAGAAGATAAAGGAAGCCCTGGGGCTGGACGCTTTAATTTCATGTTCTAAGGCTCAAGGGCAAATCATTTGCTTCGAGTGTATGGACAAGGACGATAACTTTCGTACCCTGCAATTGCTGCAAAACCGTGACACGAGGCAATACGAATTACTTGGATTTGGCTGCAGATGCGAGGACAAGAAATGAGAAAGGCGCTGGGCTTGTGGTCAAACTTTAGGAAAAGACGGAACAGAGTAGCGCTTATGGATGCCTCTAGGAAGGGCAAACCGGAAAAAGTTAAACAACTTTTGAGCCGGGGCACGGAAGTCTCGGTTGCAGACGAAGGAGGTTTCACAGCCTTAATGGTGGCATCGGGAAAGGGTCACATTGAAGTCGTGAAAATACTGCTCAGTAATGGCGCGGATAGCGAGGAGAAAACGGAGTCAGGCATCAGCGCCTTATCCTTAGCTATCAGCAACGGCCACGCAGAAGTTGTGAAAGCACTTTTCAGCAGCGGTGCAGATGTCAACGTGAAGATTGAGAAAGGCATGACAGCCTTAATGGTAGCCTCTTTATACGGTCACAGCGATGTCATCAAACTTCTTTTGGATAAAGGGGCTGAAGCCAACGCCGCATCCGGAGCAGGGGTCACCGCCTTGATGTTGGCCTCGAATGCGGGTCATCAGGAATCTGTGAAACTGCTGCTCGACAACGGTGCTGACGTCAATGCTAAGACCAGCTCCGGTAATAGCGCTTTAAGGGCCGCCGCCAAAGAAGGTCACTCAGGAGTTGTGGCATTGCTGCTTGAAAGCGGCGCCGATGTCAACGCAAAGGATGGCACAGGGAAGGCTCCTTTAATATGGGCTTCTTACGAAGGTCACGCTGACGTTGTGCGAGCGCTGATCAAACAGGGGGCAGATGTGAATATTATTGACGACTCCAATTCTGCTGCCGCGGGAAACACACCCCTGCACTTTGCTTGTCTCAAAGACCATCTAGAAGTGGTGAAGCTGCTTTTGGACAATGGTGCCCAGGTCAACGCAATGAACTGCGCCGATTACACGCCGTCAAGTTTAGCCTCCAGTGAAGACGTGAGAAAGCTTCTGAGGACACAAGGCGGCAAGGAGAGTTCGCCGTCATTGTAAGCAGGGTTGGCGAACACAGTGTTGAACCTTCAGAACTTTGCGAGGAAGCAATAGGGCGGGTGCGGTCTGAATTTATGAACTCAGCAACTTCTTTGAATCATGTTGGAGCGGTGGCCGCATTCCTTGGAACCACCGTGACGAGTGGGACAGAAAGCTGATGGGCAATATTCTCAAGGACCCTCGCCCATACCCCGTTGTCACTCGAGTCTGCTCTGGCTTTGGCAGAGTCAAG
>JBKQMK010000530.1:0-11620 GCA_052146735.1 Desulfomonilaceae bacterium | reverse complement strand
ACCTGTACGCCCGATCCGAATAGAAAGGAATGCACAGGCTGCGCTCTTTGCGCGATCAACTGTCCGGACGTTGCCATAGAAGTCTACCGAGAGACCAAAGACGAATCGAAAGATAAAGAGAAGGAAGGATAAGATGGCCGGCAAAGTCCTCATGCGGGGAACTCACGTGTTGGGAGAGGCAGCCGTTCGTGCCGGCTGCAGGGCGTATTTCGGGTATCCCATCACCCCTCAAAATGAACTCCCGGAATATATGGCCGCGGCTTTCGCTAAGATGGATGATGCTGTGTTCATTCAGGCGGAAAGCGAGTTGGCTTCCATAAACATGGTAATGGGCGCTAGCATTGCCGGGGCAAGGGTCATGACCTCTTCATCCAGCCCGGGTATAAGCCTGAAGCAGGAGGGTATCTCGTACATTGCTGCTATGGAGCTACCGGCAGTGATAGTGAACATGATGCGGGGCGGACCTGGTCTTGGCAACATCGCCCCCGCGCAAGGCGACTACTTCCAGGCCACCAAAGGAGGCGGCCACGGCGATTACCGGCTGATAGTCCTTGCTCCAGCGTACGGTCAGGAAATCGCAGACATGACCCGGCAAGCTTTTGATCTGGCGGACCATTATCGCACACCGGTAATGATTCTGGGCGATGGCATGATGGGCCAGATGATGGAGCCGGTACAATTTCCCGAACCTCTGGCTATTGAGTCGTTACCCCGTAAAGATTGGATTCTCAATGGGGCAAAAGGCGGGCCCAGTCGGATCATACGATCTCTCTGGCTGGACACGAACTTGGAGGAAGAGCTTAATTGGCGGCTGGCCAGAAAATTCGAGATGATTAGAAGGGACCTTGCGGATCAGGAGATGTACCTGGTCGATGATGCTGAATTGATTGTCGTTGCCTACGGCACTGCCGCCCGCATTGCAAAGGGAGGGGTCCACAGGTTGAGAGAAAAGGGGCTTAAAGTAGGGCTTTTCAGGCCGAAAACTCTCTGGCCGTTCCCATCAGCCCATCTGGCCACACTCAGCCGACGCGTCGATCAGATGGTGGTGTTCGAGATGAGCACAGGCCAGATGGTTGAAGATGTGCGGTTGGCAGTCGAGGGCAGGTGTGACGTCTCTTTCTATGGTCGGCCGGGAGGCGTGGTAGCAACTCCGGAGGAGATAGCGCGAGTGTTATCGAGCGCTTATCATCGAAAGGCAGCTCTCGAAGAAGGCGGGCCTCGTTCATGGCAGGCCCAGGGTTACACGAATCTCGGGTCGGCCTGACGTGAAGCGCCGAAGCAAGGCCGGAGAGGGAGTGAATTAAGTGAAGAAAATATTTTCCAGACCAGTGTCTCTGAAAGAGACCCCTTTTCATTACTGTCCGGGATGCGGCCACAGCATCATACACCGTCTGGTTGCCGAGGTAATAGATGAACTGGGGATCAGGGAGCGTGCCATTGGCGTACCGCCCGCGGGATGCGCTGTGCTGGCTTACAATTACTTCGATGTGGACATGGCCGAGGCTCCACACGGTAGGGCCGCAGCAGTGGCAACGGGGATCAAGAGGGTGCTCCCGGACTGTATAGTCTTCACGTATCAGGGTGACGGAGATATCGCGGCCATAGGAACGGCCGAGACGATTCACGCGGCCAGCCGGGGCGAACGAGTCACCTCCATTTTCGTCAACAATGCGATTTATGGCATGACTGGGGGTCAGATGGCCCCAACTACAGTGCCGGGACAGGTGACCACGACAACGCCCGGTGGCAGGGCCCCGTTAAGAGACGGCAACCCCATCGATCTCAGCGAAATGCTTGGAGTGGCCGCCGGAAGTGTTTATATCGAGAGAACTTCTGTAACCAGTCCTAAGAACATTCTCAAGACCAAGAAAGCGATAAAGAAAGCTTTCACTGTTCAGATGGAGGACAAAGGTTTTTCTCTTGTGGAGATCCTTTCGCCCTGCCCCACCAACTGGAAGATGACGCCCGTGGATGCAGCCCGTTGGGTGGATGAATCCATGACGAAGATATTCCCGCTGAAGGTGATAAAGGATGTCGCTTAAGATAGTGTTTTCAGGCTTCGGTGGCCAGGGAGTACTCATGATGGGGTATGTCCTGGCATGGGCGGGAATGAATGAGGACAAACACGTCACGTTCTTGCCCGCTTATGGCGCTGAAGTACGGGGCGGAACCGCCAACTGTACTGTTGTCGTTTCTGACGAAGAAATCGCTTCTCCTATTGCGTCCTCGCCGGAGTACGTAGTGGCCATGAACCACCCCTCCATGATCAAGTATCAGAACATGGTCAAGACCGGAGGGATTATGTTCCTCAACAGTGACTTGATATCCGGCGCACCACCAAGGGAGGATATCAAAGTAGTACGGGTACCGGCGAACTCTCTGGCTCATGAAATGGGCAACGACCGCGCGCTGAATATGATCATGCTCGGAGCTGTAATGTCGACAGTAGGGATTGTTTCCGAAAAAGCTCTTGCTCAGGCTGTTGAGACAGTGCTGGAGGGCAAGAAGAAATCGCTGATCGAAATCAATCAGAAGGCCCTGGTAAAGGGATCGCAGTATATCTCATCCTCACGCTGAAAGCTCGCATACTCAAGTATTTGGAAGCTGCAAGAGCGGCCTTGGCTCTCGTGCAATCTGGAGGACCTTTTATGAAAACCGTGAAAGAAATCGAGATCAAACTTCAGAATAAACCCGGCGCCCTCTCGGAGATCAATGAACTTCTTGGAGCCAATGGCATCAACATTCTGGCACTAACCGTGAGGACCACAGGCGGAGTGGGAACGCTTGATTTCGTGGCCACGGATCCCGCCAGAGTGGTGAATATCCTTCAGAGCGGAGGCTATGAACCGAAAATTCAAGAGGTTCTGGCGGTCGAGGCTCCACACCATCCCGGAGGACTCCACGCTCTATTGAAGCCTCTCAAGCTAGCGGGTGTGAATATTGAATATATCTATTCATCCATCATCTCTCACGGAGTGGGCGACAGGACTATAATACTGCTGGGGGTTGACAACCTTTCTACTGCCCATGATGCACTGACCCGCGAATGGATTCAGCTCTACGGGGAAGAGCTTTACAATTTCTAAGAACTGTTCTGACCTGCGGTGAGAAAACTTGACGGAATGCACCAGAGCTATTGTTATGCTACTCCTCCTTCCAGTGGAAGGAGGATTCCTTTACCTTGTGGTAATTGGCATTGAGTTCCGGTTGCAGAAGTATGATAGCTGCGACGCGCCGGGCCATATTGGTCGCCTCTCTGAACTCTTCCGTGGTCAGTGACCGCCCAATTATCCTTTTTTCGCGGTAGCTCAACCATTTCTTGATAACCTGATAACCACCTATCCGGTATTCCCAGACCCTGGATGGAATGTTTTTCCAGTACACTCTGTCGTTGAGATAGACGTCCAGCGCTGTTTCCCCAAGAAGTCCGAGCACGTTTTCAGACTCGAAGCCCGAAGAGGCAGCTCTTTTCCCAAAAGCGGCCAATTCTGCTGGTTCGTATTCTCTCTCTATTAATCTGCCACCTCCCGGCATTGTAGCTCCGCAATTGTCCAGATGTCCCCAGCCGGCAGTCATCTCAAGGTCTCCCTTAGAAACGTGAATCTGCTGGCCTTCGATGTGGGAAGGGTACGCCAATCACCGCTAATTCGGGCCTCACGGGTCCAGCGGTGACGCCATGAACGTCTTTCCCAGTATCGAGCAAATGGGCCACTCGCCAGCCCAAATCCGCAGACTGCATTAGCTTTTCTCTTACGTCTGGAAGGGGAATTCGGGGCCAGCCTTGAGCAATGCCATCCCGATTTTGAGTCAAGTACCCAGAGGAATACCCGATGGCCAGGCAGTGGAGCCACAGAATCGGAGCAGACTTAAGATCGCGATCCGGCTCGTCGATCGCCAGGTGAGCCAGGTAATTTCGCGCTTTTTCCGAAAGGTTGGCTATAGGTTTGTCCTCGAACAATTCACCATTCACGCCGCCTTTGCCGTTGGTCTTGCTAAATGCTCTGACAAAGATCGGAAAATGCCGCGCGTGGCCGGAGATCGAATCATAATCGCAGACAAGCGGAGAATAATAGAAAGGCGGACCTTCCTCGGCCTTGTCGGCCGAATCCCGGGTGATGAAAAAAGAGTTCGCGGGAATACTTCTGAATGACAGCAAATCGGGACTCGGTCTTGAGAAAAGAGGCTGAATGTCTGGGTCCAAATAGGCGATTCTCGCGTCGAGCGGCTTGAACGGATATTGGTATATATTCTTCTCGTCGTAACTGACCACACCCTTGAGCTTAGATCTGGTTTTCTCCGCGTCGAATTCGCCGGAAGATTTCATGAACCTCGGTTCGAGGGACGCTAATTCCTGATCCGTTCTTTTTGGATCGAGGTATGCTTTCAGTACATTGAACGGGTCTGGCTCCGAACACATAGCAATAAGAGAATTGCCGCGTCTTTCGACCGGGCCATTCAGCGGAGACATTGCCGACAAGTCGGTCACTTTGGGCCACTCGTAGTATTGAACTGCAACATCCATTGTGCGGAAAGAGAACCAGTTTTGGACTGTCGGTACAGCTCTCTTGTATCGGCTATTGAAATCCTCTTCCTTCAGACTCTCTAGGAGATCGGTTTTCTTCCCGACACCCCAAAAGTGGCGGAACAAAACCGAGTTTTCCTCCTTCCTCTCTTCCGTCCGAAGCATCAGTCCAACGGTAGTCCCGACTGTAATACCAGCTTTGTTATATTTAGTTGAAAAGACGCTGGGATCCGGTTTACCTTCAGGCGTCAGTTTTCCCGTTTCCCGGCTAGCGCCATTCATGCAGTCGAACCACAGCTTGTTGAAATTGTTGAGGAGACTTTCGCGCATCACTACAAAAGAAGGATCTCGCAACTAAGAGAAATTGGAGATGTAACAGACAATTCCTCGCCCGGTCATCTCGGCTATACGGCGTTCGGCAAGTCGAAAAAAGCGCATGTATAACTCGTTGTGGGGCTTCTTGATTTTCCACTTGTCCCTCAAGCCTTTCTTATACGGCTCAGACAGACTCTCCTCTTCTTCAGAACTGACCCCGGCGAATCCATAGTACGGGGGATTTCCAATAATCACCAAGATGGGCGTGTCGCGCTTCACCTTATTGGCTGCCTCCCATTCCATCTGGAACCTCTTTTCGGTTGCCAGTTGTTTGGGAAGTTCCATCGTTTCCCAACCCGTCAAAGCGTTCGTCAGATAAATTGCGGGGCGCTCATCTTTGGAGAAGCTCACTCGAGCAGCCCTGTGAGAGAAGGCGCTTACCTCCAAGTGACTAATTACGAACGATGCAGGCAGTATTTCAAACCCAAAGACCCTTTTCATTGCGGCCTTCTTGATTTCTTCGCCGATGAGGGCGTCTTCGCCTTTTTCCAGAAGCGTCCTTTCGATACGACGAAGCACTTCAACCAGGTAAGCACCAGTCCCGCAACACGGATCGAGCACATACACGTTGTCGGACGCAAATCCGTCAGGCTCATCCAGTTCTTCCCGGAGAACTCTATCTGCTCTCTCAACCATGTATTCCACTATTTCCGGCGGCGTATACCAGACCGCCAGCCTTTTGCGAAGCTGAGGATCGAATGCCTCCAGAAAGGGTTCATAGAAATACTGGACAGCATATTTTTCTTCGAACTCCTGAAAGAAATCGGTTCTGTTAACCCTATTGAGAGCATCACCTGTCCAATTCAGGACCTCGATCAAACCTAAGTCTTCAAGAGTCGATCTCGTAGCCACCTGCTCGAAGAGCTTGCCCAAAATAGGAACACGCAATTCAAACCCGGCTACTCGCCAATCGAACTTGCTGCCGGATTCGTCCGTAAGTGTCTCTCTCGACCACAGCACCCATGCGGCGAAGATTCCATAGAAAATAGTCTGGACCAGAGTTGATCGAAAGAAATGTTCCCCTTCCTCTCCTCCGAACGTGATGCCCAGGACTGCTTGGAGCTTGTCCCTGAGATCAGCCAAGTCCGACAAATCGGCAACCTCGATTCTTTCTCTGGCGTCGCGCGCATAAGACGCAAGGAGCCACGCAAGGTTCTCGGGTAACCGCAACTCAGCCGCTGAGAGCAGGATCCGGAGCAAATACTCGGTGAAGCGCTTCTCGTGCTTCACTCCCATCTTCCTTGGATGATTGACCGCTTCCCAAAAGCTTGGCTCACTATCGGCGAGCCTATAACTTTCAAGGTTTGTGGGCTTGCCACTTAGGTCCCTCCCCAATAGCAAGAAATCCCTGTAGTTGGTCACCAAGACCTGGTTGTACTTTCCCAAGTAATCTAGAACTTGCTTTCCTTTAGCGATCTCCCAAACGTCTTCGGCCGTGCTCTTCACTTCCAGGACGCCGCGAGCCGGAATCTGTCCCCCCCAGCCCGGCTTTGACACATCCGTCATGCTCTTCGAAAATTGATCAGGCGTGAAAAAACCTCCGTCTGGTAGGCCTGCGCCCCGATTCTTGATGTTTGTGATGCACCTGACCTTCGGCTTGAGAGTACTGCCGATCTCGTTGAATAGTGTTGCCAAGGCTCCATAATACGAGGTTTCGGGAACTGCCTCTCCGGAAGATCGTATTTCACGCAATTCTTTGAGGTACGATTCCAGCGGCGTCAAAAGGTTACCTCCAGCAAAAGAGTGGGTGGATATTCTTAGATTTCACAAATAACTTCAACAAAATAATTGGCTATCGGAGCTTTGAAGGCTAGCTCTAGATGCAATATTGTCTACGGCCTCCAAAACCCTAAGCGCTACGCTTAGGGCCGTCTGGGGATTCAGCACATGTTACGGCGCGAATCAAGTTGGAGACGTGCCGTCTGGAGGGGGGAGGCTCCCGGCACGGGATCACAGTAGCCGTAGAGGGCTGCTCAGCCTAGTGTCCCGAAACTTGTTTGTGCCATACACCCCGACTGGGCGGAATCTGTAGCATTCTGTAGAGAAATGAGATCTGCTTCTGGAAGGCATCGGCTATGACCGGCCTGCTGGAGGGATATTCCGTTCTCGCATCAAAATATACTGTGAACATGTGTTTTTGGTTAGGATAAAGGTGCATTTCGAAATACTTGCCGTACTTTTGCAATTGCGAAGCAAGCTTCTTCGCATACTTGACGTCGTACACCTCGTCGTCCAAACCGTGGAAAATCAAGACCGGCGGCAGAAGTGAAGGGTCATAAGGCGTTACCCAGGGATGCCCGCCATAGTTCCACACGACGGCCTTTATCCTGGGGTCTCTGCATGCGTATGTCAAAGCCGCATTGGCCGGCTGGGAAAAGCCTGATAAAGCTATTCTGTTCGGGTCCACCAGGGGCCAATTGTACAGGTAGTTCACCGCAGCCTGAATCGACTGCAAATACCATTCATCCGTGAAGAATAGCCGCCCTGCCACGACGACCTGATTGACCGCGCCCTTCGCGTATCCCAGGCCTTTGTCCCACTCAACTGGTCCGGATGATAATGATTCCGGATAATTCGAAGGGTCTATCAAAATGACAGCAAAACCTTGGTCCGCAAGGTTCTGACAGTGGACCTGATACTGAACGAATATTTGTGACCCCACTCCCACACCGACAACTATTCCAGGGAGCCGCGTCTTAACACTATGCTGGGGAAGAAAACAATAGGCAGGCAGGGTTCCACCGTCAGGCAGCGGAATAAACGTCTTGAAGCCGGCAAAGACGACATCTGTATACCAAAAATTGAGAAACAGGACCAGAAGCGCGGCAATAACCGCAGATCGACCGACGGCTCTCAAATCCATACTCCTTCAAATCACAAAAAAAGGACAGGGCTCGAAATTATCACCCCTTGCACAAAAAGTCAAGAAACTCATAAAGATGCGATAATATTTTAAGCTTCCATTTTCGCCTTTAGCGAGTAGGCCCTTCGAGTTCGCAAGACCGCGGCCCTGAAATCCGGAAACTTGATTTTCATGAAAGAGTTGAACCACCGCTCGTAATTGAGTTGCCCCGGATGCGGAGGAACGCTGTGATCTCGATCCATAGGACAAGGGCGGTACGGTTCGCCTTCTCGCGTAAGTCGACCACGAGGACAAGCCAGCCTCGCGGGGATCATGTACAATTTCTGACTAGCATGCGCTTTCATCATCTCGTACTTGCAGCGAATCGCGGTATCACTTAACGGATTGTGCAGCACAGCAGGACCGCCAGGCGGAAAGTGGTTGATGCGCCATTTCCAGTGCACAAAGGTTCCGGTGCCGTTATACAGCGGGAACTCAAAGAGGTCCGGTGTCACTCCGAGTCTCGCTGAGGCTTCGTAAGCCAGAAAATTAACCGAATCGTGGTCTGGATGACCTCCCTCGTAGGCATTGGCAAAGATCACGTCAGGTCCGACTTCGCTGATCAGCTTTGTGGCCGAGTCCGCGGCTTCTTCAAGCATCGCCACCATTCCCAGGTCGGGAAACCTCATTAGATGCGTGCGTGACTCGTGCAAGGCGAGGACATCCATCGAGCGCCGAAGTTCGGCCTCCCGGATCTCCCTCTTCACGAACTTATCTCCTGATGTAGTCCAGGCAGCGTGAACCTCAGCCCCTGCTTCCACCAGGAGTTTCATGGTCCCTGAAATTACTACCTCGTCGTCCGGATGGGCGAACAAAAAAAGGTATTTTGCGCGGGTACTCAGTTTCATATTCCGGTGTTGTTTCGGCAAGTTTTAGGCTGCGATTTCACAGCAGGCCGGCGCAAGTTTGAAACGGCATAATTTGGATATCATCAGTGTATCAAGTGGGCACGGCCACTGTCCGGAGTTGCTTTGGGATGGAGATGGGAATAGATGTCGTCCAGGAACGCTTCCTTACATTCAGGGCACAGGACAAATACGTCGTCCTCGTAGACCTGACGATTGAGGTCTTCTTCATTGTAGGCAGAGACTTCTCTAATAAGGCGCCTAAGTTCCGATTCGTCATTCTCCTCTTTCGATTCCGGAATTACTCCGTCGAAGAGTGAACGAACCCGTACCGCCACTTGGTACTTGAGCGCTCCTTCGGGAAGCCGCCTTCCGCATCGATGACAATGAATGCCGCTCATGAGATTGACAGAACCTCCTGGCCAGATTATAAAAAAATTGTTGCCCGTGCGCCAGCAAAATCAGTGGAGATCACAATGCATTTTCCCGAATACAGAGCCAGACGGCTCCGGCGGACCGAGACCCTGCGAAGCATGGTGCGGGAAGTTCAACTGGATCCACAGGATTTCATTCTTCCCTTTTTCGTCCGAAATGGGAAAGGAGTGAAAAAGGCTGTATCCACTATGCCGGGAAATTTCCAACTATCACCCGACATGCTCTTACTAGAGCTGAAAGAGCCCGTGGACCGAGGCATACCTGCCATACTGCTCTTCGGGATACCGGAAAAAAAGGACCCCACGGGATCGGAAGGCTATGCGAAGAACGGCATTATCCAGCGGACCGTGCGCGAGGTCAAGAATGCTTACCCGGACCTGGTGGTCATAACGGATGTTTGCCTTTGCGAATACACCGACCACGGCCACTGCGGAGTCATTAAAGACGGAGACGTCGATAACGATCTTACTCTGGAACTGCTGGCCAGAATGGCATTGTCTCATGCTCAGGCAGGGGCCGACATAGTGGCGCCCAGCGACATGATGGATGGACGAGTAGCCGCGATCAGGGAAACGCTTGACGAAGGCGGATTCGACTGGCTCCCTATAATGGCCTACTCAGCCAAGTATGCTTCTGCCTTCTATGGGCCGTTCCGCGATGCAGCTGAATCCCCCCCTCAATTCGGCGACCGACGCTCGTACCAGATGGATCCGGCCAATTCTGATGAAGCCATACGCGAAGTGGCCATGGATGTGGACGAAGGAGCTGACCTGATAATGGTTAAGCCCGCTTTACCCTACCTGGACGTGATCTGGCGAGTCCGAAATACGTTTGATCTTCCGCTGGTCGCTTACAACGTGAGCGGAGAATTTGCCATGATAAAAGCAGCGGCCCAAAATGGCTGGATCGATGGAGACCGCTGTATGATGGAGGCCCTGACTGCCATCAAGAGGGCCGGCGCAGATCTCATAATCTCATATCATGCACTGGAAGCCGTTCGCATCCTCCAAAGCGATACTCGGACATCGAGGACAAAGTGAACGGACTTCAATTAAGATTGGTGGCCTGGGAGATGACCCGGGCATGCAATCTGGCTTGCGTACACTGCCGAGCGGGTGCTTGTGCGGAACCTGATCCCGAACAGCTCAGCCTGGAAGAGGGCCGATCTCTCATCGACGGCATAGCCAAGGTTGGAAAACCTATACTCATCATGACAGGAGGCGAGCCTCTTCTGCGACCTGACTTCTTCGATCTGGCAGCTTACTCTAAGGCAGCGGGTTTGAGGGCCGTACTGGCCACAAACGGGGTGTTGGTCACTCGTGAAGTGGCAAGGGAAATCGCTTCAGTGGGGATGCCTCGCGTGAGCATCAGTCTGGACGGTCCAACAGCCGGAGATCATGACACTTTCCGGAAGGTGCCGGGAGCCTTTGAATCTTCTCTCACCGGGGTTGCTAATTTACGCGAGGTCGGGGTGTCGGTCCAGATCAACACTACATTGACGCGTCGCAACCGTATGAAGTTGGCCCAAATCATGGATCTTGCTGAAAAAGTCGGCGCGGATGCCTTTCATGTCTTTCTCCTGGTCCCCACAGGGCGGGCCAGGGACATGGCAGGCGAGGAGATGGGACCGGAGGAGTACGAAGAAACCTTGCTGGAATTTTATCGACTTGCAAGGGCTTCGAGACTCGAGACCAAGGCTACGTGCGCTCCGCAGTACTACAGAATTCTCAGGCAAGAAGCCAAGGCGGAAGGCGTAGAGGTTTCCGAACAAACATTCGGGCTTAATGCTCGCACCCGAGGCTGTCTTGGAGGCATCTCCTTCGTATTTGTATCCCACAAAGGGGATCTTCAACCATGCGGTTATTTCGACGTTCAAGCCGGCAGCATCCGTGAGGCTGAGTTCTCCGATCTATGGGAAAACGCTGCGCTTTTCAAAAATCTTCGCCACTTCAGCTTGCTCGAAGGCAAATGCAGTAAGTGCGACTATTTGAGATTTTGTGGGGGCTGTAGGGCTCGGGCATTCGAGCTGACGGGACGGTACATGTCTGAAGAGCCGTACTGTGCTTATCAGCCGCCTGCGCTGCAGAGAAGCCGGAGCTGAATCCAGGCACGGCCTACATTTTTTGGGAGGATATGGATGATTATAGAGCAGATCCAAATCGGGAGTTTTGAAATCTTCTGTTACATACTCGGAGACGCTGAAACAGGGGAGGGGATCGTGATAGACCCCGGAGGAGCAGCAGATCCAGTCGTAAAGAGGGCCGAGAGCCGTGGTGTGAGCAAGATCAAATGGATCGTCAATACGCATAACCATGTGGATCACGTAGCAGGCAACAAGAGTATGCAGGATGCTACAGGCGCGCCTATTGCAATCCACGAGGCTGATGCCGATGCTCTGACCCATCCGAACACGGGCATGCTGGCGATGTTCAACGCAGAGCCTTCTCCGGCCCCGGGGCTTCTGCTCAAGGATGGGGATACGATTTCCTTTGGAAATGAATCCGTAAAGGTTATCCATACTCCCGGCCACACTCCCGGCGG
>JBKQMK010000529.1:0-9157 GCA_052146735.1 Desulfomonilaceae bacterium | reverse complement strand
TTTCGTTAACTTTAGGTGCGTAACTGACTGATATGATTTAACCACACAAACTGTCATAGGTCACAGTGGAAAATGCAATGCCCTAACATACCGATATCACATCAAAGTAAACCGGACAGTAGTGAATATGGACCCATGTTCTTACATCGCTTGCCTTGTATTTTGGAGTTCTCGTTGACATTGCCCTTGATCAGGAGTGTGTGGACACGCGACTGCAATGGTCGCAAATCGGAAACCTATACTACAATGCCCAGATCAGAACTCTGATCCACGAGCCAAAGCGATGGTTCAGGCCCAGCTAGGAGACCGCTCTGGAGGCAGGCCACATGCCGTCTCGATTAGGATACGACGCCGTGGTGGTGGGCTCTGGTCCTAACGGCCTCGCTGCGGCAATAACCATCGCTCGGGAAAGACGGTCCGTTCTTATCCTTGAGGCCAAGAGCACCGTTGGTGGTGGGACCCGCACGGAAGAGCTTACTTTGCCCGGGTTTAGCCATGACGTTTGCTCAGCTATACATCCGCTGGCGCTGACCTCACCGTTCTTTCGGTCACTCGATCTTGGAGCCTACGGCCTTGAATGGATCCATCCTCCGGTGCCACTGGCACACCCTTTGGACGAAGGATCTGCCGTGCTCCTTGAGAGATCGCTGGAAGCAACGGCAGAAGGGCTCGGTCGCGACGCAGACAGCTATCGTCGACTCATCGGCCCAGCTGTTCGGGACTGGTATAAGCTTGCCCCCGAGTTTCTCAAACCTCTCGGCATTCCCCGGCACCTGCTCCCATTCCTTCGTTTTGGGCCCTTAGCCATGCAATCCGCCTGGAGACTGGCGCACTCCTGGTTCAAGGGCGTCAAGGCTCAAGCCCTTTTTGCAGGGAATTCGGCCCACGCGATCTTTCCACTGCAACACCCGTCGAGCGCGGGCTTCGGGCTCATGCTCTGTATGTCAGGCCATGCAGTTGGGTGGCCCATTGCTCGCGGTGGTTCTCGGGCGATTGCAGACGCTCTTGCCTCGTACCTCGTGTCACTGGGCGGAACAATTAAAGTCCGTGCACCGGTCTCGTCCATGAGTGATCTGCCCAAAGCAAGGGCTTTTCTTTTCGACGTCACACCCAGGCAACTAGCTCGGATCGCCGGCTCAACATTTCCGTCCGACTATCTGGAGCGACTCCAAAGGCACCGCTACGGGTCAGGGGTCTTCAAGGTGGATTGGGCGCTCAATGGCCCCATTCCATGGAGAGATCCCCGTTGCTCACAGGCAGGCACCCTCCACCTGGGTGGCACTCTTGAGGAGGTCGCGGCTGCCGAACTGGATGTGTGGGGGGGTGTTCTTCCCGAAAAACCTTTCGTGCTCCTGTCACAACCCAGCCTTTTCGATTCGACCCGCGCTCCCAACGGGCTTCACACGGCCTGGGGATATTGTCATGTTCCCAATGGGTGCACGGTAGACATGACCCAACGAATTGAAGCTCAGGTGGAGCGATTTGCACCTGGATTCAGGAGTCTCGTACTGGCCAGACATACGATGTCTCCTACCGAAATGGAGGAGTACAACGCTAACTACATCGGCGGCGATATCGCAGGCGGGGTGCAGAGTTTCCGGCAGCTGTTCGTAAGGCCTTTGGGACGGTGGGGCGCATATTCGACGCCGGTAAGAGGCTTGTACGTGTGCTCTTCCTCAATGCCGCCCGGTGGTGGAGTTCATGGAATGTGCGGACATCTTGCAGCAAAGCTGGCACTCAAGGAAGTCCTTTAGTGTTCCGTTTTCGAAGGCTCAGCCGATTAACACTATACCTGGCATCAATCATCGCCGGCCTTGTCGGCCGCTGGCTCATGATTTCAAATTCAGTATGGTCACGTTTTGGAAACGGCTGACGAGGAGGTAGGATTCTACATCAACCTTGAGCAGAGCTGTGGAAGGAGAGGACAAGAACTCTTTCATATGTGGCTGTTTTCCAAGATAGGCCCTATCCAGTCCTTCTCTCTCTGAGGCGGGGACTTCCCAGGCGCTCCCGATGATCGTCACGGCCATAGCCTCGCGGATGTCCGCTGCGTCGTTTGACCGGTTGTCAACGAGGAGGGCAATACCAGACTTAGACAATATGTTCCCATACTTCCTCGTGGCCCTCGTCGTAGCGAACAGGATCGTTCGAAGGTCGCCGGTTTCGGCGAACGCCACTAGGTTCAAATATGGGTGATCCTGCTCCTGAGTCGATAGGACAGCAAATTTTTGTGAGGCCAAGAGGTTCCTGATCTCTGTCTCGAGTTTGATTGCTTTTTGCACAGCCTCCAAAGCCTCCTTGTGAAACCGCAGGAGTGGAGTGGGCATGAGGCTCGACGCCTCCTCGGCGTCACCGGGATCTGATTATTACTTTGTACATTGCACTCGGTGTTCCTCAGTGGCCACCAAACTAAAGTCGGCTGGCTTCACTCGAGCTCAATGCTAAACGGGCGTGGACCAGTTTTCGGTACTTCTCCGCAACCTTGGCCAGGTCACCCTTGGAGAGCGCGTTCAGAATATCACCCTCCAGTTCAGCTACCTCCAGCCTCGTGTAATAATCGAGGGTTTCTTTGAGATGGGCCAAAACGATCTTTCCCGTCAACAAAGGATGATTGTTGGTCACGTTCGCATCGGGGAACTGCAGTCCGTGCTCCAGTTCGACTTCCAATCCGCGGCGGAACTCATCAGCAGTAACGTGAGCTGCCTCGGCCCCAACTTCAGCTTGGATGATCCTTGCCTCTTCAACGGGGACAGCAGCCTCTGTCAGGGATGTCCAGTCCCGAATGCCGAGTTCACGGCAGATCCGCTGGACTTCCTCGGCCGTAATGTATTGTGGCAGTTTCATCTTATCCTCCTCCCGTCAATCAAGTTGTGTGGTTCCTGAAATGGTTATCGTTGGTCCGTCCGTCTCGGTATTCACCTCTAGAGCATCATGATGCGCCCTCATGATTTGAAAACGAGCAGTCGAAGCCTGGTTGGAGGCTTGACAGAATCGAGGTCTTACAAACGATCGCTGCCGCGGAGAAGGCCCGCTAGAGAGATCCCAGGACCTTCTTGGCCTCCGGAACCGTGTTTTCCTGCTTGATCTTATACCAAGCTCCCATAATTTTACCAGCCTCATCGATGAGAAAAGATGATCGGATTATTCCCATAAACGATTTTCCGTACATTTTGTTCTCACCCCAGGCCCCATAGAGCTCAGCCACCTTGTGATCGGGGTCTGACAGGAGAGGGAACGCCAAGGAGTGCTTCCTGTCGAACTTCTTCTGCGCATCCGCTCCGTCGGGGCTGATCCCCAACGCAGCGACTCCGAGGTCCTGGAGCTCTGGCCGCGCATCTCGGACGCTGCATGCCTGCTTCGTGCGCCCCGAGGTGTCGGCTTTCGGATAGAAGTACAAAAAAACCTTTTTGCCTTTGAAGTCGGCCAGTTTCAAATGCTTGCCGTCTTGGTCCACCAAGTTGAAAGCAGTTGCGGTATCTCCGTTTTGCAACGTTCCCATCTTTCGTTCCTCCTGCAGGTTGCCGTTTCATTCCCATGGCGAATAAGCCGGTCTATCGATTCCAGAAAACGCTCATGCCAAGTACTTCCGGAGGTACTGCTTCAATCGAAGCTTGCTGGCCTTGTTTTGGGAGGACATGTACCTGATTTTTCCAAACACGGGCCTCTCGGGTGCCCAGGGTCTGTCATACCGTCCCAAGATCCAAAAAATTCCCGTGTAGGAATTGGGATTCCGACCGTCGAGTGCATTTTTGTTGTTGAGGTGGATCATGATATCCAGAGCATCCTCCGGCGATCGCGTCCACTCGAGAATCTTCTTGCCCCACAACATGCGAAGATAATTTTGAAGCCGTCCCTCTCTCTTCAGTTGCCTTTGTGCGGCGTTCCATATTGGATCATGGGTTTCGGCGTTCTCGAACTGATCAAGGCCGTACAGGTAGGGTCGGGGGTCGTTCCTGTGTCTGTCCAGGGTCTCCTGTGCCCAAGCCGGAAGGGATTCGTATCGGTCATAGATGGGCAGATGAGTACACATGTTGTAGCCAAGCTCGCGCCATGTGATGAGCTGGTCCAGAAAGGATTCGGCACTCCGACTCATGCCCCACCAACCTTCACGCTGTCCTCGCCCGCCCGGCCAAATCCTATTGTTGGACCATCCTTCATGATCCATTAGCTCCTGAAACACCTGATGGGCTGAGATGTGACCAAAATGCAGATAGGCTGAGCAGCCGCTCGTGGCGTCGTCGTCCGGATGGTTTCTGCAATCCGCGTATCGATCGAGTCCCTCTTTTAGAAACTTCTCCAAGGTTCGCTGTGCTGCACGGTCTCCCCCTCGGATCGGCGAAGGCGTCACTGAGTGGTCAATGGGAAAGGAAGCTAAAGATACTTCGTTCAGAGACGCGATGATGTCATTTGCCGGTGGCCATCGCTTAAGAATTCGTCCCGGGAGTTTATCATTCAATGGTTGAACACCTTCGGCGAGAGGGTCAGCGCTTGGAAATGAGTGCAGATGGGGCTCGATGTTGTTCTGCAGGAAACGTCTGAACGAGAAAGCAGTCAAGAAGACCCTCTCTGTCCAACGTATCGGCAAGACGCAGTTTGAGTCCACTTTCTCCATGAGGACGCTCATCTGGAAGGCTGCCGCCTCCACCATTCGAGGTAAGAAGAATGATGGGAAATCATCAGTTACGACCACGCAGGCCCGCTTGCCCAGTTCTCTCAAAAGCCCCTTGCCCGCGCCTGGGAAAGGTTCCAGGTACGGATAGTAGAATACCCCGGTATTCTCGAGCCGAGCCGCGTTTTCCTGCATTCCCTCCATGACAAAACGGTGGATTCGGTCAGATGACCACTGATAACCGCATCGCAGTGCCTCCAGGATCACGAGTGGTTTGCCAAATCGGCTCGACCAATCGACTGCCCGTTGAAGACTGAAATTCCAATGAGTTCTGCGGCTTGCAATCATCCAGTACAGGACATAGTCACCTTTGGGGTTTACCCCAAACGCATTGCACTGCTGGATCCGGAAATCGGGTACCTGTGTCACTCTCTGGCCCGGTAATAACATGCTTCTGTCAGCCGATCGGCTGATTCACATCGCAGTCCTTGACCCACAGCCCAAGATATGCGGTAATTCTGGCCGATCACTCGCTGCATGCCGAGGGACTAGGCGAATCTCTTGACGGAGGATGATAATCCCCATGGAAGAGCAGATCAAGCTCGGAGTCAGCGCGTGCCTCTTAGGCCAAAACGTCCGTTACAATGGTGGGCACAGCCGGGATCCCTTCATCACGGACACCCTATCCCAATACGTTGAATTCTTTCCGGTTTGTCCCGAGGTCGAGTGCGGGCTCCCAATTCCGCGGGAGTCGATGCGCCTCGTGGGAGACCCGGAGTCACCTCGCCTCATGACCGGCAACACGAAACAGGATCACACGGATCGGATGCTGGGGTGGTGCGCAAAGAAAGTCTCGGAATTAGAGGAGCTTGATCTCTACGGGTTCATTTTCAAGAAAGGATCCCCTAGCAGCGGGATGGAACGAGTCAAGGTCTACACTGACGAGGGGATGCCCTCCCATCGGGGCAGCGGCATGTTCGCCCGCGCCTTCATGGAACACTTCCCCCTGCTGCCGGTTGAAGAGGAGGGGAGGCTCCATGATCCCAAACTCAGGGAGAATTTCATTGAGGCAATATTCGTCCTGAAGAGATGGAGAGAGAGCCTTTCTCCGAAACCGACGAGGCGAGGGTTTGTTGAATTTCATACCAGTCACAAGCTTTTGCTGATGGCCCATAGCCCGATTCATATGAGGCTTATGGGCAAACTGGTCGCGAGCTTGAAGGACTACACCGTTGACAATTTCCGGCTCCAATACCAGAATTTGCTGATGGAGGCTTTGAGACTCAAGACGACAAGACGCAAACACACCGACGTGCTCATGCACTGCATGGGTTTTTTGAAGAAGCTCTTGTCCTCTGATGAAAAGAAAGAGCTCCTTGAAATTATCGAGCAGTATCGTCAGGGCCATCTTCCTCTCATTGTGCCCGTGACCCTGCTCAACCATTACGTTCGGAAATACGATCCACCCTATCTGAGAGAACAGTACTATCTGAAGCCGCATCCGATCGAGTTGCAGCTCCGGAATCATGCTTGAGAGTCAGTCCCGCAGACCACGATCTTTGACACCGCGCCTCTCGATGAATAGTTTTGAAGGAGATGAGCCCTTTTATTACGCACATGTGTTCTCCAAAGGTCTCGATCGAGGTGGAGGAAAGGAATGAAGGTCTTTATAGCAGGAGGAAGCGGTTTTGTGGGCTCCCACATGACCAGGTTCCTCGTGGACAAGGACGCCCACGTGACCGTCAGCGCTCGTAACCCCAAACAGGGTCCCCGCTTCCCATGAGTAAGCCTAAACAAATTGCGGGCCTTGTGGTGAGTCTGCTGATAGTTTTCGGAGTTGCCTTTCTGGGCAGTCTCTTTACCGATCTTTCAGTCGGCACGTGGTATCCGACCCTTATCAAGCCGTCCTGGACTCCTTCAGGGGGTACGATTGGCATGGTATGGACTATCCTCTACCCCTTGATGGGTATCGCTGCGTGGATCGTTTGGCGCCGCAGCAGTGTCGGGATGAGACAACGTCCCCTGGCTCTCCATGCGATACAGCTCCTCCTGAACGCAGGATGGTCGGCTCTATTCTTTGGTCTCCGGAGACCGGGCTTCGCGCTTTTCGAAATCGGCGTCTTGTGGATTGCCATCCTGGCTACTGCAGCAGCGTTCTGGAGAGTCTCGAAGCCGGCGGGAGCGCTGATGGTGCCCTATCTCATTTGGGTGGGGTTCGCTGCGGTCCTGAACGTCATGATCTGGCGGCTGAACTGATCCCGGAGCCATCTTCACAAGCAAGAATGTGCGGCGGTTATGTTGCGGAATTACTGTTAGGATCGGGCTCCCCCAAAAGGGCTTCC
Source organism: Desulfomonilaceae bacterium (assembly GCA_052146735.1). GTDB lineage: Bacteria > Desulfobacterota > Desulfomonilia > Desulfomonilales > Desulfomonilaceae > CAWBBA01. The sequence goes on along the minus strand of JBKQMK010000529.1, from coordinate 2,206 downwards.
ATCTTCGTGGCCAACTCATAGTTTGTGGGCTCGACAAGAATGGATTCGTCAGGAAAGACGATCACAGGAATGATGACCTGTCCGCCGTTTGTTTTCCGCACAAAGTCAAGGGCCTCGTTGGCTTCGTCAATGTCGATCCACGTGTACTCCACTCCCTGCTCGTCGAAGACACGTCTTGCTCGGCGAGCGTCAGGGCACCATGACGCTCCGTAGACTACAATTCGGTCGGAGGGCTCGCTCATTTCAGGTCATCCTCTGCCGAGAATTTCCCGGCAGAGCGTGCCGGGCATCTCTGCCGAAGAGTTGGCTCCAGGTTACCACACAGAAATCTTTTTTGGCATATCCTTTGTTGAAGCGGCGCCACCGTCGTTAGGAATCTTGAATGCTCCCGGGCATCAAGGTTCTTCAGAGAGATCCACTTGACAGAGGACCATGGCGAGCCCAACTTCAAAATCAGGACCCAAGGATCTTGCATCGACCAAGTGAGGAGTTTTTCAGATTCCTTTTGATCTGCGGATGGTATCGGATAAGAGCGATAACTGGCCTCCAAGAGAATCCTTTTAAGCATTTTACACGAGCGTAGGGGGCCATGTAATTTATTCAATTACGTGAAACACCCTTTTGCGGAAATGCTGATCCCTTGAGCCCGGTTTCAATAAATCTGTCTTGCGAAGAGAAGGGAGACCCCAATGCCCAAAGGAAACGCTTGTCCCCATTGTGAATCAGAAATGGCCCCGATTAGTACACCACTCGAGTCCAGCTGGGGTGGAGAGCTGCACCACATCTGTTTCAATGACGACTGTTCCTACTTCACGAATAGCTGGAAAGCCTTGAAGAACCAGGGGATTGAGAAGACTGGCTACCGTTGCAGGATGGACCCCCGCGGCGGTTGCGGACCGGCCCCGGTCTGGTCTGAGGATGCACTGAAAGACCTTGTGGTCAATGAAAAAACCGATGAAATCAGTAGTCTCTCATGGTTCGGCGCTCATGATCTTGGTCGGGACGATGAGACCCATGACGGGGATTTCTATACGAAGCCTCGCTTTGTAGACCATCTGGACTCATGTGCCCTTGAGACAGTTGAACAGATCTATGGTCGCTTGAATCCGGCAGGTTCAACGATCCTGGATCTCATGGCCGGACCGGATTCTCATCTCGGGAAAGTGAGCGATCCCGCGATGGTTGTCGGACTCGGGCTCAATAAATCGGAACTGGAAGCCAATCCCGTTTTGTCCGAACACGTAATCCACGATCTCAACAATGATCCGCTGCTGCCATTTACTGACAACCGCTTTGACGTTGTGGTCAACACGGTGTCCGTGGACTACCTGACCCAGCCGCTGGAAGTTTTTCGAGAAGTGTCACGCGTCCTGAAGCCCGACGGCGTTTTCATCGTTGTTTTTTCAAACCGGATGTTTCCCCCGAAGGCCGTAAATGTCTGGAAGAGGAGCACTGAAAAGCAAAGAGTGGAACTCGTTCGCAGGTTCTTCACCCTATCGGGCCGGTTCGCGATCCAGGGTTACCATGAAAGCTCGGGAAAACCTCGTCCCAAGAATGACAAGTATTACGGACATGGTATTCCGAGCGATCCCATCTACGCGGTCTGGGGGAAACCTACGAACAAATTAGCCAATTCCGTGCACTGAGAGGGTATCGGTATCCCCTTCCGGCAGAGGGAATTGTCCGGCGCAAGCCGAACGCAGTACGCAGCAGGCTATATCCCCTGATTGTCGACAGCATAGTAGGTCACAGAGACAGGGCTCCAAGTCTGTGTGAGAGGTATAGTCAGATATGCGATCAGGAACCCATCAAGGCGACAAATCTGATGACCTTCGATCACGGGGAGACAGAAATATGGGTATCCAGCCCAAAATAAAAATCCTTGAGAGAGGCAGCTCTCAAGGATCAATGAAATTAAACCACTTAAAATTGAAACAAGGGCAAAACAAGGGCAAAATTCTTTTGCCCTTGACACAAGGGAATCACCCATGGGGAAATTCCCTGTGTTTTTGGTGCGTTGTGGCGGGAGCGACGAGACTCGAACTCGCGACCTCCGGCGTGACAGGGCGGAATTCCGCCCCACAAATAAAGGCTCTCACTGGAAACCCAAATGATTTTAGTCCCTATTGGCACCTTTCAGACCCTTTTAAGCCCTGTCGGACTCCAAAAATGTTAGCAGGGTGTTAGCAAGTCTCACGCTTCGTAT
>JBKQMK010000528.1:0-26608 GCA_052146735.1 Desulfomonilaceae bacterium | reverse complement strand
TGGTTGCGGGTGATATGGTCGTTGACCTCGGCAGTCGCTCCATAGAGGGCGATCATCTTGGTCCCTCTGCGCTTGAGCAGTCTGGCGATTTTCGAGGTAATCAAAGTGCCGTTGGTGTTGAGACTGTAGGTAGTTGAATAGCGGGTGAGGTAGTCGAAGGCTTCCGCAAAATCTTGCCGCAGCATCGGCTCACCCCCGGAGATTGCTCATTCGCGAGTACCTAACTGTCGTGCCTGGTCGACAATTCCCCGTATCTCCTCGAAGGTAAGTTCCTGGCTACTCTCGGGCGCAGAGGGCCCAATACGCACCCAGCAGTGGCGGCAATTGTTGTTACAACGGTAGGTTAAATCCAAGCCACCTTCGAGCGGTAGGCGCGGCATAGTATCGACGCGTTTTATGGTGGAATATTCAGGCATGTCTCTCAGAATTAACCTACGAACCTGTAAGACATTGTATTTCTTAATCGCCCTGCGGTCAAAGGCAAATCCTTCAGTTCCTGCTTGATCGAAAAAAGGCCGGCAAGGGGTTAGCTTTCAGCTACCCGCTCCCAATGACACAGGATCAGCGCCTGCTCCGCGTAACTGAGGGATTACGGTGAATTTTCTGTTTGACCGGAGGATGAGGGAGCGGTATATGTAAAAAAGGAGAGATCCGCCTTCTTGAGCAACCTGACAATGTTTCTGCTTCCGTACTTGCTCGTACGAGGCTATTCGTCTGAGATAGAGGAGCAGCCAGCGCAACTCCGCTGAGATTATCAAAGTGTTTTCTCTGGCTTAGGGGGACACATGGGCACAACTGCCGATATTCCGCGCACCGATCCTCGCATGCTGATGGAATTCCTCACACATATTGTTCCATTCAACGAATTGGACAGTGAAAAGCTCCAGGAACTTTCAGAACGTTTTACCATGAAGTTCTTTCCTAAGGGGACCGTCGTATACCAACAAGACATCGATGACGTGAACGACTTTTACCTGATTTACAAAGGGAGCGCAAAGACTTACCTCACGGGCCCTGACGACTCTGTGACGCTCTTGGACTTCCGTGGTGAGGGTGATTACTTCGGAGCTCTCGGAATCATACGAGGCTCCAAGGCAAATTTTAACGTCGAGACCTTGGAGGACACCGTCTGTCTCGCGATTGATAAAGAAGCATTCCTGGATCTTGTCCATAATTATCCCAGATTCTCCCAGCATTACCTAAAAACGTTTTCCGAAGATCTGGTTGGCACTGCCTATGCGGAACTTCGCTTAAGAAAGGCCCAGGCCCGGCCCGAAGAGGCACTATATCTGTTCAATATGCAAGTTGGCGACGTAATCAGACGACCGCCTGAGAGCATACACGCATCCCAAACCATTCAGCAAGCGGCCCAACAGATGTCGGAGATGGAGATAGGATCTCTATTGGTTCAGGATGGGAACGGCGAGATCGTCGGTATAGTGACGGACAAGGATTTGCGGAAAAGAGTGGTGGCCAAAGGCCATGACTACAATGCCGCTGTGGCAACGGTTATGTCCTCCCCCGTGCAGACCATTCCATCCCATGCACTAAGTTTCGATGCTCTCCTGCGTATGATGAATGAGCATGTTCAACATCTGGCCGTCGAACGCGGAAACCGGATTATTGGTGTAGTCAGCGTTCGGGACATCATGGTGCAGGAAGGATCCTCGCCACTCTACCTTTTTCGCGAGATTGAGAGTCAACGCGAAATCGAGGGCCTCCGTGCCCTCTCTCGAAAGGTTCCGCGGGTGGTGAGGGCTCTCGTTGAGGGAGGAGCCCGCGCGAACAACATCACTCAAATCATTACATTACTAAACGATCAAGTCGTACATCGATTGCTCACGTTGTTGGTCGAAGAAATGGGACCCTCTCCCTGTCCTTTCTGCTGGATAACATTCGGGAGCGAGGGACGCAAAGAGCAGACTTTCAAGACAGATCAAGATAACGCTATCATTTACGAAACTCCGGTTGACGACGAGGAACAGACCAAGCTCGCGAAATCGTATTTTCGTCTATTTGCAAGGCGGGCCATCGAGCATCTGGAAGCTTGTGGATATCCACTGTGCAAGGGCAAGATGATGGCTTCGAATCCGAAGTGGCGCAAACCCTATCCCGTGTGGAAGGACTATTTTAGCCAATGGATGAATGCGCCGGAGCCAGCACAGGTGCTTAAGGCCACGATCTTTTTCGATTTTCGTCCCGAGTACGGACGAAATGAATTGGGCGACGACCTGAGAGACTACCTTGCTGTGCAGGCGCCGGCGAAACCCTTCTTCCTGTTAAATTTGGCAAGGGATTGTGTGGCGGCCAAGGCACCTCTCACCTTCTTCAAAGGTTTTATTGTGGAGAAGGACGGTCAGTACAGGAAACGCCTGGATCTGAAAACGCAAGGACTCACGCCGTTCGTGAATTTTGCCCGCTTGTTGGCTTTGCGGCACGGGGTCAAGGAAACCAACACCTTGGCAAGGCTGGAGACCGTTGCGGAAAATGAACATATTCCAAGAGAACTCTACCTGGAGACCCGAGACGCCTATGAGTTTCAGATGCAGCTCAGGCTCGTGAACCAGTTGCGAATGATTGAAGCAAATCAGGCGCCAAACAACTACATTGATCCGGCCGAACTGTCCTATCTGGAGAAACAGACCCTAAAGGAGGCGTTTGCCGTGATCGGACACATTCAAGAATACGCGAAAACAGAGTTCAGAGTCCTAGAATAGTCTGGTATTCACTCCCGAAGCGGCAGATAGTTTTGGTGGGGTACTTCGAGTATCTGAGTTCCACAGCCGCGACGGAAGCGGCTCGTGCTATTCCAAGCGCCGGCGCGGTTTCTCGGTGAGAGCCTGCCTTTGCAGCGGCAAAGAAGGTTGCAGGAATCTGACCAACCAGACGGTTCGTTTCAAGTAATTGTTGAGACGTCACACCAATGTGCAGACATCCGCAGAAGAAGTGGCATAAAGCCTTCTATCATATATCGTGAGGAAGTGTGGCATACGCCGGTTCGGGGAGGGCCGGATTAACGTCTCCCAATTGGCGTATAAAACACTGGAAGCTCAAATCTTGATAGTTCGGTTTTGCCGGAGGGGAGGCTGTCAGATGAGAACGGCGGAGCTACTGCCCGAGTCCAGGTTCTTGACGTTAATGCATGGGATGCTTAGCCTGCGCTGGTTTCGGCTTGCGCTGGCCGGCTGGCACTTCCAAGTCGATGCATTGAGTGTCGTTCACGATCACATCTGGGACGCGACTTCGCTTGTCCTGCGGAAGGGGATTCGTCGATACGCCCACGACGGACAGCGGGTGCTCGACCTGGGCACCGGTCATCTAGGCTTGCTAGCGGTGTACTGTGCCCGCACCCACAACGTGAACATGGTGGCTGTGGACGTCAATGAGGAATTTGTGGAGAACGCACAATTGATAGCCGCGGCAAGCTACGCTCCTGCAATCGAATTCCGACAAAGTGATTGGTTTTCCAACGTTGACGGTGCTTTCGATCTTATTTTCAGTAACGCTCCTTACATCCCCACCGAAGTGGGCTCAAGCCTTCAACACTTGCAGCCACATCCGGAAATATGGGATGGCGGCCACGACGGATTGGCTCACGTCCGCACCATTCTTGTCAACGTGGCCAAGTTCCTGCGGCCTGAAGGGCTGCTGTTGCTGGGAATCGATACAGACTATGTCGAGCGAATGGTAACGCTCGGACTAATTGAGGCATCCGAGGATCTTGAATTGCGGCGCATTGTTGAATCATGGATCTCGTCCAGCGAGGTTTACGTCATCGGCCTCAAAGCCCACGGCTGTTCTGTCTCTTGAGGCAAATCCGTTGTAGTGGAGCGCCTGGATTGAGAGACAGAGCAAAGCACGCTCTTGGCCCATGTCTGAGCCTCATGCCATCGAGCGGCGGCACAATATCCAGTCAACTGGCTTTTCGCGTTTCATTTCCGCGTCTCACAAACAAAATTTCAAATCGAGTCAAAAGTCTCGCCGCCATCTGGGTCAATGGTCCTCCACTTGACAGGTCAGCTGTGTACTTCAATAAAACTTGCCGACTGCGAGCACAGGTGCTATATTAAAATTGGTGGTTTTTTAATTCGCAAATGAAATTCGTTTTCTTTGTAGTTCGGTCTGGGAACGCTGCAAGCTTTCTCTCACAATCTTGCAAAGCGCCCACCGGAGGGGGGACAGAGTGAATTCCTGCTCCCACAATATTGTCCCAAAAGGGCACGGGCCATAGGAACAATCGAAGAATCGGAGCCCAGCGGAATGGTTCCGACGCTCCCTTGCGAAATTCTAGTTACGTCGATTCTCAACAATTCAGAATTCCAGGCGATCACGGGGAGTCGGGGAATGAAAAAGATATTGGTCGTGGACGACCTTGAAGAAGTCAGGCAACTCTTGACGACAACTTTGGTAAGGGCCAGATACCAAATATTAACGGCTGGAGATGGGTCGATGGCCGTTGCGATGGTAAAAGAACAAAAACCTGACCTGATCATAATGGACGTAGTGATGCCAGGAACGATGAACGGCCTGGAAGCCACTCGCATCTTGAAGCGCGACCCTGAAACTAGAGCCTGTCCCATAATCATTTTGACGGGGAAGGACCTGACAAAAGACTTTCGAACAGGTCTCGATCCGGGTGCCGATAGCTATTTCGCAAAACCTTTCAGCCCCTTGAAGTTGATCCAAAAAGTCGAAGAGCTTCTGAGTAGCCGTGCGGCTTGCTCAACGTAGATCTTCACGAGTTTGTTTTGGCCTTAGACAGTCGTTAAGTTCGGTTTAATCTGATGAGAGCTGGTGCCGGAAGCCGCGAATAAAGGCACGGCACAGCGAGAAAAGTTCGCAGGTGGGATATTTAGTCGTCTGGTGGCATACAGCACGAATATTCAATCGGACCGGTCGGCCACGACCTGTCGGTCTTAGCACTCGCCGGTTGTACCGAGAATCAGAAGTAACTTCTCATTTGTAGCTCTGATAGCGGTCAAATTTACGCTTTCCCCGTGTCCGTCGTTCCGTCTTACCTCAAGACTCCGGGTAGTGGGGGTTTGGTCTTCAGCCATCCCCAAAGCATCAACCCAGTCTGACAGAGCATAAAAGCCTGGGTTGGTACCAGATTGGCCCAATCCAACAAGCCAGTCTGGGTTGTTGGAAAGCTCAGTTACCTCATATCCAAACATTTCGCTGAATTTGGGATTGACACGCTCAACGGATCCAGCATTCCCGATGAATACCAAACCGACAGGCACCCAGGCCCACAATGCCTCAAACTCCTGCTTTTGTCTGCGTAGTGTTTCCTGGGTATTCACGTGTTCCGCCACCTCCAGACTAAGCTGCTCCTGGAGCCTGCCCACTTCCCCTGTGAGTTCATCCATACATTTGCCAAGCTCATAGTTTGCTTTCCGAAACTTTTCGTCGTGTCTCTGACTCAGCACCAGCTGCTTCTTTTCGTGGGTAAGATCTTCTATTGTCAACAGCACGTATCTTTCCAAACCGATCCTGACCGATCTTAGATGTAGGCGAGCCCATATCCTCTTGTTTTCTATTTCCAGAATTGCCTCGGCCACCCTGGGCTTCCTCGTTTCAAACGCTGTCTGTATGAGCTCTTGAATCTTCTCGCTTAATGCCTGCGCTCTGTCAGCGTCATTTGGGAGAGGCACAAGATCAACAAAGGGAATTCCCCGTATTTTCCTGTAGCCCGAACTGATCTTCGCGCAGGATTGATTTGCAAAGCCTACCTGATAAAACCGGTCAATGAGTAGCGCAGGAATCGGAAGAGCGTCCAATAGCCTACCGAAAGTGGAGGAACTTATTGCGCCCAGATCAAACGTTCCAGAGGTGTAAACATCTCCATCAAACAAGTTGCTCAGATCTATCGTCTGGGTCCCCTCGCCCTGTGAATGCGGCGAGAAATACTCTTTCACGCCAACCACGTCGAAATCTGGCAGGTCAGGACCAGTCATGATTCACCTCTATTCAGCTGGGGCTTCGAGGGCGGGCCTATGGAATGCCGGGTTGTTTACCCACCAGTCCATGCCCATCTCTTTGGCTTTGTCCACGGAACAGACTACCAGCCGAATTTGGATCGTGAGCAGTTCGACGTCAACCAGCTTGATCTTGATGTCGCCCGCAATGACTATACCCTTGTCCAGCACGCGTTCGAGCAGGTCAGCCAGGTTGGTGCTTTGAATTGAATGACGGGCCGAGCTTTGGATTGCCATTTTAGTACTCCTTACAGGAGCTTACCGAGCGGTCCCAGGTCGAGATTCAGGTCTTCTTCGTTCAGACCAAACTCATTGCGAAGTCGCTCGATTTCCTGTGCCTGCATCATCAACGTTGTTCCAAGTTGTTCAATTTCCGAATCGGTGAGAGCCCCGGCTTCCATCCGTCCAATAGCCTGGCGTTCCAGAAGTTCGTGGAGCAGTTTTACAAGAGTCAGGACGAGTTGACCTAAGCCATTCTTGACGCTGTCCTGATCTAGATTCAGACGTGCGTTGTTTCCGTTGCCCTTGGCTTCGGGTTTCCATCGCGTTTGCATGACTCTGGCGAAGTCCCCGAACGAGTCGGATTCTACTTTCGGTCTCCGCATAGGTTCCATGATTTTCACTCTCTGCTCGGGATCTTTTTGCGGCCACGAGCCCCAGGGGCGGCATAGAAAAGACCGACAAGGGACTCACTATCTGAGTTGAGGTAAGGCCTGATGCTGAGTTCTCTCCCTCTCTCACCAGTTCCCGGTGTGGTTAAACGAAAACTGATCCTTTCCGCGGACAGTCTCTACGGAGGCCAACACGACCTGGAGACCGAGATAGATCAGATCCACATTGGCCACAGAAATGGTCACCTCTCCGGCAATGACGGCTCCTTTGTTCAGTATTCGATCGAGCGCTTCGCAGAGCGAAACATGCTCTGCTTCTTCCATTGCCGGATCATTCATCACACCCTCCAAGACTTGTCGTTTACCGAAGTGACACGACTATCGGCCACCTGGCTTCCAAGACCCTATCGACAGGCCACGCGGAGGCGCCACGAGGTCTTATTTCTTGAGGGTCTTGATAAGTGGCTGGACCAATGTTCGGGTCCGAGTTTGGGGCCCATGTGAACGCCGGCAGCCTGTAATGTTAGTCAATTACCCCGTTTCCGCGTCCAACCATCCCTAGGAGCCCGTCGCGCAACCAGAGTCGTTGGCATCATCGTGCCACGCGAAGGCTTCGGCCACAGCGGCGGTAGGTCACCCAGGCTCCTAGGAGTCTGACATACTAAGTTTTTTCCTTGGCAGCCGCTGAGATCTGCCAACCGCCTAGGCAGCATCGTGCCACGAAATCGGGAAAGCTTTGCGTTACGCAACAGCCTCCTAGTCATCATCGATGACAGCACCCCGTTCTTGGATGGCGTCCAATCGATCAAGCAGCTCTGCTTCCTGGCGATCAAACTCCGTCTCAGTGATTTTACCCGTTTCCAGCATCGCATAAAGCTGCTGCAGTTGCGCTGCTATGGCATCTGATTCATTAAGGAGTTCTTGTTCAGCGGCATTGTAAATCTCGTTGAAAATCCAGAGAACCCCATTAACGGGAAACAACAAGATGTCGTCGGCTATAAGCATGCTATTCCTCTATCCGCTCTGGAGTTAAACTTCGATTTCAAGCTCAACGAAGTTGTGGGGAGCCCACGGTCCGTTAAAGTCAAAGACGAAATTGTCGTCAAAGTGACTGGCAGCATCGAATACGCCAGCCTCAAATTGCTTCAGGAGGTCTCGACCCACAAGACAGGACAGGTTCATCACTTCTCGTTCATCACGGCACTTGCCGCGCCAAATTTCGAAGCATCGAGTCGCAAGAAGCTGCTCTACCTGCTCCGTATGTCGTTCTCGGTCAAGATCTAGCATCCGTTCGAACAATCGACCAATTTCTATCTTGTCTTCTTGCGAGGGCTCATGGTTGGCTCGGAGCAACCGATCACGGGCCTCTTTGAGTTCAGGATGTGTGTTGATCATGTATTCAAAGATGTTGGGAACATCCCATGCGACTTTTAACCCCATTTCCACTTTGCCTGAAACCCGCTTCAGTTGCTTCTTGACGGCACTGGTGTTTCGCGAGAGAATTGCACGGACAGCTTTTGGCCCGTTTGAGATTATTCCGAAAGACACGGGTAGAAGATCACCATCCGCCATCAGTCTTTTCAACACGCCCTGATGAGCAGCGAAGTGCCGCCGCTCAGGGCGGATTTTCTGATTGGGAACATCGCTGACAACCGCGGCTACTTCTCCATTGGCAAGAGTGTAGACGTTCCCGCCATTAATGCCGAGGCATCCATAAATCCTCTGCTGTGCGCCTGGCACCACGGCGTAGAGGTATCGTCCTTTCAAGCCGGACATCTTTGGTGTCATTTTTTCCATCTCTGCACCCCGTCTGAGCGAAGAGTCTAACATTCGCAACTTCGGTGTATCCTACTCGCCAAGTGTCGAATCCGATGTCCGCCGGTTCAGCGAAAGGCCCCGAGATCTACACCGGGCTTGGTCGCCGGAGTCTGGTGCTGCGTGCCCATCAAGTTCACGGACTTGATTTTGCCGTCGCAGGTCTTTATTTGGAGCAAGGCCCCGCAGACATAGCACTTGATCAGACCCTCGAAATCGTCATAGGCGTCGTCCAGCATCATATTGTGGCCGCAAGAAACGCAATTGACTTTCATGGCTTTTTCCTCGAATTTCTCTTGTTGTAGTGTTGGTTGGGAATGAGTTGGGAACGTACCAAACGGAGACTGCCAGCGGCAAATCCTGTGGGGGTTCCCCGAACCAGCCTCATTTTGTTCAAAAGCCTACGTCGCGATTCGCGATCGTCCGGCGGTCGCTGTACCGTGTCGTGACCCTGCCTTCAGACCGGAGCAGAGCCACAGCTCCCGCTCATTGCTGAACAATCGCTTGGCCTCTCCCATATGCATCCGGCCCTGATCCAGATAGTGCGTCGGAGCGCCGGTCGCCTGGCGGCAGGAACGGAAACTTTTTATGTTGCGATTCGTCTTTATTTGATTGCAGCTTTTGATAGCGGACATGGTATTTCACTTGCCTTTTTCCGGATGTACACCTCTGCGTTGGCCTATTGCAGCGTTCAATACTTGAGTCTGAAACCGCTCTTGCCCTGAATTGCTACGTTCTTGAAATTGGTCGTCTTGAGTGGAGCGTCCTGTGTCCGCTCTCCAAGCTTTTTTAGGAGAAGGTCCTTTTCTGCTTCTATCTCTCTGAGCCTCTTATCTATGCTCGTGATTCTGCCGAGTGCGCTGAGTCTTTCCTTTTCTCTCCTGGCTTTCTCCATCTCCAAACAACTTATGTTCATGTATGCCATATAAGGAATTCCCACACGATCGACTCTTCCCGAGCGGGTGCGAATGTCCCTCAAACCTCTGGAGTTTGCTTTTGTTCGGATCAACATAACGCAGTCTCCCTATCTAGAGGGCCCACCTTAGCGGACTTACGGCTTCCCCTCCGCTTGTTGCTCACCTTCAGAATCACTTCGCCGACCTTTTGGGTCATTAGCGATTCCCCGCCCCAAGTCACCTTTGCTGTGTCAGCGCTCAGAACATCTTTGCAAAGCCATTGGAATATGCTGTCATTTTCTTCAGCGTGTCCTCCTGCGTGGGCAAGCACTCGCGCTATGGCTATGGCAGCACGAATTGTGGGTCTGTGATTGTTAACCCCCAGCATACGCAACTCTCGTATGATATCTACGATGACTTCTGCATCTTTTCTTGAAATTCCGGACTTCGACATGGTGATTTCAATTTCCGTCTCGCGGTCGTAGTGGTCGACATTAATAGTAATGATTCGATCCATAAGAGCATCCTGCGTCTTATGTACCCCCGCATACTCTTCGGGATTCGAGGTGAAAATAGCGCGAAACGACGGATGCACCTCGAGATATCCTTCGCCGGTTCTGCGCAAACTCGGTAGGTTAAGAATTTTTTCCTCCAGGATGCTCAAGAGGACGTTGTTCGCTTCGGGTCTCGACCGGGTAAACTCATCATAGATAAGGGTATATCCATCTCGGCAGGCTGTTGTGAGACGGTTGTCCACCCAAAGGCTCCGCATCTCCTCTTCCGTCTTAACCACCGAATGAATGAAGTTGTCGATAAGTTTTGATTTTCTGTAACCGGCATCCCGGCCTACGAGGTCGGAGCTCCCAAATTCGTCATCTCCGTGGACGAGGATGACCGGCCTACCCAGTTTCGCCGCCGCATGAAAAGCCAAAGTGGTCTTGCCCGTCCCTGCTGCCCCTGCGAAATGAACTGAGTAGCCCACCTCAAGATAGGCCATGGCACGATCAGTCAACTCTTCCACGTGTGGGGTACACACGAACCGGTCACTTGGCTCGGGCACGAGGCTGTCGTCGTTTGTGGGAATGACTTCCGTCGCAACACATGCTATCTTCAAGTCTGCGCCACTCATATTTTTTCGCTCCCTTTGGTGATCGTGCCGCCGCCCGTTGTCAGGGCAGCCCTTGATAAGAGTTGTTTGCGGCGTTGACTGGAACGGCACACTTTGCCAACGCCGGTTTGCCTTCAACTTTTGGTAACGAACCCTCGCCCGCGGCACTTAAGACAGGCCATTGCAGGTGCCGATGCGTCATCCCCCGAGCCCTGGCATTCCGGACATACGGTGGTCGGTTCCGGGGGTAGTGGAACATAACCTGTTCCCATACAAACAGTGCAGGTCAGAGTTTTCACAGCCCCGGTTCCGTTACAGTGGGCGCATCGGGTGTAGGGCGTGCGTACCGACACCACGCCCTTACCCCCGCAGATGCAGCATGTTGAAACCCACGACATGATCCCGAATGGGTCTCTCCCGGTACCGCTACAAAAAGAGCAAGTCACCTCTGCCATTCCCGTTCTATTTGCCGTCAGCTCAGGCATCTTCTTCCCTTGCTTCGTGGCCGATGAATTCGGCCGTTATTTTTTGTCCTTCTTTTTCCCCATGGTTGAGGAGAGGTTTTGTTTGTTTTTCTCAGTCTCTTCCCTGGCCCTGAGTTCGGCTTCTGCCTTTGCTCTCAGCTCAGTTTCAACTCTTGCTTTTTGCTGGGCCATTTGTGCTTCTTTCGCCTGTCTTTCACTGTCTTCTTTGGCTCGGCGACCTGCTGGCGAAAGTGTTCCCCATGCCTGACGAGCACCAACCAAGTCAGCGGCAAATTCCTGTCTCATAGCTCCCACTGAGGACTTCACGTTCGAGACAAACCGCTTTCTCTGAGACTTCTCGTTCTTGGCCGATGTTGACCGATTGCGTCGGAACCCTGTCAGCAGACCGGAATCATCAGTTTCCATGGCCGACACAAAACCTGCATTTTCCCTTCTCGTTCTTTCGGCCATTTCTTTGTGGGCTTTGTCGAATCCGACTAGCATCCGGTGCACGTCAGTCGTCATACTCGCCATAAACTTCGCATGGTCGTGTCTGGTGTGAGCGGCCATCTGTGCGTGCGCCTTCTGAAAGCCGACAAGCATTCCGGACACATTAGCCACCAGATTTGAAACAAACTTCCTTTGATCCGCTCTCGTTCCGGCCGCCATCTTTGCATGAGAGTCGCGGAATCCTGCTTGCATAGATGCAACGTCGGCCTTCATCTCATGGGTCTGCTCGGCCACATCCGCCATGAAAGCCTGGCGATTGCCGCGCAAGGTCGTTATCTCACCGCAAAGCCGGGTGATGTCTTGAGTCAGAGTGCCCATTACTCCTCCTTTGTTTATTCAAAGCCTCATCCCATTCGATGAGGCGCCCGATGCTTCCACTGATTGGCAGTTGCCCATGGGATTTCCCGCAAGAGAGCTGGGGGGCGTAGGCCCCCCCGATTTGTGGGAAACCCCGGCGGCACAACTATCATGCAGGGGCAGCAGCGCTTGCCGTGAGTCCGATCGCCTCGGCATATTTCAGGTAAGTCTCCACTGACGCGATGACCACCCTGGCTTCGATGGACAGCAGTTCGATCCCTACGAGAGACACTTTGGCCCAGGCATCGATCACGATACCCTTGTCCAAAATCCTGTCCACTACCTCGGCAAGACTGGAAGAATCCGTAGACTTCGCTATCTTGGCCATTTTAACCCTCCGTTTTTGGAATTCTGATTTCGCCATCGCTGGCTTTTTTTGTGTAGGCATGCCTGACAGGGGTAGTTGCTAGATTCGTGCCAAGCTTAATGGGTAGTCGCGTAAGAATGGTCGTCCCTTGTTATCCGCATCAGTAGCGGCTGAAAGAAGGTGGTAAGTTGTACGGGTGTGAAGGCAATGAGGCAGAGTCTGAGGCTGGAATTAGGAGATCTGGCTCGGGTGCTATGGAATCGTTTCCCTATTTAAGGAATTAGATCCCCATTCAACCCTCATTTGCGGGTAAAGAGCGCGCAGGTTCGATGGATCGGAATATGTCCGAGTGAAGGAACGGTTTCGGAATGAAATCGGAAATCAATCCGTCTGTCAGCGCCTCCTGGACCGTAGGGTTGTCCTTGTAACAAAAACCGGAAACCATCACTATTCTGAGCGAAGGGTCAGCGCTTTTGAGACGACGCGCGAGTTCAAGTCCTTCCATGTCATCCAATTTAAGATCCACAAACGCCACGCGAAATTTGTGGGTTTCCATCAGCTTTATGGCCTCTCGCCCGCTCAATGCTTTCTTCATGGAATAGCCTCCTTGCTTCAAGAGGTGTTCCAGAAGCCAGCACATGTCGGGCTCATCATCGACTATCAGAAACAAGTCTTTTGGGTCCTTCATGGCATTTAGTTCCCGACAGTCGGCAACCTCACTGTAAACGTAGCGCCTCTTCCTTCAGAGCTATCCACTTGCAAGTATCCACAATGCTGCTTCAGAATTGAATAACATATGGAAAGACCAAGCCCAGTCCCTTTACCAACTGGAGCGAGCGTGTAAAAGGGATCAAATATATTTTCAATGTCTTCTTTTCGGATCCCGCAGCCTGTATCTGTTATACCCACCGTCAGTTCCTCATCAGTGCTGTCAGCCGATACGCTCAGGGCGCCGCCATTCGGCATTGCATTCATTGCATTGAGAAAAAGGTTCAAAAAAACTTGCTGAAGCAGGCTGGGATTTCCTCGAACCATGACCTGTTCAATACCTATATTCGAGCAAACTGCTATTTTTTGTATTTTCGCCTGGTTGTCCACAAGCTTGAGAGTATCCTGAAGAATGGTGACTATATCTACCAGCGTCATATCCGTAGCAGCCGAGGGTCGAGCAAATCTGAGCAGGTTTTCGATGATGACGGAGGCTTTTTGTATGTTGGCAAGAATCCGTTCAACGCACTCCCCGTGAAATGCTGATTTGAATTCACATTCACTCAAGAACTGGGCCGCGGAGTAGCATATTGCCAGAGGATTTCTCACTTCGTGGGCAATTCCTCCCGCCATTACGCCCAAAGCCGCAAGCTTTTGCGATTGTCTGAGTTGCCGCTCGAGTTTTCTGTGTTCGCTAAGGTCTCTCCCAACTGCTACCATTCCAACAAGGCGGCTCGTTTCATCCTTCATCGGGGACATGACCCAACTTATGGGGATGCGATTGCCTGCATTGGTTACCATGTCCCATTCACCGGTCTGGGAATTGGTTCCCAGCTTGAACCTGTCGAATACTTCTTTCAGTTCCTGACGGTGCTCCGCCGCGCACCAGTCAAAGAAGAGTGTTTTCTGGACCTCTTCAAGCGCATAACCTGACAGACGTTCCGCTGCGGTGTTCCAGGTCAAAACCCTGCCATCAGAGTCCGTAGAGAGAACTAGATCGGTGGCGCTCTCAACCACACTGGCCAGGTGACGTTCCGCCCTCCGCACTTCTTCGCTTAAACGCACCTGCTCAGTGACATCTTCCATCAAGAGGATGGCGTTCTCTACATAGCCCCTCCACGAGAATGGGAGAATGCTGTAGTAATAAATTGTCATCGGAATACCAGGAGCCCTGTAAATCAGTCGCTCGCCCCGTGTTGCCATCCCGTTTTCGAAGACCTGTCGGACGCGACTTGAGATGTCCATGTACTCAATAATAGCTGCGGGCAAAAGGTCTCCCAACTTACGTCCAATTGTCTCAGCTCTAACTCTTCGACTCTTTTGGAGAAAGTTTCGGTTTGCAGTGACAATGCGCATGTCGCGATCGATTAAGAGCACAGATGAGGGGATTGTCTCCAGGAGCATCTCGAACAGTTTTTCGTGACGATCCTTCAAACATTCCTCTGACGCTTCAACGACTTTAGTGGTCATGGCATCACCGATCGGAAACAGCTGGTAGACTTTTGTTACGCGTTGCCCAGGGTCGGCATATGCGATTGCTAATCTTTGTTCTGGGATCAATAATCTTCAGGCAGGACGAAGTTGTAGGGAGGCCAAGGCCCGCTAAGCATTAATTTTGTTGTTTCTTTTGACTTCAACTGGTCGTACACCTTGCGAAAAGCTCCCACTGCCTGTCTCCGGACCAAGAAGTAAAGTGACAAGAAGACGGTGCCAGGTTGGTCTCCAAAAGGTGTTGATTTGGATGTCTCGCCTTTGAAGCCCACGAACAAACCTTCAAAGGGAAAGCGATACCGTTCGATAACTTTTTGATTATTTTCAGTTGCTAATGCCTCCGCGTCATGATGAGCCTTTCGGTGGGCCAAGTACGCAGCTCCTGTTGAGGCACACTCCTTCGGAGACAAAACAGAAGCCTGATTGTGTGCGTCGGTCCTAAGTGCCACGTTGTTAAGGATTGCTCTAATACCAATTTCCACGCAACCATCCAATTTTGTTAGCAGGGTCTTGTAGCGCTCGCCATGTTTCTCGAGTAAGCGGTTGATCTCGGCCTCTTCTCCAACGAGTGTGCCGAAGCGGAGTGGAATCACCCCGAATTGATCATGCAAGGATTCGACTACATTGTTATAAGCGAGGATTGTGGAAGAATCCTTGGATATTTCACTGTAAGGAATGGCGGAAACCACCGCTCCAAGATCATTCTCTTCAACCACATATGTGGGGCCCCCGCCAACACCGACTGGCACTCTGTTTATTCGCGAGGCATCTTTCTGGGAGAATATGCAATACATCAGGTACTTCATTTCTCCGACTCCATGGGCAGAGAAGGGGAGAAGCTGTACGGAGGCCAGGGGCCCGAGGACTCAAAAAATATACCCCCGGTGTTGCATCGGGCATTGGCATCCTCGATCCGGTTGAGGAAATCCGGGACGACGGAATGATCCACGAGAAAGGCCCAATTTACAACTGTTTGCTTGTCGGTTTCCTCCTTGCACAGATTAATAATCTTGCGTTGCCGACAGCTAATGGAGTGGCAAATCAATTCATCCGATACAGATTTGCAGGTGATTCTTGCCCAACCGGCAAGTTCTTTTTCTGCCTCGGCGTGGACTTGGCGCTCCTTGAAATAGCGCATTCCGGGAGTTAATGAGGAAAAACTTTCGGATAGGTCGTTTACCTTTTCAGAAACAATCGCCTCCAGCGCTTTGGTCTTGGATAGAGATCCCTTAACTGACCATTCCTCTTTATTCGCGACATGGTCAAGAAATCCGCTGATGGTTTCAAGGTTGCTGTACACCAGTCGCGCAAGGGTATCCATCGAGGAAAAAAGGCTTCCGAACCGAGCAGGGAGCACAGGGGAATGTTGCATCACGTCCTCGATCACCTGCTCGTGGCGGACTGCTCTAGGGCCCACCCACCCCAAGTCTTGAAGCCTAGTTTCACCGGACGAGCCGGCAAACTCGTCTTCTGGCACTTGGCAAACTACTGCCGTGACATTAGAGAAATCTTTCGTCTGCAGCATCTCGGTGCCGCTTATCCCGTTTCCGTCGAGTAGCGGCACGAGTCCGCCGCGGGCCAGGCAAAAAAGATAGAGTGCGCTTGTCATACTCAATCCTCACCCAATTCAGTCAGAGCCTCTTGAATGTCAGATCGCCTGATCAAAATAGTGATCTCTCGATCTGGATCGGCCTTTAGACTGTTTACTCCACGTCTCACGGCGGACAAAGCCGCTCTATTGCAAACTGCGGCGATCTCGGCTCCGCTAAACCCTTCCGTACGTGTCGCGAGTTCTGCCGGGTCAATACCTTTTTCGAGAGGCTTGTTTCGGAAATGCACTCGGAAAATTTCCTGGCGGTCTTTCTCATCGGGCATGGTCATCTCAATGACTTCGTCGAACCTACCGGGCCTTAAGACCGCAGGGTCTAGCATGTCTAATCGATTTGTCGCGCCCAGCACTAGAACGCCTGCGAGTTCTTCTATGCCGTCGAATTCCGCCAGAAACTGACTCAGTACTCTTTCAGCCACATGTGAATCAGTCGATCCACCAGAGCGGACCGGCACCAGAGCGTCGATTTCGTCGAAAAAAATGATACACGGAGAAGCTTGCCTTGCTTTTCGGAATACCTCTCGCACTGCTTCCTCGGACTCACCTACGTATTTTGATAGGAGAGCCGGACCCTTTACCGATATAAAATTGACCTTGCTCTCGTTGGCGATTGCCTTGGCCAAAAGAGTCTTCCCACAACCAGGAGGGCCCCCGAGCAAGATTCCCCTCGGCGCCTTTGTGCCCGCGCGCTCGAAAATGTGGGGGTACTGCAACGGCCACTCTACAGCCTCTGTGAGACGATTCTTCAGATCATCGTGCCCGCCCACGTCTTCCCAGCGAACATCCGGGACTTCCACGAAGACCTCTCGTATTGCAGATGGCTCCACTTCTTTCAAAGCAGTGACAAAATCGTTCATGTGAACTTCAAGCTTCGCAAGCTGCTCATAGGGAATGCCTGCCGCTGCAAAATCAATTTCCGGCATAATTCGTCGCAAGCATATCATCGCCGCTTCACGGCACAGGGCTTCCAGGTCTGCGCCCACAAAACCATGTGTGATTTCCGCTAGATGGTTCATGTCTATATCGGCCGCGAGAGGCATGCCTCGACTATGGATTTCTAGAATTTCCAGGCGCCCGTACTTGTCCGGAATGGGAATGGCGATCTCTCTATCGAATCGTCCTGGTCGCCTGAGAGCAGGATCGAGAGCGTTGGGGATGTTCGTGGCCGCTATCACAATCACGTTCTGACGTTTGGTCAAACCATCCATCAATGCCAAGAGTTGCGCGACAACCCTCTTCTCAACGTCGCCCACCACCTTCTCTCTTTTCGGAGCGATGGCATCAACCTCGTCGAGAAAAACGATGCTAGGGCCCTTCTCGCCTGCTTCTGCAAAAATCTTTCTCAGATGGGCCTCGCTCTCCCCGTAGAATTTGTGCACAACTTCGGGGCCACTGACTGAAAAGAAGTTCGCTTCTGTCTCATTTGCAATGGAACGGGCAATAAGTGTCTTCCCGCATCCTGGAGGCCCGTGAAGCAAAACCCCTTTTGGCGCGTCAATGCCAAGGCGTTCGAAAACCTCCGGGTAGCGCAGAGGTAGCTCTATCATCTCGCGTATGCGGTGCAACTGATGTTTGAGGCCACCGATGTCCTCGTACGAAAGCGTCCTGGTTTTGCCACCATTTTCGGCGCTTCCAATCACAAGTTGCGTGGTAGGAACAATTATTACCGGCTCTTTGGGGACGGTGCTTCCAATTTTGAAGTCGGCAGACCGGCTGCCGAAGAGCATGGCTCGTATGGAATCGCCTTCAACGATAGGCAAGCCGTCCAAAAGACCGCCGATGTACTTGAGGTCCCGCTCTGACGGCGTGACATTGGTAGGAGTCAAAACTACACGTTCAGCAGGGCGGCAAGAGATCTTCTTCACGACAACATTCTCGTCCACACCCGCTTTTGCATTTTGTCTGGACAAGCCATCCAACTGTATCCTGGATTGTCCTCTCAATTCCTTGTAAGCGGGCATGGCTTTGCACACGGTCGTGCGCTTTCCCATAACTTCTACTATATCCCCTATTGAAGCACCCATCTTTTCCAGATCTTCAGGGCCCATTCGAGCGTACGCTCGCCCCATATCCTTGCTGAGTGCCTCTGTCACCTTCAGTTTTATTGTGGACGAATTCGTCTTTGCCATTTGTATATCTCCGGCTTCTAGTCGAGGCATTTAATCTCAAGTATTCCGTTGTTGCATGAGACGATCATCTTCTCCCTGGCCACGGCCCTGGGCAAGAGGATTTCTTTGTGATACTTCTTCTCTCCTCTTTTTGCGGATATGGTCAGCACGTCATCCTTCAAGTCCAGTTTTAGGTCTCCAGAGCTTATCCCCGGCATTTCGGCGACCACAAGCGTGTAACCCTCCTCTTCAAAGATGTCCACGAGGGGCTCTCGGACCTCCTGAACCACTGTCTGCCCTGATTTCGCGTCTTTTTTGATGTTGCCGAAAGGCTCGACCTTCAATTTGTCGTCACCTAGACCCACCTTCACGTTGAAGCCGTACACGCCCTTGAGTTGTTTTCCCAAATTCGGGATTTCGCCTGTCCCGGACATTTGTTTACCAGTCTCGGCAAGGTCGTTAAGCTTTTCCACCAGTTCAGCAAGTCCGCCAAAAAAGCCTCCAAGGCCTCCGCCAACGCCGTGATCGCTGGTACGTTTACTCTTTTTGGTCATCGTGCTCCTCCGGATAAAACTTGATCCCGTATTGCTTTACTTTGGAATGAATCGTCTTGTAATCGATGTGCAATAAACGGGCCGCTTCCGCTTTGTTGCCTTTAGTTTTTCTAATGGCCCACTCCAAGACGCGGCGCTCCAGATCTACCGAGCTTCTGCGCATGATCTCTCTGAGGGAAAGGCCATCCCACTGGGAATTTTGGGCAAGAGAAATTTCCGGCGCGGCTGTGGGATTCAGGCCATCGAGAACGAGATGGTCCGGTAGAATCAGGTTTTCGGCCTGAAGCACGGCTCGTCTTACAGTAGCTCTCAGTTGGCGCACGTTTCCAGGCCATCTGTGGTCGAGGAGAATCTGTAAGGCAGTATCCGAAAAACCCTTAACTTTTTTGTTCAGTTCGGCGTTAGTGGCTCTGACGAACCGATTGGACAGGTGCAGGATATCTTCTTTGCGTTCCCGCAGTGCCGGAATTAGAATGGTGAATTCACTCAAGCGATATAGCAGATCCCGGCTAAACTTGCTCTGCGACACCGCGGTATTCAAATCCTGGTTGGTGGCCACCACCAAACGGACATCCACAGTCACGGGGTCCCTGCCCCCAACCCGAAAGAAAGTCCTTTCCTGAATCGCCCGAAGCAGCTTGGTCTGGGAGCTGAGCGGCATGTTGGCAATTTCGTCCAGGAACAAGGTACCGCCTTGGGCCATTTCAAACTTGCCGGGTCTGCGCGTGGTTGCCCCCGTGAAGGCCCCCTTTTCGTGGCCGAAGAGCTCACTCTCGAACAGGGTCTCAGGGATGGCTCCGCAATCGAGTGGGACCATTGTAGTTTCGTGTCTCAAGCTCGCCTTATGAATCGCCCGCGCGACCAGTTCTTTGCCGGTTCCGGTTTCACCTTGAATTACGACCGTAAAATTCGAGGCTGCAACGAGCCGTACGTCAGAGATAATTTTCCGGATGGCATCGCTTGGTCCCATTATTTCTTCCAGGTGAAGCATCGAGGAATGTCTGATAGCAACCCCTGCAGCCAGCTTCTTTGGCTTGGGATTCCTGTTTGCGAGGGCTCTTCGGAGCTTTTCGATCAGTTCGCGGTTATCAAGCGGCTTGGCCAGATAGTCGAAAGCCCCTTCCCTCATTGCTTGCACGGCCCCATGGAGGCCGCCGTAGGCTGTAATCATGAGGACTGGAAGATCAGGATCGAGTTTCTTGGATTGCCTCAACACTTCCATCCCATCCAAGCCCGGCATCTTCACGTCCAAAAGCAGTGCGTCAGGCATGCCCATCCTGACCATTTCAAGGGCTGTTTCACCGTCGTGAGCCACCAGTGGTGCAAATCCCTCTTTTCTCACGACGTGGAATAGAATCTCGCAAAAATCTTTTTCATCATCAACAATCAGAATGCGGGCCTCGCTTGTTGACATTTACTCCCTCTCTAGTCCGAATCAAAGAGATGCGCCTGGAATCAGCTATCGGTTCCGATTCAAGCCTTTTCATCCCCGCGCCTGATGGGTGTATGTATCGGATAAACGAGCTGAATATCCTTGTCTAACCACGGCTCCAATGAGTGCAGCATGCCAAGGAACACTATACCGACCTCCCTCGGCAGCAGCGTCTCATTGATACGCTTGGCAATAAAGTTGTCGCGCCTTCTGAGGATTGAGGCGCTCACTGATTTTTCAGGACTCCTGATTGCAGGGGATTTCGCGCCAAGGATCTTCTTCACGTGGTCGTACTCCTCTAAGAGGAGTTCAAGGGATTCGGTCCCCGTGATTGTTGCTCCTCCGTTGATGAGGCGAAGGAGCAAAGCATGATTTCGACTGCCTGACTTGGCAAGTTCAGCAACTATTTCGGTCTCTCTCCCGGAAACAGGCAACCCATCTTGATAGATCCGTACGCGCTTCAAGGGGAGCGACAATTCCTCAATTATTTTTTCGATTTCGGTCCAAAAGTTGTCGATCAGAGTGATTTTCCGTTTCCATCCGGATCTACCAAGTTTCTTGAGCGACTCTTTTTTCACTTGGTCCCTGAGCGCACCCATGTCTGCCTGTGTGTGTATTATGGGGATGTAAACGAGCGTTCGGGCTGAAGCCTTGGGTTCGACTGATTTGTTCATTCTCGTGTCCCAGCTTGTCTGTTTCCAAGACTATGGTATCATTTCCATAGCGTCGTTTCCATATTTATGTAATTTGTTCCACAGCAGTGGAGCCAATGCTAGAGAGGAAGAATTCCCGGTATGCGCGCAGCTGCGGAGTGGCCATAGAGAGTTGTCTTATTTTCAGGTAGTTGGGACTATTGTCAACTGGTGACTTGATTTTCAACGGCTTTCGTAACCCATCAATCACTCGCCTATGCATGTAGGAACCCTGCATCCACCCTGTTCGAGGACCCCAGCAAAATAAAGCCCCGGCCAAGCTAAAAGAGGGGGAGATGAGGAAACCGGGGCTTTTCGCAAAGATTTTTTTGGAAGCATACGACTAATTAGGCGATTGCTCCTTACAATTTGCAGGCTATCCAGCCTGGATGATGCTTCTCGGATGCGTGGCAGGCCGACGAAGAGAACGAATTGTTGGGCCTGTTCAGGGAAAGGCATCTTGTGCCTCAGCCGACGCGAAGCACTCCACAGATCTGGGACGCTGTAGCCCGCATCTGTTGGTAAAAGGGGCCGTAGAAGCTGAACACAGGATCTACGGCCAACAAAACTTGAAATGAACCCGACCAAGAAATGGCTATGGGTAGGATTTTTGCATGATCCATGCCAGGAATTCAGGGATTGTCGGCCGATCCTAATCGACCGCACGTGAGCGACAAGGTCGTAGACAGCATCACAAAAACTTATGCAACCGCACCGGGAGAATAATCATTCTTATTTGAGAGGGCTCTTTGTAAGCATTAAGGGTCTGGAAAAATGATTTGCCGACCGAGGGGTTGGGCCTTTATAATGATGTTGCTATAATAGAAATTTATTGGCAGATCAACTCGGACAGTTTCGAACGCTAGCAGCGTGAAATGAAAGACATTCATTCATGAGTCGTATTAAGCCATTGTCCGTTCGAGACGATAAGATACCGGATAAAGCTCTCTCCGCGGAACAAATGCTGAGCTACGCTCGTGATCTTGCCGAGGTGCTTCACGCGGAACGGGCGAGGCGCCAGGCTCTTGAGGCTGCCAATGATAAGCTCGAAAAAGAGATTTCCGAACGTGAAAAGGCTCAGAAGCAACTGGCCGAAAGTGAAAAGAAATATCGAACTTTGTTCGAGGAATCTCGGGACGCAATTTATATCTCGGATAGCAAAGGCACATTTATTGACGTGAACCCGTCTTTCCTGGAGCTATTCGCCTGTACAAAAGCAGAGGTCTTAGGCCGGGCACCCGGAAACTTCGTCAACCCTTTAATATGGCACAAATTTCAGAGAGAGGTTGAAAAAAGGGGCTCTGTGAAAGACCACGCCATGCAATTGCACAAGTACGACGGCACAGTAATGGAGTGCCTTATAACAGCCACCCTTCGGAGAGCAGAGGATGGAAGCATTTTAGGGCGCCAGGGAATTGTACGTGACGTGACCGAGCACAAGCTTTCACAGGAAGTTCTGCAGCATGCCAAGAAGATGGATGCCCTGAGCAATCTAGCCGGCGGCATTGCACATGAGGTTAGAAATCCCTTGGCCATATCTTCTTCGGCTGCCCAACTTCTGATGGATGACGATGTTCCAGAAGCTTTTCGCAAAGACTGTGCAAGAAAGATTGTGTCAGGGATACAACGAGCATCAGTAATAATAGAGAACTTGTTGGCGTTGGCCAGGCCCTTGACTGACTTTGAAATGACGGCCTTGAACTTGGTCTCATTGGTGCGTCAATCGGAGAAATCAATTGTAAACCAGGCGAGGGATCAGGGCGTTGAGCTCATTTTCACGTTTCATCATGAGCCCCTGATTGTGAACGGCAACGCTTCATTGCTCGTGCAGGCAATCATGAATCTCTTCATGAATGCATTCGCCGCTATGAAACTCGACGGAGGAACACTTACGGCCTGTGTAGAAAGAAATGGCGCGAATGCTTTGATCATTGTTTCGGACACTGGTCATGGCATATTGGATGAGCACCTCGACAAAGTATTCGATCCCTTCTTTTCAAAATCGACGGAGGGCAAGGGAGCCGGATTGGGGCTATCCACAAGTTATTCTATTGTAAAGCAACACTCCGGCAATATCCGGGTTTCCAGCACTCCTGGCAAGGGCTCGACCTTTACAGTGACGTTACCGTTGGCGTGACGCTTTCATTGCCGGACACTCATGTGAGTCCCTGAGAAAGCCGGGTTCGCATCGTATTAAGGCACGTTGCCATCAAGAAGGGTCGCCTTTGGAGCCTCTCGAGTCCCCAGAGCGGATTTGCCGAAATTGAAACGAGAGTGATCATGCGTGACAAAGATCCGACGGACTTTGGTCCTGTGCAGATAAAATTTGCGGATTCGGAAGAGCGGATGGTCACGGAGACAATCGACCTGGACTCTCTTTTTTCAAAAGGTCTTACGTCTTCAGGGAGCTTCGACATTGGAGGGG
The DNA here is from genome assembly GCA_052146735.1 of Desulfomonilaceae bacterium. GTDB lineage: Bacteria > Desulfobacterota > Desulfomonilia > Desulfomonilales > Desulfomonilaceae > CAWBBA01. The sequence goes on along the minus strand of JBKQMK010000528.1, from coordinate 3,543 downwards.
GTATTTGGGCCACGACTTTCGGCAAGGTCATGCAAGTATTGCCAATTCCTGCGTTGCTTATCGACGACTCCTACAACATAGTAGTTTCTAACCAAGCGTGCCGAAAGATCAGCCCCAATTATGAAAAGATTCATGGCGGACCTTTAACTGCCCTCGTTGTCAATCGTTCCGATCCCAATCAAGCTTTGTCGATTGTAGAAGAGGTTTTTTCCTCGAGAAAACCGCGCGTTCTCGAATCCTTTGTGGAAATCGAAGGAAACAGAATATGGGGCCGCATAACTTTTCGACCCATCAGGATAGCGAAAAACCGATTGGTCTTGGCCCTCATCGAAGACTTGAGTCTGGAAAGAAAGCAGAGGCTGCAAGACAAAAAGCATCAGCAAGATCTTGAGCGGCTGGTCAAAGAGCGGACTTACGAGTTGGAGACCGCGACAGAGCAACTTCGCAAAGAAATTTCCGTCCGTAAGAGCGTAGAGAGAAGATTGCTCAAAAGCAAAGAAACTGTTGAAGCTCTTTTAAACGCCACATCGGACATGGCGTTCCTAATGGGCGCTGACGGCACTTTCCTGGCTGTGAACAAACAGGTTGCCAGACAATTTTCGGTTCCAGGAGTTGAGCTACTCGGCAAATCGATTTTTGAACTCGCACCGGATGGATTCGCCGGCGTGGAGAAAGGTCGATTTTATGAAGTCATGTATTCTGCTAAGCCTGTCCGCTTTGAAGCCGAGCAGTTTGGGAAGTTTTATGACTACAATTTTTATCCAGTCGTGGATTTACTAGGGATGGTTGTCGCTGTGGCCGTCTATGTCAAGGATATCACCGCTGAGAAAAAGACGAACGAGTTGCTGATGCAATCGGCCCGTATCAAGGCTGTTGGGGATATGGCAAGCGGCGTGGCGCACAATTTCAACAACGTGCTCCAGATTGTGATGAATGCCGCATATGAAGTCCTGGCGGACTTGGAGCTAGCCGATTTCTCCGAAGCCGAGACCAAAATCAAGAGAATCATCAAGAGTGTCTCAGCCGGAGCGGACACGGTAAGGCGTCTTCAGGATTTCGCTCACGCACGGACCAGCGGAGCAGCCCTTAGCGGCAAGGTGTTTAACCTCTCATCTACGGTGGAACAAACCGTGGAAATTCTGAAACCCTACTGGAAAACCAATCCCGAGAAACGAGGCATAAGAATTTCTTTGCAGCGGAATTTGAGCAAGGACTGCTATGTAAGAGGTAAGGAAAATGAAATGTTCGAGGTTGTGGTGAACCTGATCAAGAATGCGGTCGAAGCTTTGCCCTGCGGAGGCGAAATCAAGATCTCAACATACGTCGATAAAAGTCAGGTGCACCTGAAGGTTCAGGACAATGGTGTTGGAATCGCTGAGGCAAACCTGGAAAGAATATTTGAACCTTTTTGGAGTACCAAAGGCGTTGACGGAATAGGCATGGGACTTGCCAGCAGTTACGGAATTATCAGGCGACATAAGGGTGAAATATATACGGAAAGCACACCGGGCCATCGGACTGAGTTTACGGTAAAGCTTCCCCTGGAAGAGAAAAGCTCCGGGAATAGAGGCCGGCCCCCATCGGGTCGTGCTCAGCTCGTCTATCGAATTCTCATAATAGACGATTCGGAGGACAGTGTGTGGGCGCTTCAAAACGGGCTTACAAGGGAAGCACAGGAAGTCTTGACAGCACTGTCGGGCCATCAAGGCATTGACATTTTCAAGAGCAATCGCGTGGACGTTGTAATTTGCGACCTTGGGATGCCGGAAATAAACGGATGGGAAGTTGGGAAGGCTCTAAAGGAGATTTGTTTGGAAAGGGGAGTTCCAAGACCCCCTTTCATTCTTCTCACGGGCTGGGGTGGTTTGCTTGACGAGAAGGAGAAATTAATGGAGTGCGGCGTGGACCGCATAGTGGAGAAGCCCTTTCTCGTGAAAAACCTTTTGGAAATTGTGCAAGACCTCTTTGAGGGACGGGGCCAGGTTGCAACCGAGTCAAAATGAACGAACTCCTTTCAAGTAAGCCGTCTTCGGTGAATTTGTTGCGAGAGACTTGTAGCTATAGTTTTGCCCTTTTTGTATGTGGGCACGGGCAAGGCTATAATAAGTTGTTGAAAAAATAAGGCGTTCCTCCTAAATGCGTTTTTGGAAATAAACAGAGGGGGAACGCCATGAACAAGAGGAATCTGCCAGAACCGTTTGGGATTGACAAGGCGTATTTCGGTTGCTGTTTTTCCGGACCGAGTTTACGGCATTTTGGAATGATTTTGGTGGGTTGGGTTCTGACGGTTGGGGTACATACTATAAGCCGGGTTATTCTGACGATAGGCGCACATGAGAGGGAGCATTTCGCCAGCATTTACCGATTCTTGTAAAGGGCGGTATGGTCCTGGGACTCGGTGAGCTGGGTGGTATTTCGGATTATTCATCGGACTTTTTTGGCAGATGCGGCGGAGGTGATCTGTGTGGTGGACGATACACTCAACAAGCACTGGGGCAAAAAGATCTGTGGTGCAGGGTATCAACACGACGGGTCTGTGCCCAAGGGCGACTGGCCGGTGAGGTTTGGGGGGTGTGCTTTGTAATTATTGGGGTCATGGTGCGCTTGCCCGGGATAAATGAGAGGGTTTTCTGCCTTCCGTTTGCAGCACGCCTCTGGTGGCCCAAAGGCGCTCCGGTGAAGCCCAAGTCTCTGATCGTAACAAAGAAGCCGGAGCTTGCGCTCGAATTGATCAAAATGGTGCGTGATTGGCTAGATGAGGGTGTGGTGCTCAGAGTGGTCACCGACATAGGGTATTCCACCAAAACAGTACTGAGAAGGCGTCCTAAGGGCGTCCAAATCACCGGCAAGATTCGTACTCACAGCGCTTTGCATGAAGTATGGGAAGAAAATGAAGGGGTGGCGAGAAGGCAAGGCCGGCCTAACAAGAAAGGCAAACGGCTACCCCAGCCCAAAGCACTCTTTGTAGACCCAAATACTTCCTGGCAGCATGTGGAGACCTGCCTATACGGTAAACACGTCACGGTCATGATCCATGAATTCAAAGCCGTCTGGTCCCGCTCAGCTGGAAATGTTCCCCTGAAGATCGTTTTGGCGCGGGACCCGAAGGGCAAATTCGACGACTGTGTGTTCTTCGATACCGACCCTGACGCATCGGCTGGGCGAATCCTCGCCACGTACTCTGGTCGATGGAGCATAGAAATAACGATACGGGAGACCAAGAACCTCCTTGGCAGCGCTCACCCCCAATGCCGATCCGAAAAAGCCGTCTTTCGAGCGCCCATGATCGCGTACTGGGCATACTGTCTCGTCGTGGTCTGGTTCGTGGAGCAACATCGTCAAGGCGCAACCCTCTGCTTCATCAGATCACCATGGTATACGCAAAAGAAAGGCTTAAGCTTCTCAGACATGCTCGCTGCCGCCAGAAGAAGCCATTTCAAACCAGTATTTTGGAACGAGTCCCCTCACATGGAGACTCTACCGAAATTCAACCCCGCGCGCTCCACGCGCGAACCTGAATATAGCAAAAGGGCAAAACTATAG
>JBKQMK010000527.1:0-5115 GCA_052146735.1 Desulfomonilaceae bacterium | reverse complement strand
CAGAAACCATCAGGCAAAGGCACACGGCTAATACAGCCGCAGATTTTCTCATAGTCGTTTTCCCCTTTTGGTCAATAGCTAAGATCCAGTCTTAGTATTGTTCAGACCACACTTTCCAGGGAAATCGCAAAAAGTCAAGAGCCGTGCCAACGCAACTCCCAAGAGGGCTATGACTATCGTCAGCGGGTCTTTGTGGCGCGTGCCGAAAGTCTTGAACTATTCGGATGTGCGGCACACATACCGACCACACCGAGTCTTCCTCAGTTTCGGACATTACTATTGGCAGATGCTATAATCTGTGGAAGGAGGTTCAGGCCATGAAAGTGGGTATCGCCCTGGGAGGCGGCGGGGTGAGAGGGCTGGCCCATGTCAGCATTCTTCAGGTCCTCGACGATTTGCAGATTCGTCCCACCGTCATGTCGGGCACCAGCATGGGAGCCATTGTCGGAGCCCTTTATGCGTCGGGCAGGTCCGCGAGGGAGATCAGGGAGAGTATCGAAAGACGCCTCATTCTCAGGAACGACACATGGCGGGACGTCATAGAGAAGAGAGAAGACTTGCTCAAGTGGGTTCATGCTTTCAAGCCGGACTTCTCGGGTGGTGGGCTCATAAATGCGCAAGGCATCCTGAACTTCTTGCTCAGCGAAATCAAGGTGGGCAGGTTTGAAGATCTGGAAATTCCTTTGCTCCTGGTCGCGGCCGACTATTGGTCGGCAGAGGAAGTTATCTTTGAAAAGGGCGAGTTGTTGCCGGCCATACAGGCCAGCATGGCCGTCCCCGGAGTCTTCTCACCAGTTTCCGTAGAGGGCAGAATTATGGTCGATGGAGGTGTGGTCAACCTGGTGCCCTATGACCTGCTTATGGACCGGGCGGACTTCATCATCGCAGTGAACGTTAGCAGGGTTCGATTTGCCGGCGAAGACGAAATTCCAAATGCGCTGGAGGCAGTGCTTGGGACCTTCGACATCATGCAGACAACGATGCTCACCGACAAACTGAAGAGGCTCAAACCGGATATATATGTCTGGCCACAGATCCGTGACGTCAGGATGCTCGACTTTGGCAAGGTCGAAGAGGTTTTTGCCCAGGCTACTTCAGCAGCCGAAGAATTGAGAAGAAAACTATTGAAGGTGTTGCGGAAAGCCAACTCGACCTGATGAATGTTTGCACACCCAATAAGACACTCCCCATGATTCGACCCGAGGGGCGCCTGCGCACCAAGCCTAAGACGATGGTCGCCTATTTGATAAACGACTGGATGAATCCTCGCACATCTTCTTTTGTCCGAAAGATTCCGTAATGCCCTTCCAAAAGAATATCCGCCCCCAAGTCCAGTAGCCTTGCCAAAGATTCCTGATACTGTTCTTCATCAGATAGCAATGCCGGATGTATCGGACCGTGGATGTCTTGGCCGAAAAGCACAAGCTGGCTGTCAATGTGTGTAGTGTACACAACTGAGCCGGGAGAATGGCCCGGGCAGTGTATGGCTGTTACGCTGCTACTACCAAATGTTAATATTAGGTGTAATCCCTATATTGAGCCCCTGCTCTCCTCCGCTTGGTCTGAAACTTGGGGGATAACGGGTTATTTTGAAGGACGTTGAGGGGGCTTCATTTCGGGAAATGGGGGTAACTGGTTGGATCGAACCCCATAGGGTAGCCGGCAATTTCAGATAGTTTCAATTGTTTCCTGCCTGTCTGCGCTCCAGTTGGCGTGGTGAGGGCAGACGGCGGAGTTAGTATCAAAGGCAACTCCGAATTGATATGCGTGAAGAGGGGGGTGGGACCAGTCACAGTCAAAATAACTCGACGCACATTAATCTAATGGAGGGGGCTTTCCGGCAAGAGGGAATGCGTGCTTTTGTATCCACAGCAGCGCTCAGCCACCGGCATTCGGGTGACACCATAATTGAAGTACCTGCTTGGCCCGTATTGGTTGAAGTGAATTTCAACTGTGTAAAATCATTCATTAGCCCACGGGAAGGCATCAGGGCCGCGACAGCTTTGATACAAAATTTGACAACGTGCCGCAGATCATCTCCTGCCTCCAAAGACGGGGGCAGTCTTAAGACCTCTGACAAAGCGAGCCGCCGCTTGATTTTGTTTAGGCGGCGGGGGACGGGGGTGGCTGTCATGACGAACGGATTCCACGACAGTGATGGCAGGACGTTGTGCCAACCGGGCCGCCGGAAAATCGAAAACCTGAAGGCGGTCTTGGAAGAGCATGCGCTCTGGATGAAAACCGATGGAGAAGAGCGCCCCCCAGCAGGGCTCCGTGATGCCGACTTGCGGAACCAAGATCTCTCTGGCGCCGACCTCCGAAGAGCTGACCTGCAGTGTGCAGATCTCACAGGAGCTAATCTCTCCGGGGCTCGGTTGGACGGCTCACACTTGTATGGCGCTATTCTAAGGGGAGTGGATCTTCGTCCTGCCTCAGGTCTTATCCAGAGCCAGCTCGCGGGTACGGACTTGTCTGATGCGAAACTCCCGAAGGAGATGCCAGAATTCGAGTCATTGCATCAAATCGCGGAGATTTCCAAGCAGATTCAAACCGTATTCCTGGCCCTGATTGGTTCTTGCGTTTTTTCCTGGCTCACGATCACGATGACAACCGACGTGGCATTGCTCGTTGGTGGCCCCGCCGTCGCCCTCCCGGTCTGGAACATGAAGGTTCCTTACGTGCTGTTTTTCTGGGTTACGCCTGTGGTCCTGCTATGCCTGTACGTGTATCTTCACTATTTTTTGCAGAATCTTTGGTCGGTAATCGCTACGCTGCCGGCCGTGTTTCCTGATGGGGGAACTCTGGATAAAAGAGCCTACCCCGGGTTGTTTGTCTCCGTGGCGCGTTGGCATGTCCCCATTATCCGCGAGCATCGTACACCGTTCCCCTGGATTCAGTATCAGGTGGCTGTTCTCAGTGCCTGGATACTAGTACCGGCCACACTGTTTTCCTTCTGGCTGAAATACCTGCGGCAACACGATTGGATCGGGACCATGTTTCATACGGTCCTACTAGTCCTGGTCATCGGATTTGCCACATACTCACGCCATTTAGCCGTACTCACGCTGGAATGGAGTGATGAGTCAGAGGATACTACAGAGAAGACCGAAGTTTCTCATGAATGGCGCCACTTGTGGGGCCTTGTGTGGACCCGGCTCTTGGTGGTGGCGGGCGTGTGCATCTGTTTATTTGTCTTCGCTTCCTACTATTCTTCGGAAGACCGGCACTCTAGCGACTCCTATTCTGGCGTGCGTCACTCGCTGGGCAAGTGGATGTTCGCGACTCTCGACAACGAGTCCATCTCACTTAAACCTGATGATTGGCGTGGTGGGGTAGAGGCGACCGACGACCAACTGAAGAGAGTGCGAGGCCCTATTCTGAGGGGCATAAACCTTCGCAACGCGTCTATGCAACACGTCTTCCTGGTGAACGTTGATCTTACCGAGGCGAAGATTGATGGAGCGTACCTTTTGGGTGCTGATCTCCGCCGGTCGTGGCTGAGTGGCGCATGCCTTAACGGCGCAATTCTCAGGAATGCGAAGCTGAGCGGCGCCCAACTCGATAATGCTCAGCTAGACCGGGCAAGTCTGAAGAGCGCCAAACTGAACCAGAATACCTCGCTTTCTGGTGCTTCTTTGAAAGGTGCGGACCTATATGGTGCGGACCTAACCGCTGCAATTCTCCAGAAGGCAAATCTGTCGCGTGCAATCCTCACCTTCGCAATTCTCCGGTCGGCAGATCTGTCGGTTGCAATCCTCACCGAAGCCGATCTTTCGAGTGCGGACCTGTCCGACGCAAAGGGGCTTAACCAGGACCAACTCGAACATGCTTCCGGTAATGAGTGCACGATACTCCCGAGGGCTTAAAAAGGCCCGAGTCATGGCCTAAGGATCAAAGAGTTGAGTGCAACAGAGTGCAGCAATAAAGCGGAGCAGTCCTCATGTATCAAGGCGGCTAGAGGAACGATCCGCTGCAACCGTGGGGACCACTGACGGTATATATAATGCCGAGGAGACCATACATAATTCTGGAGCGTGCAGTAGAGTTGGGGCAACTGAGATGACAAGAGGAGCAGATGTCCTGGTCTTAGGTTCTCGTTATCCTGTCACGCTGTATTGACATAACTTCAGCACACGGTAGTTTTCCGGAACACCAACGAACATCCGAGCAAGACCCCAAGAAGAAAACTGCTCATTATGAGGCCAATGCGGTTTGAACATGGAAGATGGAATCATGGAGAGCAATAGTTCCGGTGATTACCAGGAGTGGATGCGCCGCTGCATACAAAGCCATGAACTATAGTGGTTCTCGAAAGTTTTGACGGTTTCCAGTAGCCGTATCGCAAAGAATCGGTAGGCCCGGCGTCCCTGCCTGGCGGAACATGTTGATTTATTTGAGAATAGCCCACAGGCACCGAGGTCTCGCGAGACGCGGGACTATCAATTTCGAGGAATCGCTCTTCACAATTCGTGATTACATTTGAGTACCGCTATAAGCGTCGACCCGCAAGCCGTGGTGCGGTGGTACGACCCCTTCCATGTTCTGCGCACCAGGGTCAACATCGTCTGTTCCCCAGAAGACGGGGAAGTTTGCTCCATGATTCTATCAAAGCGTTCATGTCGTTTGTGGCCGGCCCCTAGCGAAGGATGCTGTCCAGGAGACCCGATTCAACTGCTATAGCTATGACTATCAGTATGGCCGCTAGAGTGGTGGCCTCTACAAGGTTCTCACGCATGACAATCTCCTTTCTGCACTAATTCGTTCTCGTTGAATGTTTAGACGAACGCTTTTGCCATTCGTTAAAGACAAAACAAGAAGTGTGCCGTTGCACGAAAGTTAGGGCCAACTATTAGGAAAGATTGTCATTAATTGATTGGCTATCTGTTGGAGCGGACCCCCCGGCACTGCAAAAACATACCGATAGGTAATATGATTCCGCCATATCTACCTTCAGGTAGGCTTCCTTCCGACCGGATCGCGGCCAGCATGCGGCAAATAATCCTTGACATTATATTAACATACTTATATACATATATCCTCAGTAATGAATTAAATACCGCTCAAAGGAGGATCTCTGTGAAAACAAAAGTGGTATGGTTTATCGCTGCCTTCGTC
>JBKQMK010000526.1:0-3303 GCA_052146735.1 Desulfomonilaceae bacterium | reverse complement strand
AGGGTTTCATCTTGGGATTCCACCGCCGCGTCTGATGGCCGAAGTGGACTCCCGCTTCCAGTAACTGCTTCATTGTGATAAGCGACAATAGATGTCTCCTTTTCGGGTTTTTCCTCCATCCCTGGTGACGTCACCCTTTCGGTGACGACCCGATTAAAAGGGATGTGCGATTTAACCGCTCATTTTGATCATAATTTCCGAAGAATGCAAGCCGAAAGAGATCGGATTGCGAAAAAAGTTGGAAAGGGAGATGCATTAAGTCTAGCTGGGTAGGGGATGTCATTGCTGTAAAGCGAAGCAATCTCTGGTGGGATGGACGTCCCGCGGTGGGGATGGGCATCTTGCCCGTCCGCAAAAGAATGACCGGGGAGATCTCGGTCCCACCGATGAGATTGCTTTCCCGCGAAACGCGGGATTTCACTCCTCGCAACGACAGAAGCGGCGAAACGTCCCCACATAACCGACTGCGTACGGTAAAGGCGATAAAGGACACTCAGTTAAACCGCATTTCTTAACACGGACCCATTTATACTCGTTTACGCCCTATATAGCCGCCACCAGAGCTTCGACTCCATAGAGTTTTAGTACAAGCGCATCCAGCAGGTTCCACAAAGGCCCTATTTGACTGCGTCCGCTCACTGGACTCGAAGGATCATTTTGTATGGCATCTATAACCAGTTCTATCATCCTGGCAACCGAGGCCGCATCCTCATTTATTGAAGCCTGATCGGATACCTCCACTATTCTTTCCAACCAGCCCGGTATTGAATCAGCCGGATCAGCTACCAAACGAATGAATTCTTCCCTGGAAGATCGACTGGCAGTTCCTGGAACCGCGGTGTTTGAAATTCTTGGTATCGGCAAAGCTTCAATCTCCGCAGCGGATAGGTAGTTGTTAGTGCTGGTGAGCTTGAAGCGACGATTCAAAACCCTGGAATTGAGAAGCCCCAGCAAATAGTTGATAGGCACGTTCAAATCCGAAATAAAATTGGTCATGTCTCCAAGGAATGCCCCCGCAGGCACACAAGCGGCCTTGAGCCTCCGGTCCGTATCCATATTTACCACGCGGCCGATTGCGATCCTGTCTTGCTCCCAGGGCGTCCCTCTCAATCGTGAAAACGATGATGCCCTGACAGCAGACCCCATGCTCTGAGAGGATTTTTGCGGTCTTGCATGCCGTTCGAGGAAGCCTGGGAGTATCCAATCAAGTCTATTATTGCCAGGGACGGGATGATTCAAGAATAACGGCATGATGTGTTCCCCTCGGACCAACGGATAGCCCGTCCTCTCGGCAGTTATGAATTCCCGATGGACCGTCAGGTTAATTTCTCCCTGGTGAACCCGGCCGACTGGACGAAAACTTGTGTTCCCTCCAAGAGGAGGGTGCCGCAACAATGCCTCCAGGAGCGCCTTGTCTTCAGACTTCCTTATCAGAGGAATTCTGAAATCTGTCTGCTCGATAAGGTCCCTTGGGATCTCTATTCGGCCCCGAGACGGAATCTGCCCTCTTCCCTTCCAGAAAATGGGCTCAATTCTGCGAGTCTGACCGCCCTTGCGGGTGATGAGGATAAGAAGCGCCTGAGTGACTCCTTCAAAAGCCCTGGCTTTTTCAGGTATGATCACGGTCTTGAGAACGGTGGTGTCGTCCAGGATCATGCGCCTCAGTTTGTCGGCTGTGGAGTCGGCCAGCAGCGTCGCGGGAACAACGAAGCCCAACACCCCTTCTTTTCCAAGCAAGTTCAAGCCCCGCTCGAGCATGAGGCGATAAGTGTTAATCTTTCCTTTGCATGTGCGGAACATTTGTCTCATGTAAGCCTGTTCGTGGCGCCTTTCTTCAATTCCCGACTCCTTTGCCGACAGAATCTCATAAGGGGGATTCCCGACCACAGCGTCGAAACCGCAGCGGTCCTTAACGAAGATCTCCGGAAATTCGATGGGCCAATGAAATACTCTCTTTTCTTCAGACCATGCACGAATACACTCGCCGTCGGCCGGCTGTTTCCCGTAGTACGCTGCCGCGTGCCTTCGGTCGCGATTCTCCTTAGAAGATCCGCGGGGATCTCCTGTCCCGTCTCCGGCAAGGGCGTTTCCTATCGAGACATGAGGCCTCAATTCCGGTATGACGGGCCCTTGTCCAAACGCCCGCGTCAACAGAGCGGCTTGGGCAATAGTTACAGCAACGGGATCAAGATCCACGCCGTAAAGGCATTTTTGGAGTATGTGAATCCTTACGGCAGCCTCCTTATGCCACTGTTGGCCTATGATATGATTCCAGACATTCACTTGAAGTCTTTTGCTTATGTTGTCCACCCTACTGAGGAGGAGTTTGTCCCCAGAACGCACCGCTGAAAGGACTCGGCCCGTGAGTTGGTCCAGAGCTTCAGCCAGGAACCGGCCGGTACCCACAGCCGGGTCCAGGATTCTCAAGTCCAGATAATGAGATGGTTCTCTCACCTCTAGTGCGTCCAGGGTTTGCTCCACAATGTAGCTTACAATTTCTTTCGGGGTATAAAAGAGGCCCTGGTTTCTCTTACTCGCGACGTTAGGAGCCATGACCCACCGCGTGGGGGATTTGACTTCGACTTTGAAACCGCGCAAAAATTCGTAGATTTCACCCACCTCCGCAGCGGTCAGTGGTCCGATTTGTCGAGCCATTTCCGTAAGCGATGAAGTTCCACTCTTCGCGCCGGAGAGCGCCCTGGGAGCCTCGCCCAGCTCAGCGTGGGAGAGGAGCGTTTGTACTACCACACTGATTGAGCGCCTGAAGAGTCGGTCAATATCCCGGTGAGCCCCGGACCGTGACAGTTCGTGGATCACGAGAGGCATGAAGCGGTTCAGGACCTGCTCTATCTCATCCTTTTTTGTGTAAAGGCCCATGATTACCTGAAACCGTGTTTTTCATCGCAACAGAGCGAGGTCGCTCCTCGTTCCGCGCGCAGAAATTAATGCCGCTGCCAGAGATGGTCGGTCGACATCTTGAGTAGTTTAATCAAAAACCCTTGCACGGAATCACAGAGATGGCTATGCTGGATTATATAGTGACTTATCTTGTTCCTGCGAATGTTCTACCTCGCGTTGAATGAATAGGAATCGCCCAAGCCAGCGCAAACTTACAACACCTGAGTGCTCTTCGGTCACAAAAAAGGATCGTCCCCAAAAAAACATCACCCCCGCAGTTCCAAAGTGAGGAGGCCGCCATGCCCAAGTACCTGACCATACACAATGAAACCAACCTCGACAGGGTGCTGCTGGAATCCAGGTGGACCGAAATCTCAAAAGATCCCCGGGCTGATTGGCAAATGT
>JBKQMK010000525.1:0-32052 GCA_052146735.1 Desulfomonilaceae bacterium | reverse complement strand
CATTTTGAAACGAGCCGTCTCCCGGTGTCATAATCACGTCCGATCCCATGAGACGCATGACCCGTTTACGTTTAGCTTCCGGAATCTTGGCGACCTTGTGCGCGACGAGATCAAGCTGTTTTCGTATTTGACTGATCTTCACTGCCGCTTCTTCTTTCTTGTTGGTGATTCTTCCAACAAGTTCGATCATCTTGAAGCCATCTTCCATGGTATATGCATCGACTTCAATCAATGGGATTTCGGAATCGGCAAACCTTTGCCGTATCTTGGCCTGCAATGAGGAGACAAGAATCACGTCAGGTTTGAGTTTCTCGATAAGTTCCGAGGATGGATCGAAAAAGCCTCCGACTATTGTCTTCGTGGCCGCCTCTCTTGGATAGGTATCGTGATAGGTAAGCCCGACGATCAGGTTACCCGCACCGAGCGCAAAAAAAGTTTCCGTGGCGCCGGGAACCAGTGAAACTACTCGTTTCGGGACCTCTTTGAGATGCGCTGTTTTGCCACCACTATCCGTGGCCGTGATCGGAAACGAAGAGCCGGCAGCATAGACGCCCTGTGCAATGAGAAGCCCCACCAAGAAAACCAGAAAAGCTCTCAGCAAACAAGGCCGAGTCGAACACATGTAATTCCTCCCATTCAATCTGGTACGTGCATCGTGTTGCCGTCCTCGAGACAATGCCCACATCAACCAAGTCCGGGACCCATCCGAACGATCATTCTCAGTTGATCTGAAGCTCTCCGCAGCTCTGAAGGATTTGATCAAAAGAAACTTCTAAAGTCCTTTCTTGAAAACAATCGGCACGACATAGCTTACTTGCTCTTTCATCAGTGAGTCTGGCACCAGCGGAAAATGCGAAGAGGCCTTCTCCACGATTTTCAAGGCGGCCTCGTCCAGGACTTTCGAGTCCGCGTGTGACACGATGGCAACGTTCGCAAGAGAACCATCTTTGTTGATCGTGAAGCGAACCAGGGTCTTCCCATGGGCCCTGTGTCTGAGACCAGCCCTGGGGTAGTAGGCCGCCTCATGGATGGCAGAAAGTATCCGGTCCTTATAGGTCAGCGCTTCGTCCCCTGCTTTGAAAGATCCTTTTCTTTCCGGGGTCGCTACAGAGGGCGTAGAAGCTAGGGAATCCTGTGAGTTTTTTGAATCATTGAATGGACCGTGTTCCAGGGAGTGGTCCGGAAGAACCTTCTGATGAGGAAGGTCAGGTCTATCCGCGGATTTCACCTCGATGTGCCGAGAATCAGTCTGCGGTTCCGAGGGCGCTTGCTTCGCTGCGACTTCCGTCGGCTCCTCCTTCTCGGACTTTTTCCTGTTATTTTCCTCAGGCTTCGGATTTCTTCGCGCCAGAGAGGCCAACGACGCGGGGGAATTGATCGAGGCAGGTGAAGGATCGTCCGGAGTGTTGATTTCATCTGTTTCTGTCAGTCTTACAAACATTGGTTTGTCGGAAATCCCTCCAAGCCCCTTTGGCAAAGGGGTGGGGATCGAAAAAAACAAACAGAACCCGACGAAATGAATGACAAAACCGGCAGCAAAAGATCTCAGTTTCTCGTTAAGGAGCCCACTAGGGGAAGAACTCTGTGAGAAACCGCCCTCGAAATCATCGCCCACCAGGACAATGTCCGGCGTGCATTTTTGAAGATCGGCTGGTTCGGAGTCGCCAGGAACTTCCCAATCCAGAAAAGCTGCTGATGAACTCAAATCCTGGACCGTCGAATCGTAAGGCTCAAGTTCCCATTCGAAGTGAGGCTCAACGTAGGTCTGGAAAATTGAAGAGTCTTGGTCACCGAGTACGATTGAGCATGGCCCACTTTCGGAGGAGAGATCGTCTTCGGGAAACAAAGAGGACCTTCCGCGTAGGCCGAAGAAACCGCACAGTAATCGGCTCACCGGCCCTGTCGCAACTAATGCGTGCAAAGTGTCCGACGACGGATCGTAAGAGCCGTTCACGTAGGGGAAACTCTCCATGTCAACGCCCTTTTGTCCTGTTTTGCCTATACGGTTCTGTTGCGATGGGACCCAGGCCATCCCGAACCCCACACGCTCATCCCCAAAGCCGCAAAGGAGCGCGAGAAGATTCAAAGCTCTTCAGGACGGCGTCGTAGGCAACCGTCATGAGTAGAACCTGATGCACCCCTTTGGTGATCAGTTCCCACCACCCGTAGTCGACGTCTTCCTGCGTTGTCGCCACACACACGGCGGCAACACCCAGAGACCGGGAGAGCTCGATCAGTTCCGTACCCCCTTGCAGCGGAACATTCTCTTTTCCTTGCGTGACATAAAGAATCATTCCTTTTCTCATTGGACACCTCCGTTAATCGAAAGGGGTTGCCTGGAAGCCGTAAACTACCTCGTAGGCAACAGGTTAACAGTTGTGATGGGGTCGCGATCGCTGCCAGACCGAGCAATAGTTTCGGGCAAAAAACAAAAAACCCGAGCCCATTAATGGACTCGGGAGTGCACCCAGTTTACTTTTTCCCAAGTTGTCGGCTGTCTGTCGCAGCACTCTCGTCACAGGCAGGTCTTCTGACTCCCGGATCACCCTACTTGCCCGAACCTTCCCACTTGGATACGCCAAGCAGTGGCATTCACGGGCTTTCGTCCCCGGTTACAGCGGCGGGACCGCGCCGGATTTTAACCGGCTTCCCTATTAAGCTTGAAAAGCACCTATGATTCCATTTGTGTCCCAGTGAAGCGCCAATGTCAAGTTATCTTTTGGGAACTCTCGCATTCGCATGCACTCTCCCTGACTCCAACTAGGAATTGTGAGGTTCCACCTGTCCTTTGAGTAGTCCCTGTAAATTAAACCAATTCCTCGCCTGTGGTGGTCATAGTAATCTTCCCGTGTTTTACGCCCCGAGTAGAAATCAGAAGTTCCCCCGCCTTTTTGACCTCCTCTGCTTGGCCTCTCATAATGAGGACCTCAAGACAGTTGTGTCGGTCCAGGTGAACATGCACGGCAGAAATTATGATATCGTGTTTCGTATGCTGGATTTCCGTGAGCTTTTGTGCAAGATCGCTCTGCTCATGATTGTAGACCACCGTTACAGTGCCTACTACATTGTGTTCTGTCTCGCTCCACTGATCCTCCACCAGGCGATTCCTAATCAAATCTCGAACAGCTTCTGATCGATTTGTATAACCCTTTTCCGACATGAGCCCGTCAAATTTCTCCAGCAAATCATCAGGTATGGAAACTCCGAAGCGCACTAGATCAGTCATGGGCAATTCCTTCTCTTTGTTAGAATTCTTCTCCCCGACGGGCGTCAGACAAACGGTGGGAACTAAGTATAGCCGAGATGTGGCCAGCGGAAAAGACGTCATACGATATCATGCCTCTCAGATGGTTCTAGACCCTCGGGAGGGTCTTCTATCAGCTAGAAGGGAGCCGATTTCAATTCACTCAATGGCTTTGACAGGCAAAACTGTCCCAGACGAGGGAGGTGGGGTGTCGTTTCGCGTCCGGATCAGAATTACTTTGCCTAGCTCCTCCCGCCTGGGCAATGAAACGAGCTGTTGGAAACAGCCTCATGTCATAGGCTGAATCATTTTAAAACCATAAGAGATAACGAGAAAAGGATGGTGACCGTCCCAAAGACATAGTCCGCTTTTTTCATGCCGTAATGATGAAGTATATAGAATTTTCCCTTGAAGCCACGGCATTTCATGGCAGCCAATATCCTCTGGGACCTATCGAAACTTCTTACCAAGAGCATTCCCACAAGATACGCGTAGGTCCGGTATGTGTGCATGTTGGTTCCCGGCTTGAAGCCGCGAACCTTCATCGCGTTCAACAACCTATGATATTCCTCGTGGATCACGTGGATGTACCGAAAACACAAGAAAAAGAGATGCACGATTTTGCCGGGTACCCACATATGGCTCAGAGCGTGAACCAGGGTGAAAACAGGCGAAGTCCCGAGAAGAGCAATAACCATTAGCACTATGGCATTGGATTTTAAGGTGATCAAGAGGGAATAAAGGACGCCTTCCCTGTGAATGTCCAATGGGCCGAGCGACCAAACGATCTTGCCGGGAAACGTGAAAGGGAGGAAGAACCAGAGAAAGACTATGAAGCCATTGACGACCGCCAGCCGAACCAAGACCTTCTTCAAGTCGAGGCGGGCGGCGATCACCAAAACAATCGGAAAGGTCAACGCAAGAGTGGACGCAAGAAGCGAATGATTCAGCGCTACTACCACAGCGAAGATGAGCGTTGCCAATATTTTCACTCTGGGATCAGAGTGGTGAACCCAAGAATCACCCAGAGAGAATTCTTCGATGTCCATTCAATGCCCGTTCCCGATCTTAGAAGTCAGCTTCTTGCCTTGCGCTTACGCCCCATGAAATAGCCGGCCACCCCCACGATGCCCAGTATCCAGCCTATTCCCCCGACAATTTCAGTTATTGTGGGGCCTTTATCCTTTTGTTCCATGAGCAACTTCTGCTGATTGCCGAGCATCTTTACGAGCGGCTGAATCTTCTCGTCCACAGCGTCTTCCACAATCTTCTTGATAAGTGCCGAATCTGGAGCCTGACCTGACGGCTGGATCGCGACTATAGCGGGGGCGGCTGTTGTCCTCTCTTGGGTTTTCGGCTGCGGAGTCGGTATTTTTTGTGTTGACACAGGCAGGTCGGCTTGACTGAGCGTGAAATCAGCCTTGTGCCCCATGCCACCTTCCAGCACGATTTTGATGTCGCCCTTTATGGGCGTAAGATCAGCCAGCTTGAAGCGGCAAATTCCCTTTTCATCGGTCTTGCCTTCCAGGATTTTCTTTCCGTCAGAATCCAAGACTTCCACCACCGAGTTTTGAGCCTTGACGTTGCCGCTGAAGTAGCCCTCCACAACAACCGTGTCGCCTTCCACGTAAGCAAACACGTTGACTTTGTGAGCCCAGCCGGAAGTGCTCGACAACAAAAGTAGCGTTACGGTTGTCAGCAGGCTGCCCACGACCTTCATACCAAAATACGATTTCAATTCTCCCCTCCTGGCCTTCAAAAGGATAAGAGTCAATTTCTTGGAAAATAGAGGGGAAACTTTCGGTTAAGAAAGTTCCCCCATACTCCCGAAGGAGCAAACAGCCCCGGCTAAGGGCTTACTGGATAACGACAGATCATTTTTCGTACTGGTTAGACTGCATTAACAAAGGTCTAATTTATCGACCGGCTTGCGTCCGATGAAATATCTCCGAGCATCTCCGGTCTGACCCGCCTCACGAACTCGATGACGAAGATAGTGATTATTCCTTCCATAACCATAATCGGGATGTGAACAAGAACAATAAGCTTGGCTGCCGCATAGAACGACTCCCCTGTGGCCACAAGAGATGCCGCGACCAACATTCCAGATAAAAATATGGCTCCCGCGCCTGCTATGAACTCGGCCACACCTCTGGTCACAGCACTCGGACTCCGGAGCACTCGACCGCATAGAAATCCGACCAGCACAGCCGGAAGAGCCATATTGAACGTGTTGATACCTAGCGTGGTCAGCCCTCCGAACTGGAAAAGAATCGCCTGAAGCGCCAATCCGACCAGAATCGCGGGGAAGGCCATCCAACCCAAGATGAGCCCGCAAATGCCGTTAAGCACCAGATGGGCAGCAGAAGGGCCGATGGGGACATGAATGAGCGAAGCCACAAAGAAAACGGATGAAAGAACCCCGACTTCAGGCAGTTTTTCGTAGTCCATCTTCTTCAGGCCGATTGCGACCCCTGCAAAAGAGAGAACAGCTCCCGTTACTAGAACAGGAGCACTCAGCACGCCTTCGGAAATGTGCATTTGTTCCTCTATTCCATGGGATAGGCATGAACCCAAAGGACGGCTCCGAGTTCCACCTTCTTGTCCTTACCCTCATGTTTTATTGGCGCGTCAGCTTCCATAATCGCCGAAAAGCCCCACCAGCCCGGTTTAGGCATGGCATAAGAAAAGACGCCGTTTGCATCCGTCTTGACCACCTGTCTTACATGTTCCTCTGTAGGGGCTTTGGTCTTGCCCTTGCCCCACCACTCCACTTCTACGTTGGTATCGGCAACAGGCTTTCCATCTTTGAGGACCTGGCCTGTGAATAGGTTCCCAGCGTACAGGCCGTACGGACGAGCTAGCGGAACGATCTCGGCCGGAATGCCGGCCTCTTTCGCAATGGGCTTGTCCCACCCTTCTTCTGCCCCAAGCGCGTCAACAATCACCTTGGTCGCATGCACGATGAACTTGTCCTCGGCAGGTTCCCAATAGGGCTTGGGTTGCAGGAAGAAAATGTAGTCAGCGGGCTTGGTAATCTTGAAGTTGGTCTCCCATGTAGACTTCCCGTCCACCTTCTTCTCTTTGAGAGTCCCAAGCAAATCGGTCACCTGGTCCCCAATAACGACCCCGAACTTCTCCGGCTTGTCCATCTGCATTAGAGGACCGCCCTCAAACGGATGAGTGAACTGAACAAGGATCCCGATCTCCTTCTTGTCATCCTTCCCCACCACATCCTTGGAAGGAATGATCATCCCGAAATGAGCGGTCGCTGCTCCGGCGAGAACCAGAACAACCCACATGACCAGTCCAGAGATTGCTAAGTTTTTTCTCAAAAGCACGCCCTCCTTTTTTAGAAATCGGTTAAGGGACCCTAACCACGTACCACGATATCAACTAACATAGCACGAAGCATCACCTTTTACACACTTTTTCGCACATCTCCCGCAATTATCCCGTCCCGGATGAATATTGTTCGGTCAGTGACGCCGCCTATCTCCAGATCGTGAGTGACCAAAACGAAGGTGATCCCCTGGTCTCGATTGAGTGTTCTGAATACGTCTATCAGCTCCGCGCTGGTCCGCGAGTCCAAGTTTCCGGTGGGCTCATCGGCCAGAATGATGTCCGGCTTGTTCACCAGAGCCCGAGCAATCGCTGCCCTTTGTTGCTGCCCCCCGGAAAGCTGAGATGGAAGGTGACGTGCTCGATCATCCAATCCCATGAGACTCAGAGCTTCCTGCGCGATCATTCTCGGAAATCTCCGGCGATAAACACGGCGTCGGCTTCCAGCCGTCACTGAACCCTGGGACGTGCATCGGCGGTACTGGCAAATGCTGAGCGTCCCGTGAAAGCGACAGTGACGGTGTCGCCCTCGGACAAAGGACGCTTACCAAAGGATGCATCCCCCTTCCCCGGCGAAATGAAATAATCTCTTGCCTAACGACATCTTGACTCCGGTGGCACGACTGGGTAATATGTGCTACCATAAAAATTGGTGACCTGAGAAATCACGAAGTCTCGTCGAAATGCTTGAGGCTCGAATGATGGGGCTGGATCAGGAGAGAGCAAATGCGATGGACCAAAGTTGGAATGCCGTTTATTCCAGGGGTAGGAAGTCTTAGCGAAGACACGACCTATAACTACACGCCAGGCGGGCACACGCTGACCCTCTGTGTGGGCAATCCTACACGTAGTGAAATTGAGGCAGTTCAAAAGCAGGATGCCGCGTTCGGGTTATTCTTAAGGGAGAGGACGCTATTCATTCTGGCCAAATTTGGACAGCTTCCTTGGACGGCGTCGTACTACAACTGGTGGATCAATGCTCCGGTAATGCGGCCTGATCCGTGGCTTGATTTGCAAGGCATCAATGGGGGCATATCAGTAAGTGTGTGCTTGGTGAACGCATCCAACGGGATCTTGGAGGCATTGCGCGCAGTGACTCTTTCCCACGAGTTCAGCCGAGCCCTTCTTGAGACGGTGGTTGCTCAAACCAAGCCCCCTTTCGACCCGTGGCGTCATGCAGAAGTAGTGGATGAAGTGTTGGAAGGATTTGCCACTGGAGTCAACATGATGAAAGATCTCTTTTGCATGTGTACCGCGGCATCTGGAAGAATTGACCGTTTCCAGAGCAGGACTTCGTTGAGCTTTGCGGGAACCGAAACTGTGAAAAGAGGCTAACAGGCAATATCAGACCAATGCCGAATCTTGATTTAAAGCGAAGATGCTGAAACCAGCCCCACAAACTGTGGAGCCACAGAAGACGAGAAAATGACAGCTCAAAAGAGGACAAAAACGGGTGCTGAGAAAGGAGAAAACTGCCACGTTCATGAGCACTGTCACGAAGATGAATGCCATACTCATGAGCATTGCCATCCCCACGAGCATGGGCACCACCATGACCATTCGGAAGTGAATCAAGCCCAGGGAGTCAGTAATGATGATCCTCAGGAAGCAAGTGAATAATATCTGAAAAGCACACCAAGATAATTCACGAATGTATCGTCATTGATGCCACTCGAATCGCTGCTTACCACGGATGAGTAACCCAAATCTCGCCAAGATGCCTGCCTATTCGGGCCGTAGGGGTTTTCTGTGCTCGGCATATTCGGGCTCGAAACTCAACGGGGGCTCATCAAGAGCGTTCCACAGAATGATCTCCATCATCTCGCTCTGCCCAAGCCCGAGGCGTTTGCGGGTCTCGTGAAAGGCCGAAACGAGCCCCGCATCAACTCTTACTGACAGTGCTTGCCGAGTTCGTGCAGTCTCTCTGGGGGGAGCAGGGGGCCGCTTGAGTACACTTGGGTCGTTCATGCTCTTTGTCCTCTCTTTCACTGGTAAAAAAAAGGAGACGCAGGCCCCTGGCTATGGCAAGACTGGTGCAACAAAGTGATCGCTGTATTCTGCCGTCTTTCTCGGGCCCTAACCATCTGCAAAAACGTTCTCAAGAATCAACCGCAACGCTCACACGCCCTCCATTGCTGCCAGAGCGTGACCCTCCGTCCATTTCGTGACATGAACCATGCCCCTCTAAGCGAAAGGGATGTCTTGAGTGCCACGTTATATTTAACCATGCTATATGATTGACAATATTCGAACAGGACCTTAAATTCTTAATTAAAGGTAGTTCGGTCACCACACGCCAACCGCGAACGAAAGGAGTTCACAATGCAAGGCGACCACGAACACGAGCATCTGCACGCCCACGAGCATTCCCACAGCCATTCTCACGAACATAGACATGGGGACAAGACTCATACCCATGAGCACTCGCATGAGCATGGCCACGAGCATCAGCACGAGCACAAGCATGGGCATGATCATCGGGACGTCCTGGTCCATGACCACGAGCACGCCGGCGACCACGGCCCCCACAATCATGTCCATCCGGGCCACGAAGCGGAGGTCCACGATCACGCCCACTGATATGACGATCCGCCCAGAAAGAAACCTGCAACGGCCGGGGGTGGCATTCGGACGGATGTTGCCCTTGGCCGCGAAGGCTGTCCTTGGCAGAAACGTTACGCCTTCTTCGTTACCTCGATAGAATCCTGGCCAGCCCCAAAATGAGACCCTTGAAAGCTCGGAAAGCTGCCGACATTTCTCTTAGAACCTCAATGTCTTCCTCGGTGAGTTCCAAGCCTTCTAGCTCAGGGGATGATGCTGCCTCGGACACGGGCCTCATCGTATCACTCATGTCCGCTTTTTCACTTTTAGGTGTGTCCGGTTCTTCAGAAGGAAACGTTTCGGATTCAGATGCCGCGGGTTGGACGGGTTTGGACATCTGATCCCCACCAGGCTCCACTTGCGCCGGTCTAGGCTCGCTCACGGGGCTCGCTGCCGCGACTCCGAGCTTCTTCTTGGGGGCAGGAGGAACTCCAGGGGCTTTGCTTTCCAGTGGGGCGGATTCAAGCGTAGTAATTGATGAAAGATCCACCTCCATCGCATCGAGGTCGGTCTTCACCGTGATTTCCGAAAGATATTTCCGAATGTGCTGCAACGTCTTCGGATGCCTAAGAATGAGAATGTCCGAACCCGCCTGAAGAGCACTCAGGGCAGTTATGGCTTCGAGATTCACGCCACGAATGCCCGAATTTCCCAGCCTTGGATCGTCTTCCTCCCTAAGCTTGGCCTCCTTGGTTTTCCAGACCTCTTCGGCTATGTTGTTGATGATGGGGTATTGAAGTTTGTCATCATTCTGGGTAAGGGCCGCCTGCCGTATCCGTTCCATGATGGAGTAGCAATATTCCATGCCATAACCCACGGACCCGGTTGTGGGGTCTATCAGAATTCGGTCGTCCGGAACTCCAAGGTTTTCAAGCAGAATGTTCAGTTGCTTAGCAAGATTGATGTCGATGGGGGAATTGGCGGCAATAATATGTTTGTAGGCAATGGCCGCTGCCCCCACCTGCTTGTAATTACCCTCTGTGACGGGACCCAGTACCAAGTTGAGGCCGGCGCATGCTTCAGCCACTGCTTTGAGCACCTCTGTGTTTTTCGCATCGCTGGAGACTCCCCAGACAATCAGGGGCACACTTATGGCTTCGGCCACTTTTCGTGCTACCTCAGCCGCGTGTTCAGCAGAGAGATTCTGCCCATTCGGGTCCGTGCCTGCCAGCCACAGGCACACCGAATCCGCTCCAAATTGTTCAACACATCTCTTGGCCCACGCGACTGGATCACCTGTAACATCTCTGAATGGCTCTAATGCCTCATCGGCCCATTCTTCAGGTTCAATGTCGAGAATCTGCAATGCAAGGAGCGGTGGATGCGGCATGCTGCCCTCGAAAAGGTAGAAGTTGTATGCTGTCTCGCCCCCGAGCATGATTTCCGAGCCTGCTTTACCGATCTTCACCTCGCGGATTTTTCCGGCGTATTTGATTGTAGAGAGAGCCCCCATGATTGACCTCCAGGAAGATGACCGACTTTGCTGTGTGCAAGCCGAGTTGAGAGGGTGCTAACCTGAATGTTCCGAAAAGTACTCTGTAGCACGATCAGTTGTATCGTGCTACAGAGGGCAGCGCAAGTTTTTTTTGAGGTGAGGGCCAACGAAGATTAATAAGGCAGTCTTTGCCTGGCCAACAGCGCTTTCCTAAATTGTGGCGCTCGACAAATTCAGGGGGCGAGTTTCTGGTGTTTAGACTCCAGCACCCGTGTCGACACAACTTCGACAGAGCCGAGAGGCACCCCTTTGCTCTAGCTTGGACGCCATGGTCGGCTCTCCACAGGAGTCGCAGACTTTCGAAGGCTCTATTTTGGCCTTGAGGGGCAATTCGATCTCTACGGATTCAATTTTGAACAACTTATCCGGGTCTGCTTCAAGGATGTCATGGCTCCTTTGCTCATGAAGCCGCCGGAACTCAGAGCGTTCCTCATCGCTCGCCGTATCCGTCCTTATTTTTTGGATGAGATCCATGTGCCGTTCATTCGGTTGAAACGCTCCCGCGCGCAAGGCTACCCTCACGCCGCTTCCGGAACTTCGGCTGAAGAATGAGTAAACGTTCTTCCCGTGGTCGCGAAAAATTAAATTCCCTTTGCCGAAAGTGCAACCCGTAAGGACTTGGACTGCGTCAGCCCCGCACGCGTCTGTCTCAACAATGGCGACTAATTCCTCATCGAATGCTCGCCTTTCTCGCAACCATTCGAGCCCCGCCTCCGCAGCCTTGTAACCTATAGCAAGACCGGGGCAAAGATGTCCGTGAAACTCTAGACACTTCCTGAAATCGTCTTTGGACAGAATCTCTTGGCATTTCATTTGAACCTCCTGTTATTACTTGCAAGTCTGCCTTCCCACCTTCCCCGCCTGCGGATGTAGCCATTTCATGCCCGTGCAAATCATTTGTTCACCTTTCAGCATATCCGAGAATTCTGGTTTGCGTCAACTTGAAAACGCATACGTTTGGTTATATCGTGCTACTCTATCCAGGTAATCGCTTCCAATACGCTTCGCGGAAACGCGGAAGAGAAGTTATCCTGCGGGGCTTGAGAGGAGCAGGCGTGAGCTTTGTGAACCGATTAGGCACTCTTAGCAGCCGCTCCGCTGATTTGGCGGATTCCTACAGGGGCATGTCCGAACCAAGGTCTATTTGTTCATCCTGGCGCTTCTCGCATTGAGGCTCTACGCAGTCGCTGCTGGCGCCTACGAGTTGACTTTGGGTCATCCTGAATGCAATCCTCGGCCGGTCGGAGGGATACCTGAACATCGTCTGTG
The DNA here is from genome assembly GCA_052146735.1 of Desulfomonilaceae bacterium. GTDB lineage: Bacteria > Desulfobacterota > Desulfomonilia > Desulfomonilales > Desulfomonilaceae > CAWBBA01. The sequence continues at coordinate 20,101 of JBKQMK010000525.1, read as the reverse complement.
GGACATTAGGATACCTCGGATAATAGCTGCCATCGTCGTTGGCTGGCGTTTGGGGCTATGCGGGGCCGTGATGCAGTGTTTGCTCAAGAACCCTTTTGCATCGCCGTTCACTCTCGGAATAAGTCAATGCGCGGATTTAGGATCAGCCTTCGCAATTGTGGTGCTGGGAGCTGTAATAGACGAGATTAGCGCAGGGCACACGACCGCAGTTCAAACAACGAGCGCGGCGGGGCGCATGCAGACGGGCCGCTCATTCCACAGCAGCAAGTTACTCGAACCTGAGTGCGTCGATTGGGTGCAACCTCGAAGCCTTCACTGCAGGGAAAAAACCGGAGATGATGCCCGCTGAAACTGAAACAACTACAGCAGCGGCCAATTCCAACGGTCCTATGATTGCCGGCCAACCGCTCGCATGAGCAACCACGTATGCACCAGCCATTCCAAGCATAATTCCAAAGATCCCTCCTGCAACGGAAAGGCTGACAGCCTCGATCAGGAACTGGATAAGAATATCTATTGGTTTGGCTCCCACGGCCATCCGTACACCTATTTCACGGGTGCGTTCGGTAACAGAGACCAACATAATGTTCATTATGCCTATTCCGCCGACAAAGAGAGATATCGCTGCTATGCTCCCGAGAAAGACGCTCATGATTTCGACTGAGCGCTGGGCCGCTTGCTGTGATTCCGTCAAGCTGCGGACAGTGAAATCTTTGTCCCGGTTCAAACCTACCCTGTGCCGGCGTATCAATAAATCGTCGACTTCCGTTAAGGCTTGAGAGACCGAGGACGTCCCACGGGCCTGTACGAGGATGAGTCTGACTTCGCCTAAAAAAGGAGTTCCGAAAAGCCTCAGATGAGCCGTTTTAAGGGGAACCAATATCACGTCGTCCTGATCTTCTCCGGAATATGATTGCCCTTTGCTTTCAAGGGACCCGATAACACGAAACGGCACGCTCTGAATTCTCACGATCATATCTATCGGGTAGGAATTCGGCATGAGTGCTTCGAGGGCTCTGCTCCCAAGTACACAGACTTTTGAGGCGTTCTTCTCTTCGCTGAGCGAAAATGTCCTTCCGTGGCGGATTTTCCACTCCCTTAAATCAAAGTACGCTGTTGACACCCCTGAAACGCGCGTCCTCCAATTCTTGTTTCCTGATATGACTTGAGCCGATTGCCCATATATGGAAGCCACACGCTTTACTGAGGGACATTCCCTCTCGATGGCTTCAGCATCGGCTGCTGTGAGAGAGTGGACCGTGCCAGAGCCCATGAAGACCCCATCCTTTTGGCTTACTCCAGGCACGACCATGATGAGATTGCTCCCCACGGAAGCTATCTTCTGGCTGATTTCTTCTCGTGCGCCTCTTCCGACGGCCACCAGGACGACCACTGAGGCTACTCCAATCACCACTCCCAGGACGGTCAACAAAGAACGCGTCAGGTTTCTTCGCAAAGATTCGAGTGCGAATCGGAGGCTCTCAAGTGGGCTAATCATTGCAGTGTTTTGCCCCTATCGAATAGCTGATTTAGATTCGGACAAGTTGTTCGAGAATGGATTCATTACCTTTCAATTCGCTTGACTCCTGACTCAAACATGGTTACGGTGAGAGCAGGGTACCATGATTTCACATTTAATGGCACGTTTCGAGTACACTTTCAACAAATAGGTGCGTACGGCTCTCTCTCCAGAATACGGTTGAAAACATGGCCTTCAGTTTAGGTAGGACACGCTCATTCTCCAAGTATCTGAGCCACGAGCAACCTTCTGAGATTGTTCTCAGTTCACGCTCCGGAACAACCCTCGCGTCGGGGAACCTCGGCGCTGCCCTGCCGTCACGTTGACCGAGTGGCGGGAGGTCTGTGAACATTGACAATATACGGTGCCTTTTCTGAAACTTTATTCCTTGACCATGATGATCCCGCATCGACGGAGGGGATTGCCCTGGATCTATTCTCCCTGGATTTTGCCTCGTATGTCGCGGAGCCAGGAAACACGCCCCGTGATTTCGTTCATGGGAATGGAGGAAAGAAAGAGATAGAGGTGGACTTTCCTTCACCTGATTCTTCCTTGCATGCTCAGGTTACAAGACATCCACTTTTCGGCTCGGCAGCATGGACGAATTCGAGAGGGGAATTTGAGAGGGATCTGCTCTCAATCGATCTTGAGCCGGATGGAGAGAGTGCAGGAAAACCTGAAGCCGAGTGGTTCGCATCCAGGTCGCCAAGACCGTTGGCTTTCTTTACTTCAGCCTTGGCCCACTTCGCGGTCTTTTTTTTGTTTACCTTCTTTCCGGCGATCCAAGGTGCCGGCTCGACGGGCAATGCGGGCAATGTGATTTCAGTGAGAATTACAGCTCAGGAGGACTTGGTTCCTCAGGACGAAAGTCCGGCTTCGGTGGACTCTGCGGCCTCTGCGCCGTCGACCGCGGGAAAGAACAAGAAGCAAAAGGAATTGCGCAAGGCGCAATCTTTGGAACAACCGGCGGACGCCCGTGATCCCGGTCCTCAACCGCAGAGGAAAGCCATGATCGAGAAACCAAAGCCTCTGGAAGAAAAGGAGGAACTGGAAAAGGAAATAATCAAGAAAAACGATAGGCTTGACACAGGAGACGGCCCACAGAATTCAATGGCCAGTATTCCTTCAATAGCCAGCGCAGAACGCCGGTTCATACCGGCGGCTGGTCAGGATGGAGAAGCTTTCCAGTCCAGGGTGCTGTCGGCCATTCGTGAAGCGATTTTTTTCCCGAAGCAGGCGGTAAAGGATCGGCAGCATGGGGAGGTGGTGGTGATGTTCGCCATCAACAAGGATGGCTCAATTTCGAGTCTGCAAGTAACGAAGCCTTCCGGATCTCCCATCTTGGATGAAGCTGCGATCAAGATTATACAAAAGGCCGCTGCAAAATTCCCCGCCATCCCCGACAGCATCAACAAACAAAGCATGGACTACGTGGTACCAATCCTGTTCAAAGAAAAAAGAGGATGACGCCTCTTCCGTTTTTAAGATTTGGGTAAGTGATAAGTGGGCAGCTCGATGCCCCACCCCAGCGAGATTACTCGTAAAAGCATCCCTCTTGCCTGGCCCTCCAGTCCATTCAGACAAGATCCTGCAAGTTGGCATCCACTTTCTTGGCCTGGGGCTGGTTCGATCTTTTCAGGCCTTTCCGGGTACACCTTGTAAGCCAACCAACTCCAGTTCCTTATGGCTTCCCTTCTTGATGTACACCAGATTCCTGACCTCGATGGCCGCATTGCAATCCGGATCTTGGCATGTGAATTCGATAAGATCGTCCGGAAGGACAATGAGAAGCTGTCGCAGAGATATTTGGCTCGACTCGATCACTCCCTGGTCCTTGAGTTCCCAATGCCTCACGAAACTGTAGTGACGGTAGGGAATGAAGCGTCGTCGGAATGCGTAGCTCTCCTGGGCTGGTGTCGAGTCAACGAATTGCTGTCTCCCGATCTACCTAAGAAAAAAGACTTGACAAGCTCCAACCGATCATATTACCTTTTGTCAAAAAGTGCCACTAAATAGGTCTAAGTGGAAGATTCGTAGCAACAGGGACGTTCCTGTTGCTCATGCCGTCGGCCTCACTAGGTGAACTTGTGGGCAGATCTTCCCAAGGAAACTGAAGCAGAAAACCCCGGACCCCGCTGCAACGGAGTCCAGGGTCGGCGGGAATGGTGTTGAGCTTCCCGTGTCCCGCCATTATCTCCTGCTCCAGACTTCCAGTCAAGAATTAGCAACGAGCTAGTCAAGAGTCTGGTCTCGGCCGCAGAGTCTCATCTGCGGGATGGAGACAAATGCTTTCCCACAGCGGATTTCATTTGCTGGGCCTCCCGGCATGGAGAGTCGTGTCATGATGCGTATTACCTTGGTTTTCAGTCTGATCGTCATGGTGCTTGCATCGAGTGGTCCCGCTCTTTCTCAGAGCTTTCCGGCGACCTATCCGGTTCCTCCTACACGCGTTCGGCCTTGTGCCCCACAGCAGACGGTCCAACCGGTGGCGCGAAGCGTAAACGTGACCGTTCCGGTTCCACAACCTCCAAAACCGTATATGCCGCCGGCGTGTGTGCCGTCACCGTATTGCCCGCCTCCCGCAGCAGCCGCCGCTCCATCCCGGCCCATGCCTGTGAGAGTCGATATCGCGGTTCGCCCGGAGGCATGCGATCAGCGGCAACCCGTGCCCGTGGTGTATCGGGACCCCGGCTTTTTCGGACCCATTATCAGACATTCTGTGGGGCTCGTGGGCGCAACAGTTGCCGCTCCGTTTCGAGTCCTGGAAATGCTGTGCCCGTTGGAGGGTCCGCCTTGTTCCCCAAAGAGGCAGTGCGGCCCACCTCCACGTGCGATGAACTGCGGCTATCCGCCCGCCGCCCCTCAGTTCGTGCCAAAATGTCCGGTGCCCATCACACAGCCGGTGCCTCCCTGCCCGCCTGTTCTCGCGTGCGCTCCGCCCGGGCCGTCAGTCGCTCCGCTTCCCCCCTGTGCCTCGCCACCGTTGTGTGGTCCTTTCTTGCCACCGGCCCTGGTGGAGCGTGATGAGGAACCACCATGCGCCCCCCAAAGCCTTCTCGGAGGATTGGTGCAACTGCCCTTCACACTGGCTGAACGGGGGCGTTTCATGGGCGACATGGGCCGTCCGTCCCCAGGGGCGAGGGGCTGCTACAGATGACATAGGTCCAGTCACCACTCGTGTTTTCGCGGCCGGGGAGGATTTCCCGGGCCATGGTGGTAGGAGGCATAAGCGCAATGCGTTTTCAGCATATAAGGTTTCTTAATCTATTTCTCATCTTGGCTGTTTCCACTTTCATCGCCGCTCCTCGTGCAATAGCTCAGGGTACCAGTACACCTCAGCAACTGGAGCGTGTCGAGGTTGAGCCACCCGAGCGACGTGTCACATCGGGAGGTACAAGCTCCGGCCAAGGTTTTGGCTACGATCAACCCATACCTTCAGGTCAGGCGTTTTCAGACTTCCCTGTCACTCGCAGCCAGGTGGTTTCCCCCACCGGCCGGGTGGCAAATATGGCAACGGTCCCTTCAGCCATCACCGTGATTGATAACCAAGGAATCGCGGCACAGGGCCGGACGGGGATCGGGGACATGCTTCAAGGACAGCCCGGAACCTGGGCCAGTGGGTACAACGGAAACATGTTCAGCGCTCAGATAGGCATTCGCGGCTTCTCGGCCACCCCTGCCTCACTTAACAGAACAGCGCTCCTCTTGGAGGGAAGAAACCTTGAGATCCCACGATCGGACGCGGACACAGGTTTTCTCTTTCCCGAGATTATCGAGCGCATCGAACTCATGAGGGGCGACGGCACCGTCCAGTTTGGGAACAAAGCGATTGGCGGCTCCGTCAATATTCTGTTGAAGCGACCTCGACAGAATCCCGGTTCCTATTTCGGCGCGGAAGCATCTTCCTGGCGCGGTCAACGGCAATGGGGGGGGATCAATCTTGTCCGTGGATCGGTCGCAGCCGGAATCTTTCTCGGCCAGTACTCGGAGGAAGGGTTCCGCCTCTACGGGGGGGACGGTATAAGCCAGGAGTTCGTCCCGAGACCGGGCCCGTGGGATTTGACGAACTGCATCACCAGTCTGAACTGGAAGATTACTCCACGGCTGACCCTGGATGTCTCGAACATTTGGACCCAGCAACGTATGGTCAACAGCCCCTTCGTGACACTGGAGGAATTTCGGAGGAGAGACACGAGAGAAGTGCGCTCCTGGCAAGGCTCCAGCGGTAGCTTTGCGCCCGCCATGGACCGGGTCGATTGCGGCCCGGAGGAACGAAAGGACAGTGTTACCTCTGTACAGTTGTTGTACGACGGGGGCAGATTTGGAACCCTCAGTGTTATCGGCAGCCAGAGGATTTACTTGGACAAGAACCTGACTTCCATGCTGGCCGCCAGCAGCGGGCCGTCTTTCTTTAAATGGACCGATTTCGGACTGTGCACGAAATACACGCGGACCGACCGTTACGATTTCATTCGCAACGATCTGACTCTTGGTTCCGACTTGTACGACGGTTTTTTCGGCCAAGAGAATAAATGGGCCAACAAGGCCACCTATGCGACCTCAGGGACGTTCGGACACAGAGGTCAGACTTCATTTTACCGTGAGACTATCGGCTACTACGTCCTGGACCAGTTGAGTTTTTGGGACCGAGTTATTATCGGTCTGGGGCACCGAACGGAAAACTACGAGTACAAGGATCTGTACGTCAATACTCAAAGCACTGGGGCCATTGCCATAAACACCCCAAGTGTTCGTAAGGGACAGACGAAGAGCGCTTCATTCTATGCCGCCAATCTCGTCTATGATAAAAAACTCGGCTCGTGTCTGTACTACAAGCACTCCCGCACCTACCGATTCCCCACTACCAGCGACCTGGTAACGACGGGGACGTTTGTGTTCCCCGTAGTCACAGCTAAAGGCGTGTATAATCTCGTCGCAGAAGAAGGGACCATAAAAGAGTCCGGTATAAGGCACTGGTTTACACCGAATATCTATGCGAGCCTGATCTACTATGAACTGGATATGGACAGCGAAATTATGGGCTCGTGGACTACTGACCCCGTAGCAGGTGTGGTCCGAGTGAACGCCAACGTTCCCTCGGTTGGCCATGAGGGGCTCGAGTTTGAGGGCATGATCAGGCTGACGCCTCGATGGACACTCGATGGAAATTTCACCAAGCAGCGCGTTTGGTACAGAACCGGTGCGGAGGCCTCTGCGATATACACCCAGCCTTACGGCCGAAAGGCTGACGCATGGGTCCCCGTGAACCCTTATCAAATGTACAATTGTACACTCTCGTACAACAATACGGATTGGGGTTTTTCTGCGGCCTTCACCTATCACTATTTCGGAAAACGCTACTTTCAGGGAGACGACACCAATTCGGCGCAGGATCTTGATGAAATTAAGCTCGGCGACTTGGCTGTCTCTCAGACCTTTTTCGACGGTCTGGCTACCGTCTATTTCGGGATCAAGAATATCAACGACCTGCAATACGCTTATAACTGTTTCTGGGATGCCTCCTCCTCCAACCCAAAGACACCCCCAGTGGAACCGGAAATTCTCAGGTACGAGCTTTGGCCGAATGCAGGAAGGACCTACTACGGCGGTGTCAAACTCGCTCTCGATTACGACCGCATGAGACTCCCGACTTCCGCCGACATGCAGCGCATGCAACAGAGGTTGTACGGCGCCGTAGGGGAAGGGCTCGACAGCGTCTCCTTCGCCGGCGGGTGGCTCAGAGGAAGGCTACCGTTCTGAACGAAACAACTCGGGTACACAAACTCGTCCAAGCTGCTGATAAGCATTGTCATGAGGGAACAACAATGAAGAATAGTCGGTTGTCACTGTTCATCGGCATGGTGATTGCCGTCGCGCTCCTCGGTCCCAATGCGGGCGAAGCCGCAGACCTCTGGAAATGCTCAATTCCGGGATCAGGTCCATCGTGCAGAAGCCCGCAGGGCGGCTCTTCATCCCCCACCTGCGGCATCGAACTCACCTGCACCGACAAGCCGGTCCAACTCGGCTATTCAGATGGAGTCTGTTTTCGGGCTTCTTGTCCGGGAATATGGGCGCTGGTCCACAAGCGGGCCGACCAGGCTTCATTAAGAAGCCGCTACTTCACGTACCGTCACTATGCTTTTAGAGGGACATGGGAACTCAAGGACCAAGGGGCAATCGAATCGGTAAACACACCATTTCGCGAGCTGTTTCTCGTCCTGCCTGACGATCTGATCGAACTCAAGCTACGCGACCCAGATGCGAATGCTGCCATCGAAGTGACCAATCTCGGATACATCAAGAAGGGCAGTGTCGAGGAACTCAAGAAATGGCTGGCCTACAACGTGTATCTGGAGAGGCCAGTATTCCAGAGCGCCGAATCGGAAGCACAGCGCAATCAGGCCGGCAGCCCTTGGTATCCGGGGTCGTCTTACGGGCATGCAGAGATCTTCCTGAGCCCAATTAATTACATGGGGCGTTTGCTGGGTCTCCCGTGGTTTTAGGAGTCTCAGACGAGGCTGCTGAGCGTGTACTGCCCCATGATAAGAGAGGGCTCGTTCCCATAGATTGACTGCCTGGTAGTTTTTCTTGAGCGTCATTCGCCGGTCTGTGAATAGCTCAGGTTACAAAGGATCACTGTCGGTATCATCATAGCCCTCACACCCTTTTCGAGTTCAAGGCAAGCAAACCCTACACGTCTATTTCAGTCTCTCTCTTCACCAGCTCTACCAAGTGGTCAGCCTTCAGGTCCTCGATGGTGTAGTAATTTGCGTTGAGAAGAGCTGCCAGGGGCACGGCAAGGTCAGCCTTAATAAACTTGCTCTTGTCCTCCGTGTCCAGAACCAGGTAGTCCGTCTTCGGAGTCTCACTCAGGAGTTGGGCAATTCGCATAATTTCTTGCCTGGCAGGCAGATCCGAGAGCGTATGGTTCGCCCTCCCGTCCGTGATGATGACGAGGAGAAAACGGGTTTCAGGGGCCTTCTTGCCGTATCGTTTGATGAGGGCATAAGCCTCCATGAGACCAGCGCTCAAGGGTGTCTTTCCTCCTGTGGGTATTTCCTTGAGCCTTCGTGACGCATGTTCCACGCTCGAAGTGGGCGGCAGCAGAATCTCGGCTTTGTCCTTCCTGAAGACGAGCATGGCCACCTTGTCCCTCTTCTGATAGCAATCCATGAGCAGGGACTGGATTGCGCCTTTGGTTGCAGTCATTCTCCTCTGCGCGCCCATGGAACCGGAGCCGTCAACGGCAAAGATGACTAGATGCCCTGTTTTCTTTTCACGTTGCTTGTAGCGGAGGTCGCGGTCGTGAATAACGAGCATGCCGTGACGGTTTCGGAGCTGCTGATAAGGCGCTGCCGCTCGTATGGTGGCGTCTATGGCCACATCGTCCTCTGCCTTGAGTATGCTCCGCACGTATCGTCCACCCTTGTCATTGGAGCGTGTCTTCGTCCTGCGTCCGGAGGACGTTCGTTTCAATTTGTCTTTCCTGAATGAGAGCCGCTTTGTACGGAATGTCTCTCCAGTATCGAACACTTCTTCTCTCAGAGCAGTCTCGCGGGGGGATGAGTTGGGATCGAATTCATCACGCTCATTTCCGCGAGAGCTGTCATCGCTTTCGGCTAGGGATCGTTTACTGCTCTGGGAGTGGTCTTCATTTCCAGTGTTTTTGGACTCAGATTGCTTATCTTTCTCTTTATCCTCGTGGTCATGGTCGTGAGATGTCTCTTCTTCAGGCGGCACGAGCTGCCGGGTGCGGTGGATAAGAATCAGCGGCGCTACAGTATCCACATGGCTCGCGGTCACCTTCTTGTCCCCGCAGTATGCAGCATAGGCTTTTGCTGCGTAATAGAGGAAGAGTTCAGCCCTGTGCCCCGAAACCGCGTTTTCGAAGCATGTTTGCGCTATGTGGTCGGCCACGCCGTCGGGAACAGTAATCTGTTGGAAAAAACTCCTCGAATTCCGTATCCTGTTCCGCAAGGCCTCGTCTGATGGACTGAGAATTGCGTCAAGGGCGAATCGATTAGCCAAATTCCTCGTGACGACCAGAATCCGGTCGGTCTTTTCCCGCAGACCCTCCCAAAAGACGCACATGCCGAAACGGTCAAGAAAATGTGGCGAGAGAAATCCCTCCTGGGGATCCATCGTGGCGACGAGCATGAAGTCGGAATCAGTCCGGTGGGAAATTCCTTCACGCTCTATGAGATTCACCCTTCGTCCATTGACCTCAAGGACGAGGGACACCGATTCCGTAGCGAGAAGGTTAACGTCATCGATGAAGAGAATACCGCCGTGTGCCCTGCTGAACAGACCCTTCTGAACGACTGTCTTCCCGGTACGTATGGTAGCCTCGATGTCTACGGTCCCGAGGAGCGCATCCTCGGTCACATTGAGAGGCAGGGTCACGAAGGGCGTTCCTTCAGGAAGCAGCCGCTGGAACAGACGGGCGAGGGTGGTCTTTCCGCTTCCCTTTTCGCCCGCGAAGAGAACACCGCCGCAGCGTGGCTCAATAGCACTGAGTATGAGCGCAAGTCGAGCGTCTTCATGACCTACAAAGTCACTGAATCCCATGGTTATAAGCTCGCCAACGTGGTTTGGAGCCTTTCGGACTCCAGTCCTATTTCTTCGAACGGAAGCCGCTTCATCCTATGCCTTAGAGCCAACGGGGCCGCGTCCCGGACATCGTCAGAGGTAATAGAGCCGTGATCCCTCAGGGCTGCCAGGGTCTGAGCAGTTCTCATGATCACAATGTCACCCCGGTGGCCATCCAGACTAAGTGCTGCCGTGATTTCCACGATGTTGTCAAGCGCCTCGTCCGGAAACTCGATGCTCTGAAGCCTTTGCTGGGCCTGGACTATGTTCCGGGCCAGGGTCTGTTGTTCGTTTCCCCACTGGTGGAAGAATGAATCGGCATCCGCATCGAATGCTGCTCTTCGCTTCAGGATCTCCTTGCGTGCTGTCTTTTCCTGGAGCGATTCAATCCGCACACACAATCCGAAGCGATCCAGGAACTGAGGCCGCAAGTCCCCCTCCTCAGGGTTCATTGTTCCCACAAGGATGAAGCGCGCCGGGTGAACAAATGAGACACCCTCTCGCTCCACGGTGTTGACACCCATAGCAGCCGCATCCAGGAGGAGATCCACGATATGGTCTTCCAAGAGGTTGACCTCGTCCACGTACAGAAAATTCCTATTGGCGTCTGCAAGGATTCCCGGCTCGAACTTTTTTTCACCTTGCTTGATGGCATGCTCAATATCCAGGGTCCCCACGAGCCGGTCCTCGGTAACACCTAAGGGAAGCTCTACCACGCGCATCCTTCGCTTCTCGTTTGAAAGGTTGCCCTCTTCGCTCAACACATTTCGGCAGGAGTTGCATAGGAAGCCGTGAGGATCACAGTTAAATGAACAACCCTGAGCAACCTCCATCTCCGGCAATAGCTCCGCAAGCGACCTTACTGCTGTACTCTTTGCCGTTCCCTTTTCGCCCATTATCAATACACCGCCGATGGTCGGGTTGATGACGTTCAGCACTAGCGCCAGCTTCATCTGTTCCTGCCCGACAATAGCGGTAAAAGGGAACATGCTCATAACACCTGCTCCATTTTCCTTTTCCAAGCCTGGATGTCTTCTGCCGTCATAATATCAATGTTTCCTCCCTGAAAATCTCCCTTCATGTCTCCCATTCTCTCTTCGATCCATCCTTCGATTTCTATATAGAGGTCTTTCAGGGCATCTTTCACATCCGGAGCAGGGTTCCAAAGCCCTCGCTCGGCAGCCTCTATCAGCCTGCGCGCCATCTCTTCCAGAGCCCAGGGATTGTTGGCCTCAAAGAACTTGCGGTTTTCCTCGTTCATCATGAAAGTCCGGGTTATATCGTCAAACACGGAGTCGTCCACTGCCTTAGCCGTAGCCTGCCAGCCGTAGACACGGCCCACACGTTTGCTGATCTCTCCGGCTCCCTTGTACCCGTGCTCCTTCATGCCCTCTATCCACTTTGGATTGAGGATTTTGCCCCGTGTTATGCGCCTCATCTCTTCGGTAAGTGTTCTGACGGACACGCGGTCCTGCTCACGGGTATCACCGTAATAATTAGCAATATTTTTCCCCGAGAGAACCCGAGCTGCGTTGATCATACCGCCGTGCGTACCGAAGTAACAGCAGCACCCGGTGAGGTCGTATTCATCAGTTACAGTTTTGTTGAATGTAACATCCACGGTCCTCAAGTTCTGCTTAAGGCTTCCGTGCGCGGGTTCACCGAACACGCCCTTGCCGTAGGCATAGCCGTTCCAGTACAAGAAGACGTCGGAAAGATCCTTTTCAGTCTTCCATGCTGACGCATATACCGCAAGCTGAGTGCCGGCTCCATAGGTGCCAGGCATGCTGGAAAAGAGCCTGTAGGTCGCGGCCCGCACTGCAGCAGGATCGTCCTGCGACGTGCCATTCAGTCGCTCCAGAGTGTGCTGGCGGACATAGTTCTGCTCGACCGGCTCATCAAGCATTGCCACGGTCTGGACAATCTCGTCAAGCACGTCAATGGTTGACGAGAAGTTGTCACGTGTGATGCCGGAAACGCGCACAGTGATGTCGATGCGCGGCCTGCCAAGTTCTGAGAGTGGAATCACGTCGAAGCCCTTAAGACGACCATTATTCTGCCAAACCGGTCGGGCGCCTAGTAGGAACATCATCTGAGCCATCCCTTCGCCGTCAGCCCACATAATGTCGGTACACTGCCAGTAAAACGCGATCGTTTCTGGATAGCGGTCTTCGTCAATAAGATACTTCTCCAGCGTCTTTTGACCAAGAACCTTGCCGATCTCCCATGCCGAAGGTGTTGGAATGCGCTGCGGGTCGAGGGAGAAGAAATTACGGCCCGTTGGCAGAATATCGCTCCGTCCGCGTGTAATGAGGCCGGAAGGGCCAGGCTCAATATAGCCGCCATCAAAACCATTTAGCAGGGCTCCCACCTCGTCGGTTTTCTCAACATCGCGAATCATCTTGGCAATAGCCTTTTCGAGCTCCGGCACGTATGATTCAAGTTCGGAGGGCATGGCACAGCCACAGTGCTCTTCAATCACTGCTTTCAGGGACTTGCCGTGGAGGACCATCGCGTGACAAATCCTCCGACATCCATCATCCGCCCGCTCTCGGAGGGCTTCCTCGCCTAGCCTTTCGGTCTGTTCTATCAGCCGTGCCGTGAGCCACCTGAGCGAACCGGTTCCGGTGTCAAACCGAAAGATTGCATGCACAAAATCAGCGAGCTTCTCAGCTAACGGCAACCTGCCGAATATGTGCATACCTTTGGGAATGTACATCTCCTTGAGGACTTGAAGAGCGTCGTGGAGGTCTCGGATACAATCCTTGAAGTTGTCATGGGTCAGTTCCTTGCCGTCCAGGAGATTGAGAGTTTTCGCCTGCTCCATGATCATGTGCTGAACCGTATGGGCTCGAGCCGGCTCGGTATCCCTATAGCGTTCGTATTCGTCGATAAGGCGTGCAACCTGATCCAGGTCGCCGTAAAGCTCACCTTTAACCATGACCGTCTGCATGTGGTCAACGAGTACTGCATTGCTGCGGCGCTTTGCGATCGTTCCTTCAGGTGGGTTGTCCGCGTTATAGATGTAGAGGTGTGGCATGGTGTCGATGCCGATGTCCGGAAAACAGCCAGACGAAAGTCCCGTTGATTTGCCCGGTAGAAATTCGAGATTGCCGTGGGTTCCCACATGCACAATCGCGTCCACGCCAAAATCGCGTGAGAGCCACTTGTACGTGGCTACGTACTGATGTGGCGGCGGCACGCCGGGATCGTGGAGAATCTTGCAAACCTGACCGTCGCAGCGCGCACCGGCGCAGCCGCGCTTGGGCTGTACACAGACGACCGCATTGCCGTATTGCACGCCCGTAACGAGAATCTTGCCATCATGGAGCATGGCAGCGGGAATGCCGTCCTTGGCTTCGCCGGGAGGATTACCCCACGCTTCGGCCATACGGATCTGCACAACGTCAGGCAGCTCGTTGAACCAGACCTCATACTGTTCTTTGGGCACCATAGCCAGCGCGCCGCCCTTCTCCACAATCTCTTCTACCGTGGTCCAGCGGAATTCGGAGATCGCCTTGCGATCCATGATAGTTTCGATCAAAGCTTTGCCTTCCGAAGGCGGATCCACCGTGTACCCCTCAGCGGCCATACGTTTCAGAATGTCCGCCACGCTCTCGAGGGTGTCCAGATGCGCTCCTCCCCCAACCGTCGCCTCCACTGATGCGCAGGGATTGTTGTGGAGAATGAATCCCACCCGCTTTTCTGCATTCGGTTTCTCTCGGAGTTCAACCCATCGTTTGACACGATGTGCTAAGCGCTCGATCCGGTCTCCAATCGCGGAATATGCTTCTTGCTCGGGCTCATCCATGTTGTGGGAGGCGCCGACAATGATGGGCTCGATTACACCCTCAAATTCCGGCATGGCCACGCTCCAGGCGACCTGCGGGCCGAGTCCGATCGGATCGTGTAGCCATTGCTCCGCATTTTTGTAATACGAAATCACCGGGCTAAACAGCGGCAGGTTCAGCCGTTTCATGAGTTCCACACCTGACGGAGCGTCAGCCTGTTTCATTTCACCTTTTGCGTTGCCAAGAAAGAACACCGTCAGTTTGATGATACCGTCAACCAGCGGTGTTCCATTCCGTGTAAGGAACCGCTCGACCACCTCGACTCCCCCAAGGTTGCCTATACCGGGGTCTTTGAGCGCGTAGACGAATACCGGGACGACGCCCACGCCCTGCCTTTCAACAGCATCAATAAGAGAGCGCTCGATGTCGAGGTTATCTGTGGCCCACGATGACCGTGGGTAAAGCAGCCCGATAAAGTGCCGCGGTTCCGTGCCCCACCGAGTATTGTACCAGGAGAGATAGGATTCGGTGTCCTGAAACACCTCCAGACCGTCTGGATGGTAGATGCCCTGCCACGGCACTTCCTCAGGTTCACGGTACTCCATACCCTGCCCGAAAAGGCCATGCATAAGGAACCGGAGCATGTTTGCGATGTTGTCGCGGCCATTGTAGAGAATGTAGCGGTACACCGTAGCCACAATCTCAGGCGCAACGGATGAGAGAGCCCAGAACGAAGGGTCGCTGCCGACCACCACAACGGGAATACGGTCCCGGAGACCCTCGATTTCGGGCTCGATCTCATCCCAAAACGCATCGTTGGTTCGGTAGAGGAGGATGCAGTCAGTAGAACGGAGGCTCGATTTAACATCTTCGACAAGACCAGGTGTGGTGTTCAGTTGTTTGGTGGAAAAAGAGGAAAGGCTTATCCCTAGTCCATCCGCCGCCTCCTTGATGAGCGGCACGTAGCTTGACCACATGATTGTGCTGATATGCACGGCAACCTCCTGGGCTATTCGCTGTAATTTCTGATCAATCGCGAGCCGATGCCGAAAAAAGCACCAGCGTAAAACACAAGCACGGCTAATGACAATATCCCGTCTGCATTTATTGATGTTTGGCGAATCAAGATGTTGGTGTGAGTCAAGGGAAGGAGCCACACCACGGGTCGCAACAGCTCCGGTATCCGGTCAACCGGAAAGAACGTTCCGCTGAAGAAGGCCATGGGCAGTATGAAAAAATTGTTATACGTGGCGGTATCCTCATGAGACTTCGTGATCATCCCGGTGATTACCCCGAGGCCGGCAAAGAGAAAGGAATTGAGCATTACAGTGATCACGAACACCGGTGTGATCCAAAGATCGTGAGCTAACACATAACCCACAATCAGAATCAGGAAAGATGCGAAGAGTCCTTTCACCATTCCGGCCAGCACCTCTCCAATCATAATGGCTGATGCGTGGATGGGTGCTTGGACGAAGATCTGAAATCCCTTGAAGTAGAGCCGGTTGAGATTCAAGGAGCTGGCAACCCAAGTGTAGGAGTTGTTCATGGAACTCATCGCCACCAGGCCGGGGATCAGATAGCTAAGATAGTCTTTCCCCTCTATTTGGACATTACGGCCAAGACCCAGTCCGAACGTCACGAGATAGATGATGGGAACCACCATGGCCGAGAAGAGATAGCCAACTCTGAGCAGCTTTCTCCGGAAGAGAAGCATCTCTCGCAGAAATATCGGATACCAGCCTTCCGGAATCATTCGATCCGCTCCCCGGTAAGTTTGATGAAGACATCCTCGAGGTTGGACCTCCGTATTGTGACACCGCACTCCGCCGCGTCCGCAGCGGTATTGGCTTCGTCGCGAGTCCTGCACATCTGCTGGACAAGCTTACCTTCCTCGTTCACACATTCCACGATGTATTCACCCACGATCGTTTTGAGATTATCGGGAGTGTCCAGTGCTATGAGGGAACCTTTCGCGAGAATACCGACCAGATCACAGAGGGCCTCGGCTTCTTCGATATAGTGAGTCGTAATGACTACCGTCCGACCGTCTATGCGGGTTTTTCGGATAATGTCCGCCATCTGGCGTCTGATCTGAGGATCAAGCCCGATGGAGGGCTCGTCAAGGAATAATACGGGGGGTTCGCTCAAAAGAGCCCGTGCTATGAGGAGCCGCCGCTGCATGCCTCCCGAGAACCACATGACCAACCCATCTCTCCGATCCCAGAGGTCCACCAGATCGAGGCACGAGCGGATCTTGGCCTCACGGTCGGGCACTTGGTGCAGCATGCTGTAGATCACAAGATTCTCGTATGCCGTGAGTTCCCGGTCGAGGTTGTTCTCCTGCGGCATCACTCCCAAGAGCCTTTTGACTTCCACGGGGTGTCGTACCACGTCGTGTCCCGCTATGGAGCAGTGTCCGGCATCGGGCTTCGAGAGCGTGGTGAGCATCTTTATAGTGGTTGTCTTGCCTGCTCCATTGGGCCCCAAAAGCCCAAAGACGCTTCCCCGTTCTATCACGAAGGTCAGGTTGTCCACGGCCCGGATTTTTCCGTAGTATTTGACCAGTCCGGTGACTTCTATCATGATATGAAGAGCCTCGGCATGATGACTCTAAGGCCGTTCACTGTGAGCACTACGACATCGATCCCGTACAAGCTCGAAAGATTCCCCTCGGTAATAACCTCATGGGGTGGGCCATGGGAAACCACAGAACCATTGTTGATCATGACCACTTGGTCGCTGAAGAGCGTGGCCAAGTTCGGATCATGGATGGTCATTATCGCAGCTACCGATTTCAGCCGTACTATCTCCTTCACCTTCGTGAGGACAAGCACTTGATTCTTGAAATCCAGGTGGGTTGTGGGTTCGTCGAGCAGTATCACGGGCGCTTCTTGAGCCAATGCCCGCGCAATAAGGACCAATTGACGCTCGCCACCACTTATTTCAGTGTAAGGTCTATGGTTGAGATGGGCAATTCCGACTTGCTCGATTGCCTCTTCAGCCTTGGAATAATCACCTCGAGATGGAGTAGAGAACATGCCCAAATAAGCAGCTCTTCCCATGGTTACCACTTCAAACACGGAATAAGGGAACGGAGGATCATGCTCTTGTGGAACCACGGAGATGATCCGTGCAATCTGCCTGGCCGGACTGCCCTTGATGCTTCGACCTTGGAAAACCACGTCGCCCCTCTGGGGCACCCACAAGCCGGAAATGCACTTGAAGAGCGTGGTCTTACCCGAGCCGTTGGGTCCCAGAATGGCGGTGAGCATGCCCGACTCCGCATCGAAGGTGACGCCGTTGAGCACAGCGGCGTCGGCATGGGGGTGCCGATAAGAGAGATCCTTGACGGCTATCATCTACCCCAGCTCTCCTTTCCGCCCCTTTTCATCAAATAAATAAAGAATGGCGCACCGGTGATTGCCGTTATGATACCCACCGGTACGTCGAAATCGGTGAGGCTTCGGGCCAGGGTGTCAGCGAAAATCATGAATGACGCCCCCGCCGCCATGCTCAAAGGAACAAGGCTTTTGTGATCGGGCCCGGTCATCATACGCACAAGATGGGGGACCATCAACCCTACCCAACCGATAATTCCGCTCACTGACACGGCAATGCTTACTGCAAGTGAGGATCCGACGATGAAGACTATCCTGTCCCATTTCACGTTGATCCCCAGGGTCTTCGCCTCATCCTCGCCCATGCTCAAGGCATTCAGCCGCCATCTCATCAGGACTACGGGCAACAGTCCTGTGGTAATGCCTATCCCGGCTATTTCTACAAGCCTCCAGTCCGATAAAGAAAAGCTGCCCATCAACCAGAAGACGATGCTCTGAAGTTTGCTGGGATCAACAAGAAACTTTACGATGGAAACCATCGCGGTAAAAAATGATGAGATTATGACGCCGGACAATATGAGCGGAAGCCTTGACACCTCTCCCTGGGTCCTTGCCAGTGCATACGCCAGAACGACCGCTGCACCGCCGAAGGCAAATGCCATGAGCTGTATGGGAAGCCGGGGGAAAAAGCCGATCGACAGGGCACATCCAAGCGCAGCGCCGGCAGATATACCGAGTATGAACGGATCAACAAGCGGGTTTCTGAATATCCCCTGAAGAGTCACGCCAGCGCCGGACAGGGCAATTCCCACAAGCCCAGCCAGAATCACCCTCGGTAGCCTGATGTCAAGAACAATTGCTTGTTCAGGGACATCGGAAAGACCGAGAAACGGCATGACCGTACTGAATAGGATTTTTACCACGCTGCCAGGTGACACGTGGAACGCTCCCACAAAGACGGCGACCCCTGCCGCGATAAAGGGCGAAATCAATAGCAAAAAACTTATGAATTTCTTACTCTTCAATTTTTGGCGCCTTCGTGTAAGGAATGCCGAAAACCGCTCTGTAAAAATCGTCGAACATCTTCTCAAGAATGACGTCTCGAAAAGATTCCGGATAAGTCCTCACCGCCATCCAAAGTACTATGGGTGCGATCCGTGGAGACCATGTCGACCATATCGGGGCCTTATACACCCTGCCCTCTCTGACTGCTTTGATGAGCCTCCACTGTGACCTGTTGAGGATGCTCTGAGCGGTGTAGCTGGCGTTTCCCCAGATAAAGATTACATCGGGATCCCAGGACACTATCTGTTCAAGGGAGACGTCTGCATTTCCTTGAAGGATACTTGACGCAGGATTGATCCCTCCGATCAATTGGATCAAATCATTGGTGACGCCAATGCCGCACGCCACAGAGGTTGGCTTGCCCCCGAGCCACAAAACCTTCCTCCGGTCGCGAGGCGGTATCTTGGAAACTCTTGCGTTTACAAGTGCGAAGACTTTCTCCATCTCGGCAATAGACTCTTCTGCCCTTTTTTCCTTTCCAAAGAGTTTTCCGTGAAGTCTCATGACTTCAAGTAGTTCGGAAAGGCTTTCAGGGTATATGGCTATAACACTCAATCCACGGTCCTCAATGAACTTCACCACCTCTGGCTTGACCGTCCATGTAATGACGACGTCGGGCTTGAGTTTGAAAAGGACTTCCATATTTGCATCAAGGCCACTTCCTGCAGACGCAGAAGGAATGACGCTGGCGATATCAGGTTTTGTCGCCTTCATAAGGTCATTGCTATATGCATACCGGCCGATGCCGACCACGTTATCCCAGATCTCCAGAGCGGGAATAAGTTCATAGGTCTGAAAGATCACCGCCCGACGGACAGGAACCTGAATGGTCACCACCCTGCCGAGCTTGTCCGTGTAGGTGATACTTTCAGCGGCCGCCACCTCGGCAGCCAAAAGCAGGGTGAAGGCAAGCTGCAGGAGGATTCTCGTTTTCCATCGCTTCATTTCCGAAAGACCCTTTGAGATAACTTCCGAGGCAAAACCTTCACGTCAGTCGAGGGCGCCAGATACACGGACGCCTACCGTAGGTTCGGTTCCGAAGTGGTCAGCCGCGCTTGGGACACAATACCTCATTTCTTATGCGTAACGTAGCATTTTTATAAATCACGTGCTACTTTATCGTCTCAACACGGTTCCATCAGGACTGGTCTCACGTTCAGCAGCTCCCGCAAGAACTCTATGACCGAATACCCTTGTACGGAAAGTGAGGGGCCATAACTCATTGGACTCTTGTCCGGGGTTGCCTCCAACGACCGTTTGATGAGGCCAGTTATCCAGAGATCCCCCTGCACGATTTTCCCTGTCTTGTTCGTCTTATTTTCCAATCTCAAAAACAAAGTCTCAGCTTCTTGACAGAAGCCTTCATTTATGAGACAGCTCGACGTCCCGAATCAGGAGGCACGGCATGGGACGATACATTGGCTACGCGAGGGTCAGCACGAGTGACCAAGACCTGTCCCTACAGATAAATGAACTCAAAGCAGCCCGCTGCCAGCCCATCTTCACCGACAAAGTGAGCGGGAGAAAAAGCGAGCGGCCGGGACTCGACGGCTGCCTCAAAATCCTCCAAACCGGCGACACGTTAGTTGTGTGGCGTCTTGACCGTCTTGGACGGTCTATGCAGCATCTGGTGGCGGTGGTGACGGACTTGAAAGCCAGGGGTATCGGGTTCCGCTCCCTCAGAGACGGCGCCATCGATACAACAACTGCATCGGGCAGCTTGATTTTCAATGTTTTTGCATCTCTCGCAGAGTTTGAGGCCGAATTGATCCGCGAACGGACCCGAGCGGGCTTGG
>JBKQMK010000524.1:0-24965 GCA_052146735.1 Desulfomonilaceae bacterium | reverse complement strand
CAAATACGTCACCGACCTTGCGAAATAAAGCACTAAGGGGTGCGCGATAGTCTCTCAAATTCCTGTTCAGCTTTGTGCAGGTCTCCATCGGCCGCGCATTGTCTGAAGATCTCTCTTGCGCGGTTCAAGAATTTACTTGACTCGGTCACGTCTCCTTTACGTCTGCACAATTGCGCGTGGAGCAGGTAGTCCCGCCCCAAATGCACTTTCATGCCTGCCCTTTCATCCGCGACGATGGCAGCTCTGGTCCAATTCTCTGCCGCACCTACGTTACTATCGTCAATGGTGATAAGAATCTCGGCGATGAGTCTGGCCATCCAGCCGGACAGGGCACCAAATCTGTTCTCCTGATAGGCTTTGAAGAGCTGATCCGTCTTTATGTCTTCGCGGTTATTTGAGGCCTCAGCCAATGTCATTGCTATTTGGCTCAGCCTTATGCACGAAGGCATAATGTTCACCGATTCCAATATGGATATGGATTTCGCGTGACAATCGTTGGAAGCGGCGAAACGACCCATATCGAAATACGTAAAGCCCAGAAAGAAGTAAGCGAGAGCCTCCCAGAAATAATTGGCACGCTCCAACAAGGAGACCGACTTGGAAAGGTGCCTCTCAGCGTCCACCAGTCGACCTTTATAATAGTAGCACATACCCAGGCTGCCGTGAGCCATACCCTTGGACAATCTATCTCCGGCAGCTTCAGCTATGTGCAGCGCTTCTTGAGCGGTCTGAAGGCCGAGATCAAGCTTCCCTGTATAATTGTAAACAAGAGAACTCATGAGGCTCTTGACCATTGAAATGCTCCACAGAGCCCCTGCCGCCACGTTTATCTCCAAGGCTTCTTCCAGGTAATGGAGCGATTTTTCGAACGCGCCTGTTGCCGGCAACGTGAGGCCCAACCACACTTTGGCCGTGACGAGCGAAAGAATGTCGTTCACCTCATTTGAGAGGCTTAGACCATCTTCCAGGTATTTCAATCCCTTTTCAAAGTTTTCCTCAACCAGACAATGATAGGTTCCAACTATGGTATATATTTGAGAGAGCCGTCTTTTGTAATTACCTTCTTGAGCTACCGAAATAATAGGGTCAACAGCCTGTTTCGCCTCCACATGGTGATTCATCTGCAGCAAATACAGCCCTAGGGCTGTTCTAGCGTCAACAAGATTAGTGTCCACCTTAGAAGTTCGCGGCAACTTATCCAGACAAGCCACCCTTTGTCTTGAGTAAGCAACTGAATCGGAAAAAGAAGCGATTTTTCTAGCTTTTTTCCCTGCCAATTCGGCATATTCGGCTGCCTTTTCAAAATTGTCACTCATCACGTAATGTTGCAGCAACTCTTCAGAATGTTCACTGAGGTTATCCTGATATATTTCCTCAATTGCATTCCCAATCTTTTCATGAAGGGCCTTCTTCCTGACAGCCAATATCGAATCGTACACCACGTCGCGGATCAGGGCGTGCCTAAAAGCATAGGCGGGCTGAACATGGGTACCTGTTTCGTCCAGAAGGCCCGAAGCCGTCAGGCGCAATAAATGGGACGAGGTTTCTTCCTCGGGAACCTCCATGATTCTGAAGATCAAATTGTGCGAGAATTGCCTTTCAATGACCGCGCATGTTTGAAGCAGGGCTTTTGTCCGTTCTGGAAGCGTGTCAACTCTTGCCATTATGATGTCATTGATGGTGGAAGGAATAGCGACGTCGTTTCCGTTGCTAGTCAGATAGTATGCTTGCCCCCTTCTTTCGATTATCTTCAAGGCCTTCCATGACCGAAGAAATTCTTCGATAAAAAATGGGACTCCTTCAGTTTTCCGTAATAGCAATTGTTGAAGTTCGGGTTGGATTTCTACGGTGCCCAGGAGGTTCTGGATCATGGCTGCACTTTCCTGGTCGGACAGCCGGTCCAAGTTCATCGACTGATGATGAGAAAATCTACCCCAGTCCGCTGAAATACCCGGCCGATAGGTGAATATTGCTAGGATATTTAGGCCGTGCATGATCTCCGGCAGATGCTTGATAAACTCCTGAGACGCTTTGTCACACCAGTGGAGGTCCTCAATCGCCAGGACGAGAGTCCTGGATTCCGACCCTTTTACGAGAACTTTAGCTAAAGATTCCCTGACACGGTCCTTTCTTGACTCGGAACTCATGGGAATCGAGTCTATTCCGCTGTCACGCACTGATAGAAGCTCTAGGATATATGGAAGCATGTCGCCGTCACCGGCGTGTGAGGCTTCCAGACCCTCCTTAACTTTTCTTCTGGTCTCCGTATGGCCGTCATGTTTCTGAATACCGAACGTCTCCTTCAGGTGCCGTACGAATGGATGATATGACATTCCCCTGCCGTGAGACAGACATCTTCCCTCGACGAAAGTTACGTCCCGTCCTGCAACTGCCTTGCTGAACTCATGCAAAATCCTGGACTTGCCCAGACCGGGCCCTGCTGCAATGGAAATGGCCGCGCAGCCCCCCTCCGTGCAGGCAGCCAAGCCCTCCAGTAGTCGACTCAATTCTTTCTTTCTGCCTACGAAGGGCGTTAGTCCCCTGGTAGCTCTGACCTCGAAGCTTGTCGATAACGAGTTCGCCGAGAGAAGGCGGTACGCTTTCACCGATGGAGCAAGATGAAATTTAATATCCATCAATTCTTCAAACATGAAGAAACCTTCGGCACGTTTGAAGGTCTCCTCGGTCGCGTATATGTCTCCGGGTTCTGCCAGGCATTCGGCTTCGCGGGCCAAAGCGGCTGTATTGGCTACTTCGGTGTAATCCATCGTCAGATCGTCGTCTATCGAGCCGACAAGCACAGGTCCCGAATTGAGACCTACTTTAATTTCCAGATCCACGCCGAACCGCTTCCGGACTCTTTCGGTGTATTCGCTGAGCGCTTTCTGAATTTGCAGCGCCGCTTCACAAGCCTCCTGTGCGTGATCCTCTCTTGCCGGCTGGGCCCCGAACAGGGCCAAAATCCCCTTGGCGCTGACTTGGCTGATTGTTCCCCCATGCCTGACAACCTTGTCGGCAAGAATCGCAAAGAGTTTATCTATGACCTCGTAAACATCGGCCGGATTTAGCTTATCCGCCACAGGGCCGTAGTCTGCCACGTTCGCACAAAGCACCGTGGCGATCTTCCGTTCACCGGCGAGGTCTTGTTCGGTCACAAGGATTTTGTCCGCGAGGAATTTCGGCATGGAAGCTGGACGATTAGGTTGTCGCAGTGGCGACAGTTCTATACCGTCGGCTAATTCATTGCCGCATTTTCCACAGATTTTGCTCTCTGGAATGTTTTGGAACCCACACGTGGAACAGCGCCGCAAAATAGTCATCTCTCACCCGGAACAGAATTTCAAATACAACGCGTTCTGGCTTCCCGCTACGAGAACTCAAATTCCCCCCATGACATACCGGTTTCCAACACGGCAACGCAGAGATGATTGTCAAATCAATACTGATGGTTAAAGTGGCTAATGACGTAACGACAATCTATCGAGTTTTTTCATACTCCTATGGTTTATGCCCAAGATAGCCTATAATAATTCAGCTTCAAACGTCAACTACCATCTTTCCTCCGTACTGGGCTTATCCCAGATGCCGGACATAAACAGACCCCATTGTCGCAACTAGCTCGCATTATTTGGCGGGATCCTGCAACCACGTATGTGGTTCGACGCAAGCCTTCAGTTACGGGTGGCAAAAAGAGTTTTCGCCGCAACTCTAAACGTAAGTATGCTCGACATCCGGCCGGCCCTTGGACGGAACCGGCAGGATGCTGTGCATAGATTGCTCCTGTTCTTGGAAGCAAGTGTGCTTGATACACAAGGAGATGCTTTCACGCACAATGGCTGTCTCGGCGGGTTAATATCGGGAATTATGCAGGAATCGACCCGTTCTGCGGGTCTCACCCGTTGCCAGCGTGGTATGGTGGGCGAATAGGAGAATCTGAAGACCGACGGCAGTCTTTCCTAATTGGTTGAATTGCTGATGTGGATTTATATATGCAAGTACCGTTTGAATCAGCTTTGAGAGATATTTCTCTTGACCAATCATCCAGTAAGGGCTTACATCACACGCTAAGTCTATGTCCACGCGACAGCTTTCCGGCAAATCGTAACGGGAAAGAGGCTGTCAAAAGGAGCACCGTGCATGTGCGAGGTTTCTGTATGCATTCCGACGTTCAATGGTGAACGCTTTCTTCAAGAGGCTATTGAATCTGTATTGGCGCAAGACTTTCAGGATTTCGAGCTGATCATCGTGGATGACGCGTCCACTGATGGAACTGTGGACATTGTACATAATTTCAAAGATTCCCGCCTGCGATTTTATCGTAATGAAATCAGTATTGGCATCCCCGGTAATTGGAATGTTGCGCTGAATAAAATCAAGGGGCGATATGTGAAATACCTTTTCCAGGATGACGTTCTCTATCCATATTGCATTTCGACAATGTTGGAGGCCTGCAAAGGCCATGAGACCGTCGGTCTGGTGTTCAGCCGCCGAGATGTCCTCATTGAAGATGGATTGACCACTGAAGGCTTGTACGTTTATATGACCGATTTACAGGAACCCCTGAGGCGACGAGGAGAGATCAAGGCATTCTCACGAGGTCGTGATTTGCTGGAGGCTTGCATCAAGTATGGAGGCCTTTTTTTCAATTATTTCGCAGAGCCCTCCTTTGTGATGTTCGATTCAAAATGGATCCCCAAGGTGGGTTACTTCGATAATCGCCTACGACAAAATGTGGATTACGGTTATTGGCTGCGCTTCTTGCTAGTTTCTGATGTCTCTTTCATTGACAAACCTCTCGGGGCCTTTAGGTTGCACCGGGGATCTGAAAGTTTCGGCCAGAATATACCGTACGCGAAATTGAGATATTTGTGGGAGGAGCGAGTTGTGATTGAGAGGTTGAGGAATTTCGCCAGACAGGAGGGCGCAGCAGATATCGCATCCCTTCTCGATGCGCGGCAAAAATGGTATTTTCTATATCGATTTCCGTTCATCATTCAACAAAGATTATTGAGGATGTGTGCCCGAGGCCGATCGATTTGGCATTGATGTCGCCAACTCTAAGTTGACCCCTATTTGATTTACCAAAACGCTGGGCATCCTTGAAAAGAATTAGCAATTGCCTGGTTTAGATAGCGATCCCACAGAGCGAGGTCCAATCCACTTTGGCAGGGACTTCCTCCATTCGCGCATCAAAAAGTGTCTCATCCTTCAGTTATTGGAAAAAGACCTGGATCCGAAAATCCATAACAGTCTTCCAATTCGCGAATCATCTTTGCAATATCAAAAAAATTGCCGTTTGATTGAAATGCTCTGAGGCCTATCTCCTGGCGCAACACAGGGTTTTCCGCCAGGTGTGTTAAAATTCCGGCAAATTCACTCTCCGTGTTCGCCACGAAGCCGGTTGCTCCGTGAATAATAAAGTCCTCAACTCCAGGAAAATGCATTGAAATTATCGGCTTGCGGAGCGCTACGGCTTCGAGCAACGTATAAGGCAGGCCTTCCCACAATGAAGTGAGAGTGACAATATCAGAAGAACTTGCAATATCAAGTGCATCAGTCCTGAAGCCGAGCAGCCTGACCACGGATTCCAATCCGCGAACCCTTAGATGGTCTTGAACGGTATGGCTAAGAGGTCCCTCTCCGACAAGCAAAAAAACCACGTTACGATTCCTGCGACAAACCTCGTCAGCGATCCGAACAAGGGCCAATGGATTTTTTTGGTACACCAACCTGCCCATCTGACAAACTATCACCGCATCCGTAGGTATGTTTAGCCTTCGCCTGATGTCTTGCGGATCGCAGGTGATTTTGGCTCTGATTTCGGCCAAATCCAGACGATTTGGTATAATTCGAATATTTTCAACGGAAGCAGCCCCATTGTTTATTAACTGATGCTTCTGGTTCGGCGATAGCGCTATTATCCTGAACGTGAAGGGCCTCAGTAGCCGCAAGACCATGTATAGGACTCTCTCCAGACTTTGAAAAGGTAGGTTTATCACGTGAGGAGTGAATACTATCCGTGTTGTTTTCGATCCAATCGCAGCCGCATAACCCCACAGCACAGACTGGAGATTGTGGATGTGGATCAAGTGGATTGATTCGTTTGAAATGATTTTCCTTGCTTCGTAAGCTCCCCTAAAAGAAAAGAATTTGCCGGGTGAAACAATTGTTACATTGTCCTTGCCCAGGAGATTCTCGATAGCCTTCCTGATTTTTTCATCTCTTGTCGAGCACAGGACACGAATATCATATTTTTGAAGATTCAGCCCTTTCGCGAGGCAAAGCACATGTCTAGTGATTCCACTAAAATGGGGTTCATAGAAAATTTGGAGAATCCGCATCTTTTTCATTGGCAATTGTTCCCAAGCCCTTTAGGCAGAATTCTACGGATCCATGCATCCAGGACTGCGTTAAGGAAAGTGAGGCACCAATGTCCGCACTGCGACCGGGTAGCCCTGGAATCGATTGAATCGTCTGGCCATAGTTCGCTTGAGATCCGGGAATCCGGGAAAGTATCGTTTGCGAGTTGTGCCCTTTTGTTCTTCTTCCACATGTATGGCACAGCGTTGAGCTTCGTCTTGAAGAGTCATTCGTCCCACATCTATCGTGTGGGCAGTAACAATCTCCGAGTTGCCTCGACGCACGAGCAAAAGCCTCTGAATCCGCGAGCAAATCTCGGGATCCTTTTGTGCCTTTGCTCTCTGATATTCCTCCTTCAACTCGCGCTCCTGAGAAATGCTCAGCTTCAATCCTGTCTCGGAATGTTTCCTCGTCACTGGTCTGGTACTGAGATGACTTACCAAATTCCGAACCCATTTCAGTCCCATCTGAATTTCTCGACTCATGGGCACCTTCTCTTATCATCCGACTGAAAGTATGTCTACGAATCACACACATGATCTCCGAGCCTGATGATTTGTCCCGTAAGACCCGGGCCGGGCGTGGCGCCCCCAGCGCCAGAGGGTCGTTACTACCGGGATCGATCTGGCGCTGCACTGCGATGCGCTTCAAGGAACGAGGCTGACCTTGTCCGATTCCCTTGATTATGCTATTCTTTCTGACTTACACTGCAGGCTGAGGGGTTCTGCCTTTGGAAAACCGGAGAGCAAGAATACTCCTGATGTCTCTGGGTTATCGTGACCGCATCCGCACGAACCGAGTCTGCGAGAATGCAAACCAACCTGAGAATACGGAGTCGAAGATCCAAGGTCTGCAACAGCGTACCCCCCAAGACGGCTCTTGGCGTAAGCAGGCATGTGGCTTGAAAAATGAAAAGGTGCTGAACCATAGTCGATAGCATGTTTGGGATAAGGCTATTCGAGTTGATGTCCCTCAAGAATTCGGCAGGCGCGTTGCGCTTTTCCAGGGGCATATTTTTGTCTTTGACCGGTGCGACGGTTTCTCAGTTGCTTGCGTTGGCGACTTCCATTTTCGCAGCGAGAATCCTTGGCAAAATTGCATATGGCGAGCTTGGCATACTTCTTAGCACACTTACGATGTTCAGCACGCTCGTCGGCTTTTCCCTGGGAAGCACAGCGACTAAGCACCTCGCCCAAAATCGAGATGGCGACCTGCCGCGCGCAGGACGCCTAATAGGGATGACCCTGTTTAGTGCAGCGGCAGGCGGAATTCTGCTTGGTGCAGCAGTCTTCGCATCAGCCCCTTATTTTGCTGACAGTGTACTCAACGGCCCGCACTTGACGTCGGCCCTGCAGATCGGTGCCCTAATGATTCCTGCTGCTGCTTTGTATGGCACTCAAATTGGCGCTCTATCCGGTTTTGAGGCATTCGGGACTATCGCGGTAGTCAACATCTGCGGTGGAGCGATCACTCTTATTGCGGTAATCTTAGGAGCCTTCTGGGGGGAATTATCAGGCGCTGTATGGGGATATGTGGTGGCGGCGTTTATTACCTGGACGCTTGGCCATCTTGCGCTGAGACTTACAACACGACGAGCTGGAGTAACGATCGTATACCGCAACATAGCGAAGGAGATTCATGCTCTCTGGGAATATTCGTTGCCGGCCACCTTGGCCCATTTGATAATGGCGGGCACTGTGTGGCTTGGTAACGCTCTGTTGGTCAATCAACCCGACGGGTATGCACAAATGGCGTTGTTTGGCGCTGCAAATCAGTGGCGGAGTGCGCTGACGTTGATTCCCGGCATTGTTGGGCAAACGATGTTCCCTATATTGGCTAACGCTCTGGGGTTCAGCCGGATGGACATTGCCCGAAAGACGCTCCGGACAGCGATCCTCGTCAGCGGACTGGTGGTCGTGATTCCCGGAGTGGTGCTGAGTTCATTTTCGCCCAGCATCATGGGATTTTACGGACAAGGTTTCCAGCAGGGATGGGTGGTCTTGATAGTATGCCTCTTGACTGGGGCCTTGATTTCCTTGGAAACTCCTGTCGGCTATATGCTGGCTGCCTCGGGACGGATGTGGCTCAGTTTTATCATGACAGCCGGTTGGTCATTGACCTTCGTCATCGCTGCTTGGATGCTGGTTCCGCTGGGCGCTTTGGGATTGGCAATCGCCTACACTATCTCTTACATGGTAAATGGGGTGTGGATTACGTGTTATGGGTATATTTTCCTGAGATCCCAGGCATCGGGCGGTCTCACAGACCATGCCGAAGCGGGTAACCTACTGTAATTGGCTTAGAACATTGCGGAACTGTGCTGGATGGATGCAGGTGTTTAATCCTCTGAATTGGCCAATAGTTTTTGCAAGGCCCGCTAAAGTAGTGCCGTCGGGCTGGATAGAACACATACCTTTCGCCTTCTTGCTCATACAGTGCCACCAGCCCAGCCTTTTTGTCGAGTTGGGCACCGAACAAGGGGCGTCATATTGTGCGTTTTGTCAGGCCGTGGATCTCCTGCGCTTGTCCACCAAGTGTTACGCTGTAGACACGTGGGAGGGAGATGAGCATACAGGCCCCTACAGTGAAGAAATTTTTCAGGAATTGTTACAGTACAACGCCACATATTATTCATCCTTTTCAAGTCTCCTGCGCATGAGATTCGACGAGGCGCTTGACCGTTTTGACGACCGGACGATCGATTTGTTACACATAGACGGGTGCCACACTTATACGGCCGTTGAACATGATTTTGAAAGCTGGTTACCCAAAATGAGCGCGCGCGGCGTAGTTCTGCTCCACGACACAATTGTGAGGCAGCGTGACTTTGGAGTTTGGGCGCTCGTTGAGAAGCTGAGAAACTTATATCCAGTTTTCGAGTTTACACATGGTTACGGCCTAGCGGTGGTGGCCGTCGGTTCCGCGCTAACCTCCGGGAGCGAAGAGCCATTGATGCAGCTTATGGATGCTCGAGACCAGGAAGCAGAGAGCATTAGACGCTTCTTTTCAGTGCTAGGGAGCAAACTGACAATAGAGGCATCACTGGCTGCCAGCAATTCAGGGTTTTTGCGCGGTCTGAGCATCAAACGGCCCCGCTTGACTGAATACCTGCGACGTTTAGCGCGAAGGCTTGTGTGGTTCGAGAGGAGGAAATAGCGCTTGTCAAACGATATTGCGGATGAATTTGCCCGACTTTACTACACGGCAAGCAAGCGAACATGGGAGAATACTTATTGGCTGGGTGTGCGCGTCATGAAGTTGCCGCTGGATTTGTGGATTTATCAAGAGATTCTTCATGAAACGCGGCCGGACGTGGTGATAGAAACAGGAACTTTCCATGGAGGAAGTGCTTCGTTCATGGCTTGCGTGCAAGAAGCCATGAACCACGGTCGTGTCATTAGCATTGATGTGACGGACCATTTGGGCAATGGAATTGTCAGGCCGATCAGTCCCAGAATCCGATATCTCACGGGTTCCTCGACGTCGGATCGAATAGTCAATGAGGTCAAGAAGTTGATTCGCGATGCCCAGAAAGTTATGGTGATCCTTGATTCTGATCATTCGAGAGACCATGTGCTGAGGGAATTGCAGATCTACGGCGAACTTGTCACCGAAGGCTGCTATTTGATCGTCGAGGATAGCAATGTTAATGGCCACCCCGTAATGCCCGAATTCGGCCCGGGCCCCATGGAGGCCATTGATGCTTTTCTGAATGCAAATAAGGCTTTTCTTCCGGACAGGACCAGAGAGAAGTATTTCTTTACTTTCAATCCCAAGGGTTACCTAAAGAAGAAGAGAGTGGGTGAGTTGAAGGATAGGCCGCCACCGAAGTATGATGAACTTGGGACAATGACGACTCGTCGTTCGTGCTTATCCAGGGACCTGTTCAAACGGGCCCTGAACGCTTGGAGGAGGTTCGCCGGGTGATGGCCCTTTTCCGCGGGGCGGCTTACCCGTGGTCATCGTGTCGCAAAGCTCTAGGCCTAATCAGGCGGCGGAAGTATCGTGAGCTTATAGACGGCACCTTGGCTGCACTTAGAAGCGAATGGCAAGTTTTTTTTCATGAATCGCGAGTGCTGCAGAACTTAGACGCCCACGTGTGGTCAAGATTTCGATCCACAAGGAAGGTGTTAGTACAGACTTGGCCAGGCCTTCAATCGATCTCCGATGGTGAAGAATACAGACTGGTGCTATTCGCCCATCATGGATCGGCAGGGACGGTGGACGATTACGTAGTCTATCATATGGCCGCCCTTGCTGATCTGCCTGCAAAGATTGTTTTTGTTACCACAGCCATACAATTATCACGTGAGTCAATAAAAAAGATCCAGCCGTTTTGTCACCTGATTATCCTTCGCAAGAACGTTGGTTGGGATTTCGGGTCGTGGAAAGCCGCGCTGGATATGTGTCCCACGATAGTAGAACACGCGAAGACGCTCATTTTGATGAACGACAGTTGTTATGGACCATTCGGCTCGTTGAATAAAATCGTAGAAGCACTCGAATCAAGAGACAATTGCTTAAGCGGCATCACGGCCAACCATGAGTTTGCCTATCATATCCAGAGCTACTTCCTGGTCTTTCCGTCAAGCGTACTTAAATCAAGCTTCTTTCTTGAGTTCAAGAAAGGCCTCGGGTACCTGAAATCAAAGCGTCAAGTTGTCCTAAGGTATGAAGTGGGAACGAGCTTGCTGGCACAGGAGCACGGCTTGAATATGTACTCTTGGGTGAAGGAGGAATGTCTGCGACAGTACGGACTGCCGTTGAGCGTGCTTCGCGGCAATCCGACTTTGCACGCGTGGCACGTCCTGCTGTTTAAGCACCTGAGTCCTTTCCTGAAAAAGAGTCTTTTGGGAGATTCCCGGGATTTCTTGGGAGATAAAGAATCGGAACTCTGGAAGTATATCCATGATCAAACCGATTATCCCACCTCACTGATTGAAAATCATATCTTTAGATGCGGGATCCCAACCGCGAAAGTATGGGATTGGGACGTTTACAGGGAGGCTTTAGCGGGGTTAAAAGGGATTGAGGTCGGCGGCCCATCGGACGTTTTTCGATCGGACTCTTTCTTACCCGTCTATGATGTGGTGGCAGAACTGGACGGCGTAAACTTCGCCGAAGTCACGATCTGGCAAGGGCGTCAGGGCGAAGGGAGCAATTTTAGATGGAATCCCGGCAAGCCCGCGGGCCGTCTGTTCATATCTGAAGCCACAAAGCTGTCTTCCATTCCGGATCGAGAATACGACTTTCTTCTCGCGAGCCATGTGCTGGAGCACGTGGCAAATCCGCTCAAAGCCATTGAAGAATGGCTCCGAATCCTGACCGCGGGTGGTGCCTTGGTCATTGTGCTGCCTCACAAAGACTTTACCTTCGATCATAGGCGCTCAGTAACCCCTTTGGACCACGTGTTGTCAGATTATCGGAATGGTGTTGAAGAAGATGATCTGACCCATTTGGACGAGATTATGGAGCTTCACGACCTTGAGCGCGACCCGCAGGCAGGGGATATCGATTCCTTTCGGGCCAGGTCTCTCAACAATTATCGCAATCGTTGTCTTCACCACCATGTCTTTGATTTTCAGCTTGCAACGGCTTGTCTAGAGTATTTCGGACTCGAGGTATTGTCGGAAAGGCTCGTGGCGCCTTTTCACCAGATTCTTCTCGCTAAAAGCGATTGCGAGCGATGATCAGGGGTGAATTCTTGTGCACCGGCTCTGGCATGCACCGGCAAGACTTGAGGATCTAGTTTCCTGACCTAGCGGAAGTGTTTGTGGCTCCAGCGGTCACTGTAGCTAAGCCTTGGTCTACGCAAGTAACGACTATAGAAGAATCTTTTTTTCGGATTTTCCCAAGGCCCTCTTTACCGCGTCGGTAGTGCAGGTCAAAAACAAGCTGGACAACAGTGCGGCTCAGTAATATGGTACGACGTTGATCAGTTGGTGGACCCGAGATCACGAGCTGCTGCGGGAAACATGTCCCCGGCAGTTCTTCAAAAAACTCATCGATTTTGCAATCAGTTCCGCAGGGAATATGGAAAGGACGCCATGTCTACTGGGGACCAGATAACCCAGTTCATCGTTTCCGGCCTTACTACCGGCAGTATCTATGCCCTGATAGCCCTTGGTTTCTGCATCATTCACAATGCCATTGGGATAGTAAACTTTACACAGGTAGATTTTGTCACACTCGGCGGCATGATGATGTACACCTTTTTCCAGAGCATGAATTTCCCCATGCCTCTGGCCTTCGTTCTCGGCGTGCTGGCTGTGACAGCGGTCGGAGCTCTGGTAGAGCGTTTGGCTATCCGACCGGCCAAATCCCGTGCCGTCATAGTTCTCATCTTTATTACTATCGGTGTTTCGATCCTGATGCGTGGGGTCTTCAAAGTCATCTGGGGCACGAATCAGATGGCCCTTCCCTCTTTTTCCGGAGACACACCTTTTTTGATCCTACGGGCAGCGGTTTTACCTCAAAGTATCTGGATTCTTGTCATCACCGTAATCGTAGTAATCTTGCTTCATTTTTTCTTTGGTACCACCCGGTTAGGCAAGGCCATGAGAGCCACGTCCTATAACCCCAAGGCGGCGGCCCTCATGGGAGTGAATGTGAATCGAATGATCCTTTTTTCGTTTGCATTGAGCGGGGCCCTTGGGGCAGTGGCAGGAATTATCATCGTTCCAATCACCACTCTCTCCTATGATATCGGCGTAATACTTGGTTTGAAGGGGTTTGCCGCGGCTGTCCTCGGAGGATACGGGAACAGCATCGGGGCTATTATCGGCGGACTTTCGCTCGGACTACTGGAGTCCTTCGGCGCAGGGCTGATTTCTTCCACCTACAAGGATGTAATAGCCTTTGCCATCCTTCTCCTGGTCCTTTTCATGAAACCCAGCGGGCTACTGGGCTATGGAGAGAAGGAGCGGATTTAAGGGCATGGCCGCCGGCCTCTCCATGACTAAACGCTTCCTGAGCTTGATGGTGCCCGCCCTGGTCATTGTCATCATCCCTTTTTTGATTCCTAATCCCTATTATCTCAATGTAATCAATATCATCGGCCTGAACACAATAGTAGTAGTCGGCCTAGGCCTGCTGATAGGGTACGCGGGTCAGATCTCGCTGGGACATGCCGCTTTTTACGGCCTGGGGGCATATCTTTCGGGTATCCTCACCGTCACGTACAGTTTTTCTCCTTGGTTCGCGATGATTGTAGCCCTTCTCACGACCGGCTTACTGGCCTTGGTAATAGGCATCCCTACCTTGAAACTGCGTGGCCATTACCTGGTTATGGCCACACTGGGATTCAACCTGATTATTAATATCATCCTGATTCAGTGGGACGGGATGACAGGTGGTCCTTCAGGCTTTCCCGGAATTCCCTCTTTGACAATCGGTTCGTGGTCCTTTGATTCCGACAGGAGGATGTATTATCTTATTTGGTTTTTTGCCTTTGTCTCGATCGTCCTGGCTATGAACTTGGTGCGTTCACGGGTGGGCAGGGGCCTGAGGGCTTTACACGGAAGTGAAGCGGCCGCAGCGTCGGTCGGTGTTAAGACGGAAAGCTATAAAGTGAAGGTCTTTGTGTTAAGTGCCCTCTATGCATCGCTAGCCGGCAGTCTCTATGCACATTATCTAACTTTCATAAGTCCGAAAACATTCGACATTTTCTTTTCCGTCGAGTTGGTGACCATGGTCATTGTGGGCGGAATGGGGAGTATTTGGGGTGCTCTCTCGGGGACTGTGTTCTTAACGCCTTTACCTCTTGTCCTGCATTTTGTTGATGAGTACAAAGACATACTTTATGGCTTAATCCTGGTATTAATCCTAATTTTCATTCCGGAAGGATTAGTAGTAGCCGTTCAAAGCCGATGGCTCTCTAAGAGACGGTCTGAGAAGAAGAAAATGCCTATTGGAGACGCCATACCTGGTCTCCGACCGGTTCACGATTATCCCACGCTTGGTTATGAAGAAAGAAGAGCGATATTTGGAGCGGGAAATCAAGCGATCTTGAGGGTTGAAAACGTCAGCATCCGCTTTGGCGGATTGACGGCCCTCGGCCAGGTTTCATTCGAAATGCCGAAAGGCTCCATTACAGCCTTGATCGGACCCAATGGCGCCGGCAAAACCACTCTTATCAACGTCATTTCCGGCGTATCGCAGCCCCAGCGCGGCAAGGTTTTCTTCGGAGACCGAGAGATCAGCGGCAGGCGACCGTATCACATAGCTGCCATGGGGTTGAACCGTACTTTCCAGAATCTGCAAATTTTCGAAAATATGACGGTACTGGAAAATGTTATGGTGGGCCTCCACGCCAAAACTAGAAATGAATTCGTATCCTGTCTGTTCCGTCTGCCGGGCTTCCGGGAGGAAGAAAGGGAAATCGAACAAAGAGCTTGGGAGGTTTTAAAGTTCTTCCACCTGGAGAGGAAAGGACTTTGGCCGGCCTCCAGCCTATCTTACGGTGAACAGAAGCGGATTGAAATGGCCAGAGCCCTGGCTTCAGCCCCTACCTTAGTCCTTTTGGATGAGCCGGTGGCAGGCCTGAACATGACTGAAACGCGGGAAATGGCTGGGACAATCAGTGAGATCCGATCTCAAGGGGTCTCGGTACTCCTGGTCGAGCATGATATGAATCTGGTAATGGGAATTTCAGACAAGGTTGTGGTCCTCAACTATGGGAGAAAAATTGCAGAAGGATACCCCGAAGACGTTCAAAGAGATGAAAGGGTCCTGGCCGCATATCTAGGAGGAGTAGCTTAGATGTTGCGAGTTCAAAACCTGGAGGCGCACTATGGTGGAAACCGGGCATTGAAAGGGATCTCTTTGGAGGTGCGGCAAGGGGAGATTGTTTGTTTGATAGGCGCCAACGGCGCGGGTAAAACTACATTGCTCAATTGTCTTTCGGGCATCCATTCAGCTAGAAGCGGCAAGGTGTTCTTTATGGGAGAGGATGTCTCCCATGCGCCCTCCCAAAAAATGGTCCGCCTGGGGGTAGTCCAGGTACCTGAAAGCCGGCAACTGTTCGGCCCGCTTACGGTCGAGGAAAATCTGGAAATGGGCGCTTACTCGAGAGCCCGAGAGATGACAAGGAAAAGCCTCGTCTCAGAAATGGAACGAGTTTTTCAGCTCTTCCCGCCGCTGAAGGCTCGAAGAAAACAGCGAGCCGGCACGCTTTCTGGAGGGGAACAGCAAATGGTGGCCATGGGCCGGGGGCTGATGTCCGCCCCCCGCCTATTGTTACTGGATGAGCCGTCGCTTGGGCTGGCGCCCTTGATTGTCCGAGAAATATTCCGCATCATTCAGCAACTCCAGCGAGAAGGTCGGACTATACTACTGGTGGAGCAGAATGCCTTGGGCGCGCTGACCATTTCTCAACGGGCTTATGTCCTTGAGAGCGGATCAGTAACTACGAGCGGCCCTGCCGAGGTCCTGATGCAGGATGCAGATGTGCGCAGGGCCTTTTTGGGCCAGGACGTAGCAATGTGACTGGGGACTAAAATCTGGAGAGCTCGAAAAGGGGGTGAGCAGGCTTTACGGCAATTAAGGAGATCGAGAGTTGTGGTCCACGCGGCAACTGCGTTATTCTAACGGCCCTATTTAGCCCTCGATGGGAAGTGGGGTGAGGATTTAAGGAGAACACAATGAAGAGATTTGGAGCATTCCTGCTGGCAGCTTTCTTTGTTTTGGGGTTATCCTCGGTGAACGCGGCTGAGCCCATTAAGATCGGCGCGTTTTTCTCCCTGTCCGGACCCGCGGCCAATATTGGAACGCCAACCAGACTGGTTACCCAGATGGTGGTAGAGAAAATTAACAAAGAAGGCGGCATTAATGGCAGGCCGATAGAATTGATTGTCGGAGACACCGAGTCTGAGCCCACCAAAGCCGTCATGGTGGTCAAAAAATTCATTAACGTTGACAAAGTGGCGGCAATCATCGGACCGGACCGGACTGACCTGGGCATGGCCGTGAAAAAGCAGGTTGAAGAAGCCGGCATTCCCACTTTTATGACTGTGGGTGGGGACCCGGTAATCATGGGCGGCGGCCCTCTGGGAACTTTTAAGTGGGTTTTCAAATCGCCCCAGCGAAGTTCCACCGCAGTTGAAAAACTCTACCAATATTTGCAGCAGAAAGAATTGAAGAAGATCGCCCTCATGACGGCTTCCGACGGCTTTGGCAAGGACGGCAAAGTATGGCTCGAGAAGTTGGCTCCCAAACACGGATTGACGATAGCAATAGACGAATCATTCAATCCCAAAGATACTGACATGACCGCTCAGTTGACAAAAATCATGGCCACGAACCCCGACGCAATTATCTGCTGGACCATCGGCCCGGCAGGAGCGATTGTGGCCAAGAATGTCAAACAACTGAACATTAAAGCTCCCCTGTTTCAATGCCACGGCCAGCCGGACCCAAAATATGTTGAGCTCGCAGGACCGGCCTCTGAAGGCAATATGATGCCGTCAACCAAGTTGATGGCATGGGACCAGCTCTCTGATGACGATCCCCAAAAGAAAGTCATAAAGGAGTTCGTTCACCTGTACAACGATGTATATGGCTACAATAAAGAGTTTCCGATCAACGCTCACTCTGGCTATGCTTGGGATGCCATCTACATTGTGGCCAATGCCATGAAAAAGGCCGGAACAGACCCGGAAAAACTGCGTGGGGCTATCGAGCAGACCAAGGACTATGTAGGAATAAGCGGCATTTACAACCTGACTCCTGAAGATCACAACGGTCTGGACACCAACTCCATGATTATGGTTCGCATCGATGACGGCAAATGGAAGTTGGTGAAATAAGATTGAGCCTATTTCTGGGGTTAGGATGAAGAGCGGCGGCAGAGTTCGAGGTGACTTTCAGTAACCTCGCCACCACCTCAGAAAAGGTAGGAAATAGGAGGATTTGCTGCCGTAGACTTCCATGCTGTAGTTGTTGACATGGTTATCCGCGTGATCGCGCAGTGGCGTTGGCGAGATCGTTCTTGTCTTAGGTTGGGCTCATGGGCGAAAAAGGCCGCATTCTTGTTTTTACCGGCACGGGCAAAGGTAAGACCACTCGTGCTTTAGGCTGGGGCCTACGGGCACTAGTGGGAGGTTTGAATGTTTACATGGTCCAATTTCTGAAGGCGCCTGACAGCTCGGGAGAACATTTTGCGGCCGAGAGGCTCGGAGCCGCGTTTACGATAGAGCCTATGGGAAGGAAAGGGTTCATTCGCAGGCGGGAGGCAGATGATGCTGATCGATTGATGGCCGAAAGGGCCTTGAAAAGGGCCCGCACAATTATGATGGAGGGAAACTGCGACGTCATCATTCTTGATGAAATAAACGTCGCGCTGCGACTCAACCTACTCCACATAGAGGACGTGCTCGATCTCATGGCCGCGAAACCGGAGCACTTGGTCCTTGTTCTCACAGGGCGGGACGCTCACCCCGACATCTGTGCACGGGCCGATGAGGTGCTTGAAATGGTAAACATCAAGCACCATTTTGATAGCGGAGTCGGAGCGCTCAGGGGCATAGAATACTGAGGGATTTGTTTGTGATAATTACCTCAACGCTGGTAGCCGGCTATCATGCCGTTAAAGGCCGAGTTCAGAGCGTTCAGGTGATCGATACCTTCCTGGATCTGTAGTGCGAATTCTCTCCTCTTCTGTCGGATTTGGAGCGCGGCAGCATCGAGGCTGGTGTCGAAGTCTCGCATCGCTGACATTGCAAGGCTGCGAGCGTCCTTTTCTATCTTTTTAATTCGCTTTGCAGCCAGATAAAAGATGAGAAACAGTTGGCAGATGAGCAACACCGTGAGACCGGTCAAACCGTCGGAACTGAAAAGAGCGGTAAGAAATCCAACGAGGATCTTCAATGCGCCGGCTAGGCTAGGATGCTCCAACCACCCTTCGATGGAGGTTTGGCCGGCCAACCTCACAACCAGAATCAGCGCGGGAATGCCCAAGACCAGTTTTTGGCCGCGACGCCGCCAATTTGCAAGTCGTCCCGCAAGGGATTCTTTTTTCCATTTCAGCTTCTGGGCCAACAGTTTGGAGGCTTGATTCAACGCCATGTTCATCAAGTTTTCAGGGCCTTCCTCACTCTCAGAACCGTCAGCCCGCGGAAACGCAAGAAGAAACTCCGAGTCCAATCGCGCACCCACTTTTTCAATCTCCGTGAGTCTCTCTTTACTCACCGCCCGCGCGGTCCGCAGGAAGATCCGATCCAGGTCTTCGTGGAAAGCCTTCGCAGCGTGCCCACGGCCCAGGTTGAGCAGCCTCATCGCGAGCCTCACCGGCCCTATCGATGTGTCTTCATTCATCAGAAAGGGTAAAAGTCGCTCGGCAAGCTTATTTTCGTGATCGATGAGCCGCAGACTCGAAGCGGGCGCCTCTGAGCTAGACTCAGTTTGGATATCATGGATTCGATTCAACAGCCGCTTCTTTTTCTCTGGGGAAATTAGAGTATTCAATTCGTTCAGTAGGTGTCGGGTTTCCTCCATAAGATTGACCGTCTTAACCGAAGCGATCTCCTTGGCGTCTCTGCGAACCATCAGAAAACTCCTGAAGCGTTTGAATTCGCTCTCCAGAACCGGTTCCCTGTTTTTTCCATTAACTTCGTGAGCAGCCGAAAGGATGAATACTCTGGGTTGTTCGATGCCGGCCTCGTGCTTGAGCCGAAAAGTGAAGTCTCCCAGCACCTCCTTGAGCTTGCTGTGCGGATCGACCGCGTCCTCTTCAATTAGTTCGTCAGCCTTGTTAAGCACAAACGTGAAGTTTTCCCTGTTGATCAGGGTCTGCCCCACGAATCCATAAAAGACGGCATCCGCGTATTTCTCCGGACTTACTACCCACACAACTGAGTCGAGGCAAGAAAGGATCTCGAGGACTGCCGTGCGATTATCCTGCTCGATACTATCAAAATCGGGAAGATCCAGCAGAACAAGGTCCTTTATGATATCAGAATCATGAACGGCGTCGTTGTCGCGTATAAGCGCGGAGATTTCTTCCAGCCCTCGTGGGGTATCCCTGTGCCGATATACAACGGCATGATCGGTAAACGGTCTTTTGTCTGACGAATCTGAGATGTCATCTCTCGCCAGAGCATTGATGAGAGTCGACTTGCCGACCCCGGTTCCGCCGAGAATGCCCACATAAAGCACTTCTCCCTGCTGGCGGGCTTTTCGCAGTAAAACTTGGGTCTTTTGGACAAAGGAGTCTCGGGCCTCACCTGACATAAGAAAGAGCCCGTCAGTCTGGAGGAATTCCAAGGACCGCTCCAGAGTCAGTGCAAGAGAGGAACGATTCACGAGGGCAAGACCTCTTTCATTACGAGTTTACGGAAGGACGAGCGAGTTTGCGCGGGGGAGGCAGGGGAGACCGAGATTAATTGCTGCTTCGTGTAGCACCAGGTAGAAAGCGTCTCACGGGACGCGGCAGACCTCACTGTCTTTGCATTCCGCATCCAACGGCCGGAGCCAAGGAAACCAGACGGGAATAGGCTTTAGAGAAATGCAGGGAGCAGGAAACTCAATGGACTTGCAAGTGCCAGGAATGCACACGGACATCTTGCCCAAACTTACCCAGGGAAGTATGTGGAATTCGGTCTTGACTATTGTGGGCCAGATGGGGAGGTCGAAAGGAATGGAAACAGGGCCCACGCTCTCCGGTGGAATGGGCCTATCAGGCACACAGGATCGATAGCCGGCCTCACCGGCGGAACAGGGCAAAGCCGCCCCCATCGCAAGCATGACGAGCACGAGAAGGACAGCAACCCTGGAAGTTTTCATCGCTATACCTCAATACAATGCGCGCATCACTGTGTCGCACACTAGATCACATGAAAATACTGCTGACACCTTATCACCGCCGCAACTTTCCTGTCAAGGAAGAAGCAGCGCCAGAAATCACCCTCCCCTAACCCCGCCCGTCAAGGGAGGGGGACTATAAAACCCTCTCCCTTGGCGGGAGAGGGAAGGGAAAGGGGGGTCTTCATTGAAGTCACTCACCGCAATTTTCAACACATTGTACTATAATGAAGAGACAGGTACGTCGGTCGTCTCTGGTGCCCCTCTGCCCATCGGCTGTCAGGTCGGTATGAGCACAACCTACCTGAATCGCGGAACGAGTTCCCCGGCCAAAACCTGATGATCGGTTTCAGCGGCACAGATTTTCATTACCAATCACTAAAGGTCGTAGCTCTTTTCCAGCATGGTCGCATGGGCCGCGGCCAAACGGGCAATCGGCACTCGGGGTCCTGAGCACGATACATAGTCCAGACCCACTTGATGACACAGACGGATAGAACCTGGATGCCCTCCATGTTCTCCACATATCCCTATTTTGAGGCCGGGCCGAGCCCTGCGACCAGCTTCCACGGCCATCTTCATAAGAGGCCCCAGGCATTTGACATCCAGGGCTTCGAAGGGATTCGCCTCGAGGACACCGCGCTGTTGATAATAGGGGAGGAATTTGTTCTCCGCGTCCTCGCGGCTGAACGAGAATGCTGCTTGAGTAAGGTCGTTGGTCCCGAACGAGAAAAATTCAGCTACACGTGCCATCTCATCGGCAGTGAGGCAGGCCCGCACCACTTCAATCATGCTGCCGTATTTGAAATCGAGCTTCACTCCGTGGGCTTCTTCGACCTCTTTCTGCACCTTGTCCACGTATCGCTTGACCCATTTCAATTCTGTATCGGCGCAGACCTGGGGGACCATGATCTCCGGGTGGACTTCAATACCTTCCTTTACGCATTCTGCTGCCGCCTCGAGGATTGCCTGGATCTGCATGGTATAGATTTCGGGATAGGAAATGCCAAGTCGGACCCCGCGATGCCCGAGCATGGGGTTGGCCTCTCGGAGGGACCGGGCCCTCAGTAGCATAAGTTCCTTCTTGTTGATTGCTTCGTCTATCTCCTTGACGTTTAGATCCGCAAAGAATATGGGCAAGCCTTGCCGCTGTTCGCGGTAGTTAGCATAAAGTTCGGTATCCACCAGCTTTACGCTCTCCAGCAGTCTTTCCGTGGTCTTCGCGGTTCGTCGCAGACGCCTCAAATCGTCAAGCTGCTCCACGAGTTCGTTTTCCAAGGGAAGAAATTCATGAAACGGCGGGTCAAGAAGGCGAATTGTTACGGGGTACGGGGACATAACTTCAAATAGGCCCTTAAAATCGGATCGTTGAATGGGCAACAACCGGATGAGGGCCTTCTGGCGATCCTCGAAGACCTCGGCCAGTATCAACTCGATCACTATGGGCAGACGATCGGGCGCGTTAAACATGCGCTCCGTGCGGCATAAGCCTATACCGACAGCTCCATAGGTTCGCGCCCGTTTCGCATCGTCCGGAATGTCAGCGTTGGCCATGACCTGAAGTTTGGCCAACTCATCTGCCCACCCCAGCAGAATGTTGAGTTGAGGACTGAATTCCGGCTCGACCGTAGGAATTTTACCGAGGTACACATTTCCTGTGGCGCCGTCTATAGTAATGACTTCTCCCTCGTGAACCACATGGTCCCCTATCAGAGCCAGCCTGTGGGTAACATCAACCCGTATCCCCTCTGCGCCGGCTACACAAGGTTTGCCCATACCCCGGGCTACCACTGCCGCGTGAGAGGTCTTACCTCCGCGGCTCGTGAGAATACCCTGAGAAGCAAAAAAACCGTGAATATCGTCCGGCTTGGTCTCCTCACGCACCAGGATCACCTTCTCGCCTGCCTTGCCCTGGACTTCTGCTCTGTCCGCATCGAAGATGCACTTACCAGACGCGGCCCCTGGTGACGCAGGTAGGCCCTGAGCAATGGGTTCGGCTTCGAAGTTGGGGTCCAGGCCGCGGTACAGCATCTGCTCCAGATGCTCTGGATTGATGCGGAGCAGAGCTTCTTCCTTGGTCAGCAACCCCTCCTCGACCATTTCCACGGAAGTTCTCACCATGGCCGTTGCGTTCATTTTGCCATTGCGGGTCTGGAGGCAGTAAAGAACACCTTTTTCAATAGTGAATTCGAAATCCTGAACTTCCCGGTAATGGTTTTCCAGCCTGTTACGCAAATCTTCCAGTTGACGATACAGGCCCGGCATTTCCTCGGCCATAGCTTGGATAGGTTTAGGCGTGCGGATACCGGCCACCACATCTTCTCCCTGGGCATTTACCAGGTATTCGCCGAACATTTTGTTTTCGCCGGTAGCCGGGTCCCGAGTGAAGCCGACACCGGTGCCGCTGTCGTTGCCCATATTCCCGAAGACCATGGCAACCACGCTGACGGCTGTGCCGTTGCACATTTCCGGGGTGATGTTGAACTCACGCCTGTAATCCACTGCGCGCTTTCCCATCCATGAGTTGAACACCGCTTTTATGGCTATTTCCAATTGCTGGTACACATCTTCTGGGAAGGGTCTGAAGGTCTGTTCCTCAACCACGTGGAGAAAGAGTTCACAGACTTCTTTCAGATCTTCAGTGGTAAGATCCACATCCGATATCGCCCCGGATTTGACCTTGATGGCTTCCAGAGTCTGGTTGAAGTTTTCGTCCGGTGCCCCCATCGCAATTTTGCCGTAGAGCTGAATGAAACGGCGATAAGCATCATATCCGAATCGCTCATTTTGAGTTTGTTTTACCAACCCCTGCACAGTCAGCGAGTTTAGGCCAAGGTTGAGAATAGTGTCCATCATCCCTGGCATTGAAAGGGCGGATCCAGACCGAACCGAGACAAGCAAAGGGTTGGCGGGATCGCCGAAGCCTTTGCCGGTGACTTTCTCCAGGTCCTTGATATGTGCTTTAACGCCATCCATCAATCCCGGAGGTAGGTCCCCATTCGGAGAGTCAAGAAAGGCCAGACAAGCTTCAGTGCTGATCACGAATCCGGGCGGCACGTTGAGGCCGATCTGAGTCATCTCGCAGAGACCAGCACCCTTGCCCCCCAAGAGGTTCTTGTTTTTTCCATCCCCGTCATGAAACGAAAAGATATACTTGTAGCTCATAGTGCTCTCCGTGGAAAATTTAATTGGCTTGGCGACCGAGTCTTACCGGTCGGTCCAAATTTCCTGGCCGACAATGGAATGCGCAGAGGGTTCTCTATTCCCGAGGGGTTGATAAGCGTCTATGGACCGGCACTTTTCCCTCAGCAAATTCGGCACTTGTTGTTCCTAAGGCTAACCATCCCCAGATCTGCGCTCCGACCGATAATCTTTGGGTAATTTATTATGCTACCAAAAAAATTCTCTTTTATGCAACAAATTTCAGCGAAGTGAATAATCGGCTACGGTGAGCCTGAACGGAAAATGTCAACTAATTTCCATGAGATGATTCAAACTTCCCGCGGATAAGTGAATAGTAAATCAGCTCGACGGTTAGACAGGCTTGGACCGATGTGCTTTCAAGCGAGTGGCAATTCACCACCGCAGTTGGCGCTGTTGCGAGCAGAGCTCCTGTGCTACTAACGGCGGAGACTGGATGCGCTCCGGAGACCCACCCAAAACAGCGATCGGCGATACGACTTATTGGACAGCGCATTCGTATTAGCTGACCAACAGAGGTGGTCTCAGAGGGACAGCAGAACTTGTGATCTTGAAGACCTTACCTTGACAATTTCC
Organism: Desulfomonilaceae bacterium; assembly: GCA_052146735.1. Taxonomy (GTDB): domain Bacteria; phylum Desulfobacterota; class Desulfomonilia; order Desulfomonilales; family Desulfomonilaceae; genus CAWBBA01. Next base: position 1,031 of record JBKQMK010000524.1, on the reverse strand, counting down.
CAGCACAATGGCTAACCTTAGCAATCAACTCGTTTACTGAAAACCGTAACCGCCGAATCACGTCCCTGCGCGACTTATCTGGGTGCTCGACAGGTCCAGGGGATTTGCACGCCGTTGCAACCGAACTTCAAAGGGTTAACCATGCGTCAACGCCAAATATCTGAAACAAGGGCAGCCTACCTAAAGAGCGATTACGAGCGTGGATTCATCAGATTCTGCAGATTCAAAGCACAGCACGCTCAGTGGGGAATGTTTCGGTCGAACGTGAAAATTGAAGAAGACCACCGTCAGCAGGACGGTTTCATACATGCCGGTGTTATGGCGACCATGGCCGATCATACGGCCGGATATTCGGCGTTTACTACCGTGCCTGAAAACATGCAGATCCTCACCATAGAATTCAAGATCAACTTTCTCCGCCCCGCGTTCGGGGAAGAGTTGGTATGCAATTCTCGCGTCATAAGAGAGGGACGTCAGATTATTGTGTCGGAGTCCGAAGTCTTGGATATACGGGACGGGGATCAGGTTCCCGTGGCCAAGGCCATGGTGACGCTCATGGCCGTACCGCGAGCAAAGCTCAAACGGTAGGAAATGAAGGCGATACGGCCCAAAACTCCCCATCAGCGTTGAACTAAACGTATATCATGATTCGGAAGAGACACTCACCCCCCCTTTCTCGCCAGGGGAGAGGGTGACACGACTCGAAGCTGCGGATACCATTTAGTCATTCCAACGCTTATCCGTGCGTGCGCGGATGAACCTTCGGTACCTCCGTGGCACTATGCGGGTCCCTGCAATGAAGCTTGCTTCGTGACCTTCTCTCTTATACCCACCCTATACCTCCACATGAACCGATGGGAAAAGCTCTGCTCTCGTGTGAGGGAGGAAGAGAGCCGCCATAAAGTTGTCCATGTAAGAAGGATCTTCCGAAAGCTCTATGTTTGTCATGGAGCGCGCTATATCGCGAGAGCGGTTAAAGAGCTTGCGGTCTGTGACGGCCAAGCGCGCCCCCTTAAGCGAAGAGTTTCCGA
>JBKQMK010000523.1:0-45731 GCA_052146735.1 Desulfomonilaceae bacterium | reverse complement strand
TCATACTTCTGGCCAACATCGGCACTACGATTACTCCGTGGCAGATCTTTTTCCAGCAAAGCGCCGTGGTGGACAAAGGTATGGATGTTCACGACATCAAGTCTGGGAAAATAGATACTTGGATCGGTTCTTTTGTGACATGCGTTGTAGCCGTCTTCATCATAATCGCTACTGGTGCTGTACTTTATTACCATGACCCTCAGATTATCATTGAAGATGTTAAACAATGTGCTGAAGCCATTGCTCCGCTCTTACCCGAGGGGCAGGGAGAATGGGCCAAACGACTTTTCGCCATTGGTCTTTTTGATGCAGGCTTTCTCGGGGCATTGTGCATTTCTTTGTCTACCTCGTGGGCTGTCGGCGAGATCTTTGGATGGTCACACTCATTAAACCAGAAGGTGAAAGATGCCCCGTGGTTTTACGCAGTGTATTTGATCATGCTGCTAACATCAGGTGCGGTGGTTCTGATTCCGGGAGCGCCGTTGATCGTAATCACGATGTTCGTCCAGGTTGTTGCCGTCACCCTGCTGCCTGCGGCGTTGGTATTCCTGATTCTGCTTCTCAACGACCGGTCCGTTATGGGAGAATTCGTAAACACACCGCGACAAAACATCACCAATTGGGCGATAGTGATTCTTGTCGTCTTCATGTCGACGCTCTTGGGCGTACAAACCCTTTTCCCAAAGCTTTTCGGGCAATAGCGGAGGTTAGACCATGATCACGCTGAACAATCATACAGCGCAGTCGAGGATGTCATTAGGTACCAACGGCAGCCATCATGTCATGTATTTCTCTGAACTCCTCCAGCGTCGGGTTTGCGCCGGGAAGATCAAGGATCGCATTGGAAAACTGACCGATCTTGTGTTCGCGTTGTCGGACCCGTACCCGCAGTCCGTTGGGATCTACATCGAACACGGGTGGGGCAAACCCACGGAATTCGTACCTTGGGATAAGGTGCTAAGAATTGAGGGAGACGCTGTTTTTGTTCAACCTCCAGATGGCTCCGGCAAATATCCACCATTCGTGGATCAACCCGGCTGGATTCTGCTTGATAAGCACCTCATGGGGCGCACGGTTTTGGATACAGATGGGCGCAAGGTGGAAGTAGTAAACGACGTTTGTCTGGTCGAATCCAGGGCAAAGCTTCTTCTGGTGGATGTAGACATCTCGTTCAATGGCTTCCTTAGGAGGATAGGATTGGGCAAGGTCCGATGGATCAAAGATCAGCTTATATCCTGGAAATACGTGCAACCCTTGTCTGTGGAAGACGCGGTTTCCACAGACAAGGTCTCTTTGTCTCTTACTCGTAAAGAACTCTTGGACCTGCCCAGTGAAGATTTGGCTGATGTCCTTGAGGAACTCTCCGGCCAAGAGCAGCACGCCCTTTTCACGTCTCTGGATTCTGAAAAGGCTGCTGAAACGCTGATGGAGACGGAGCCAAGGGCGCAACGTCAGATTATTGCGAGCCTACGGAGAGAAAAGGCCCGAAGTGTCTTCTCTGAACTGACAATCCCTCAATTGGCGGACCTCTTTACCGTGATTCCCCATGACCAGGTAACGGGGTTAATGGAGTTGCTTCCCGAAGATACAGCCACACGGGTAAGAGCCATCCTTGCAGAAGACGAGACCACCGCTGGAAGTATCCTCTCAGCGGATTTCCTTGCATTACGTCGAGATGCCAAGGTTGGCGACGTTTTGGAAACCACAAGGCTGTCAGGACGTGAGCCTGGGAGCATCTCGTACATTTATGTGACAGACGCGGACAATATTCTTCTGGGTGTGGTTGATCTGCGGGAATTGGTTCTCGCTGGCGACAATATGACGGTGGGCGACATCATGACTTCACCAGTGGTCGCCGCAGATGAAGACGACGTGCGTAAGGATCTGGCGCAGATGTTCGCGAAGTACCACTATCGAATGATTCCTGTGGTGGACAGCCAAGATCACCTCCTGGGTACCATTCGGTACAACGACATCATGAAGGGTGTCGAAATCCGTGTGAAAGAATAAGGAGGCAGCTATGGCTCGTGTACAGATGACTAGAATGACGCGATTTGCGCTCTTCTTCTTAAGGATCTACCTGATAGCCCTCTTGGCCTTGATCGTGGTAAGGTTCGTGAAAAGTTTCGGTTGAATACCTACGCTCTAGTCTGTAACCGAAAGCAAATACCAGGCAATGATCAAAGCATTGGGAGCCAATCCGCCGATCCTTGGATGGTTTCCGAACCTTAGGAAAAATCTTTTCCTTTCAAAAGAATCGCTCTAGGGATATGGTTCTATATGTCTGTTGCGGCTCACTTCTGTTTCAGGGCCGCCTATTCTCTGATTCCCGGACTCTGCCCGACACAATCACACTGGAAGCAGTTACCGGAGTACCACCTTGGAAGCCTCTTACCCAGAGACATACTACCTGAGCACGTTGCTTGCCAGGAAAGTCCTTTCAGCCGAAGGCAAAGGGCTCGGCAAGGCCCTGGACCTGCTCGTGGACCTGGACCGAGTGCTACCCGAGGTTGTGAAGCTGGTATATCGCCATGCGTGGTCCAGCGAAAGGTGGTGTGTCAATTGGAATGACGTCGACTCAGTGGAACCAGCGAGAATCAGGCTGAAAAGTGGAGCCGTTCCGAGCCCATTGGCCGACGGAGTATTCCCTTCTTCGCATATCCTCTTGAAGGATTTTCTCTTGGACAAGCAGATAGTCGACGTTCACGGCGCCAAGGTCGAACGGGTGAATGACCTTCAATTCGTGAGGTCCGACAGGAAACTCATGCTGGTCCAAGTGGATGTCGGCGTCAGGGGCCTTCTGAGGCGCTTGGGATTTGAGAGGCCCGTGGTCCGATTTACAGAGTGGTTTTTCGACTACACCCCAAAAGAAAAGTTTATCGCTTGGAATTATGTCCAGCCACTGGCCGATCCAGATCGGCTCAGACTACAGATCCCCCAGAGCAAACTGTCCGACCTGCACCCCGCGGATCTTGCAGATATCATCGAAGACATGGACGTTCACGAGCGAGCCGCTGTGGTGGAATCCCTCGACGAAGAAGTCCTTGCCGATGCCCTGGAAGAGATGGACCCAAAAGTTCAGGTCTCGATAATGAGGGGACTTGAACCCGAAAAAGCTGCGGACATTCTCGAAGAGATGTCTCCCGACGAAGCTGCAGACTTGATCGCCGACCTCCCTACGGAGACCGCAAAGGGAATCTTCCGGGAAATGGACGGCGAATACCAGGAGACGGTTAAAGGTCTGTTGGCCCACGAGGAAGATGAAGCCGGGGGTCTCATGACCACCCAATTTATGTCGCTCCCCCGTGACAAGACCATAGTCGATGCGCTCGCTGCTGTCAGACAGAACGCGGACAAAGTGGACATCATCTATTACATATATGTGGTTGATTCGGATTCCAGGCTGCTCGGGGTGGTGAATCTGAGAGAACTTCTTTCTCACGAGATCTTCACCCCGATCGAGCGAATAATGACCACTAGGGTCGTCACGGCCAAGATCGATGACGAAGCCGAAGACCTTGCTGACACGTTCGTTAAGTACGGTTTCAGGGCAATTCCTGTAGTGGACGATGAAAACCGTATCATGGGCGTGATACGGTTCAAGGCCCTCATGGAAATCGTCGCCCCGCATCTAGGCAAGTAATTCCGGAGAGTCAGTAGTGTCAAACGAAATCACAAGCTCGGGCAAAGCTGTAGGACAGGGATACTTCCGACGAAGAATGGTAGCCTTGTGGGGCTTGCTGATCCTGATGGGTCCCGGAATTATCACCTCCAACGTGGATAATGATGCAGGCGGCATTACCACCTATTCTCTTGCAGGAGCCGAATTCGGCCTGAGTATGCTTTGGTCGCTGATCCCGATCACAATCGTTCTCTTGATCGTTCAGGAAATGGGCGCCAGGATGGGGGTGGTCTCCGGCAAGGGGCTATCGGATCTGATCCGTGAACGTTTTGGGGTTAAGCTCACGTTTTACCTCATGATCCTGTTGGTGCTCACCAACTTGGGGAACACTCTGGCAGAATTCGCCGGAATTGCCGCATCGCTGGAGATCTTCGGTCTTTCTCGTTACATCACGATTCCTCTCAGCATCTTCTTCCTCATGTGGCTTGCCGTCAAAGGATCGTACAGGTCGGTCGAAAAAGTCTTTCTTACAGCATGCGTGTTCTACTTGGCCTATGTGGCTACCGGCTTTCTGGCGCGCCCTGACTGGCTGGAAGTAGTGGGCGCGGTGGCAGCTCCCACGCTCAGGTCCGACTCAGCGTATCTGGTGATGCTCGTGGGGCTAGTTGGCACGACAATCGCGCCGTGGATGCAATTCTATCTCCAGGCTTCGATTGTGGACAAAGGTCTGGTGTTCAAAGACATTGCGGCCGTGCGTTTAGATGTAATTACCGGCTCGGTCGTGGTGAATGTTGTGGCTTTTTTCATCATTCTCGCATGCGCGGCCACTCTGTTCAAGGCCGGCATAAAGATCGAAACCGCGGAACAAGCTGCGCTGGCATTGCGACCGCTGGCAGGTTCGTACTGCACATGGCTTTTTGCCTTCGGTCTCTTTAATGCTTCCATGTTCGCGGCGGCGATTCTGCCGTTGTCGACTGCATATACAGTTTGCGAAGCCTTCGGCTGGGAATCCAGTCTGGATAAGAAGTTCTCTGAGGCCCCTCAGTTTTACGGCCTTTACTGTTTTACGATTTTTTTCTCGGGGCTAGTTATCCTGACACCCACCCTACCCCTTGTTTCGATCATGTTCATTTCCCAGGTTATCAACGGCCTGGTGCTGCCTGTGGTTCTGATCTTTATGCTGCTCCTGATAAACGATCCCTCGATTATGAGGGAACATACCAACGGTTTTATTCTGAATCTTGTGTCATGGGCAGTTGTAATCATTCTTGTGGGACTGAGCATTGTCATGGTAGTTTCCGGATTCTGGAAAACCTAACAGAATTGCTGACATACGTCACTCAATTGCTAACAGCGAAAAAACCAACTCACCTATTTTGCTCTGCAAATTCTCCTTACTTACCTTTTGAGCATTGATCTTCGCGATGGGCGCCTCTTCTTGGACCCAAGGGTCACGAAAGAGTTTTGCATCTATATCGTAAACCCCTTGTGATTCCCGGACGGAAACGACGACCTTATAACCCTCCGCTTCGCTTTCCGAGGGCGCCGCGGGCCCTGCCTCTTCCTTAAACTTGATCGGAACCTTGCCCCCAAGTGCCTTCTCACCGCTGGACTGTCCAGAAAAAGAAAAACGGTTGTCCGCAGTCTTGGGAGGCACGAACTCGAGCGCAGAGATGGGGTGACCTGCAGAGTCCACGATTTGAACCCTCACTGGAATTCCAATCCCGTGGGGGAGCATTGGGCTGCCAAAGCGAGATTCCGACACTTTGCCCGCGCGGAGACCCAGCTTTGGTTTCGCGTTACCGTCGACGATCGCCTGCGGAGCTGTAACTTTTTTCTCCAGTTGATATTTAGGCACCGCTGGAGCCCTGATAGAGCGCGACTTTGCGGCCCCTCCAGGGGCACTCTCTTGGAGATTTTCCTCGTCCCGGCGTGTGTCCGGACCGGTTGTCCCGCCTTGTAACAATGGAAGTGAACGGGGAAGCGGTGACGGTTGTGCTGGAGATCCATTTCCCATTTCTTGGTCTGGCGCCTGCGTTTCTCTTGTCTGTTTCTCGGAGACGCGAGACTGGTCTCTCGCGGAAGGTCGCGGGACGGAACCGGCCGAGCTGCCAGGCGCTTCGACTGGGGCAACTGCGCTGGGCCAAAGATGGTCGTTGAACATCTTCGGCCTCGGCAAAACAAGAACTGCCATGATGACAACCGCCGCAGCAGTGCCGAGCGCCAAAACAGGGAGACGCAATCGAATCCCAAGCAATCTGTTGAAGAATGAAGACAGATGTTCGCGATGTGGTACCCTGCCGGGAACACCATAAAGTTCTTCCAATCTAGAAACTAGTGATCCAGGCATCCGAGGTGGCGGTTCTTGCGCCGCGTTCTCGGCGGAAAGCATTTCGCTGAGCAATTGCACAGCCTCGGTGCAGTCCCGGCATGAGTCAACGTGATTCTTTGTGTCGCCCGCCGGGTCTTCACCTCGAGAAACAAGACGGTAGAGGTCCTCGGCATCCGGATGGAAAGATTCCGGATGCTCCCGCACCAGAGCATCCCACTTGCGAAGGGCGTCCAGCTCGTCCGAACAGATTGAACACGCCCTGAGGTGTTCATCCAAGGCTGTTCGGGTCAGCGGTCCCACCTCCTCTTCCAGGTAGGCCAGGAGTTCGGCTGGATCCCATCCATCAGGACAACCTTCTTTGGAGTGGGTCATGTGCCATTCTCCTTTGACGAGAGTTCTGAGTAGCGCTCGCCCAGTGCCGAAAGGCATCGCTGAACGCGAACTCGGAGTGTCGGTTCTTTAACGCCTGTTGTCTTGGCGATCTCCTTATACGAAAGCTCCTGTTCATATCTTAACAACAGTAGCCGCCGGCAATTCTCAGTGACGTTTCCCAGGGCTTTTCTCAGCAAATTGCCCTCCTGGGCCTTGATGAGCAAAACCTCCTGATCTGCATGAGGCGATGCAACTGCAACCGCCTCTTCGTCATCATCACAATCGTGCGCGTTTACTCGCTTGTGGCCCGGATTCAGACCCCCCCGTTTCGCAGCAGCCATGTTCCTAAGACGCCCGATGGCCACGCGGCGCGCTATTTCCAGAACATAGGCTTGCAAGGAGCGTGCTGGGTCGTAGGCCCGTAACGCCTTGAAAAGTTGAACGAATACATCCTGAATCGTGTCCTCGTTATCCTCAGGATCAGAGTAAGAGATCCTTCGCACGGCGAGGGAAACCAACGGAAAGCAAAGTGCATAAAATTGTGCCCATGCTTCCCTGTCTCCACAGTTGCAGCGCTCAATGAGTGAGCGGAAGTCATTCTCCGGGGCTGCCTCGGGCACTCTGAGTCCTCTTCCGACATGTTTTTGAGTCAGGATTATTGTAAGCTTGCCCTCGCCTGTTTCATACGAAAATATCATCTTTCCGTGAACCGGACATCCTTGGCCGGTAATGATATCTGCCGGAAACATCTATTTAATTATTCGCGTTACGAGAGCGCTTGTAACACTGGTGCCTAATAGTTCATGATATCAATACCATGGAAACATAAGGAAAGAGTGGCCTGAGGTAGGGGCAAGGTGTTCACGTATAATATCATTCAATTTATTACTTTAAATAACAATATGATATTTGTATTTCTTAAAGTATTTTCTTGACTTTTGCCATGGCATCTCCTATAGTCCTGAACTGTGAGATGGCCATTCGGTGAAAGCCGATGGCCCTCGCTTAGACCTCTCACCCTGGATGGACACCCTCCCTCCCCCATAACCCCCCCATCCAGGGCACAGAGGTCATTTGAATCATAGGGCTTTTCTTCAGGCCCGCTTTTATCATGCGTCGATGGCGGTCCGCAATGTGGCCGCCATCGACGCGTCAGGACATTGGGCGCGTAACTTCAAACTGGAGATGCCTTACGGAATACATCCAAAGTGTCAACGATCTAGGCGCAGACTCTCTAGGTGTGGAGAGGCAGGAGTTTCACCCGCCCCAGGCTTTGCGATTGCTCCGCCGCCGGTATTGTCATGACGGGAAGCGGCTATGGTAGATATGTGTTACTTGCAGGTGTGAGGAGAGCGCGTAAGGGGGCCGCATATGAGAGACATCTTATCATGGTTGGCAATGGCCCTTTTTCTTATTGCTTGTGTCATATTTCTCAGGTGGATCGGTTCGATCTATCCATAGACTGGGTAAGGCCAGTCTATTTTTGGTCTGGTGGGTCCGAGACTTCATCCGCTAGTGCGCGTCGCGCAACGACACTCATGGTCACCGCCGCTCCGGGTGAATCATTCAGGCTGCTGGGAGTCTGACATACTTTTGTTTTGCTTCGCAGCCCCTGAGACGTGCCAACGAACTAGGCAACATGGTGCCACGAATTAGGGAAAGCCGAGCGGACCGCAAGATTGCACATCGGCCTACTATCGATAGAATATGTCCAGGACGTTCTTCAACCCCTCCTGCACTTGCACTGCGCCTTCTCGGATGAGCGACAGCAAAGTCAATTGATCTTCCCCGCCGGGATAGTCGCCATCAATGACCACCTCCACCGGTTTGTTGAGCCAGTGGTATGACCCCCTGTCGTTCCGCTTCATCGGCCCTATTCCGACCAACCTGATCAGAGACGCTTTGAACCTGCAAGGATCCGGCAACCTTATACATCCCGCCGAGATAGCGCCATATGTGCTCGCCAGGGTCACTTGAGGGTCGGATCCCCCCGGATGATTGTACCCGTGCATCCCAAGTTCACGGTGCCTCTCGCATCTCCCCTGTTCATCGCAAAGGAGCAAAGGGGCAAAGAACCCATCGTACACCCCGGGGACCGGCTCACCCGACGCGTCGAAAAGGACCACATCGGGGTAGCAATACACGTGATTGATGAGGAATCTGCCCTCAGGGGTCGGGGACTCGGTGTCTCCCAATCCCACGTGGGTACGGTAGATCTCCTCAACAGACTCGTCCCGATGGATCCCCTCGAAGATCAACTCGAAGTTGGACCGATCTATGTGAATTCTGAATCGTGAGAACTCGTGATAATAGGCGTTTTCCTGGTTGTGGAGGCTCATTTCCCGCCAGTTTTTGTATAGTGGCGGAAGACAGGGGTCGTCGGGAGCCTCGGCGAGGCACGCGGGGGAGTCAACAGGCCTAGGCTGCGCGTCAAGCGAAGCCGGAGAACTCGTGGTCGGAACAGGTGCAGGCTGATCGGTGCTCTGGTCTTGTACAGAAGGTGCAGGATCTTCCACGGGCATCGCGGAGATGACAGGAATCTTCAATTCAGCGGCGATCAGAAGGAGCCCCAGGATGAATACTATTGAAAACACTCGGGTGTGCATGGGTTTTCCGCTCCGAAAGGCATTTTCCCGATGAATTTATTGTACAGGTTCGCCAGTCGCCTGTCAATGAAGGCATTGGGAGCGGGTCCTAGAGGAAGTCGGTCTCCAATGCCTGAATAAAACCCTTCTTGCGGATCACACCTGGAGGGAGATCAGACAGGACCGTAGTCAAAGCGGAATAGCTGGAAATATTCGGCGCCGGAAGGCTTCAAAACGCTCTCAAAGATTACCGCATGATCCGCCACAAAAGAGGGCCCCACAATGTCCATTTTGTCCCGGATGGCTTCGACAAGCTCTGAGCTCCCCTCGTTGGATTTGAATCGCCCGAGGGTAAGGTGCGGATTGAAGGGTCTCTTTTCTTTTGGAAAACCAAGCGGTTCCAGTGCTGTTTCCAGGCGATCGACCAGCGGAGGAAGGGCTCCTGTCGGGTCTTCCAGTCCAGCCCAGACCACGCGGGGCCTCATGAGATTCGGGAAAGCCCCCAGCCTGGAAACATGCAACTGCGCTGGCTTCTGTTCTTTAAACAGTGGTAGTGCCGCTTCTTGAATTCGAGGAACAAGGTCACTTGGGACCGAGCCGAGAAACTTCAGGGTAAGATGTATTCCTTCGGGTCTCACCCATCTGACATGTCCGCCACATTTTTTGAGTTCGGTTGAAATCTTCGTGAGGAATGATTTTACGGATTCGGGCAGCTCGATCGCGATAAACGCTCTGACTTCTTCACCAGTTTTCATGATTCTTCCTCTCGACGCTTCACTGCCCGGCTAACAGGGCTGATCTTATGTAGCCAGCACGATCCCGTGCTCACGACGCGCAGCCCAAAAGCACTAAACTTTGGTGTCGCGTGTCAAAGCGGAGCGCCAACGCCATACTTCGTGGGCGCTTCGGCGTAAAACTTCTGCGCCTCCGGCAGAAATTCCTTAAGCTTGCTGACGCGCTCTTCGTCAGCGGGATGCGTGGACAACCACACCGGTATCGGAGGTTTTTTTACCTTGGACATCCTATCCCACAGCCGAGCCGCCTCAGCCGGATCGTACCCGGCAGCGGCCATATATATCTGCCCTATGCGATCTGCCTCTAATTCATGAACACGGCTGTACGGCAAAATGATACCGACTGTTCCGCCCATGCCCAGAGCCCCGAGAGCGACACGGGCTTTAGAGTCCAGGGTTCCATCATCCTTTTTCAAGACCTCACCCCCAACCGTCATAGCGCCCCTTAACGCGACCTGTTGGCTCAATCGCTCCCCGCTGTGTCGCGCGACTGCATGCGCCGTTTCATGAGCGATGACCGCGGCCAGCCCCGCCTCATTTCTCGCATAAGGAACGATGCCGGTGCAGACGACGATCTTTCCCCCAGGGAGACAAAAGGCATTGGGCACATCCCTGTCGATAACTCGTACTTCCCAGTCGAACTTCGGTTTGTCGATCATTTCCGCGGCTTTGCTAATTCGTTCGGTAACTTTCCGTACGATTTCGTTGAGCCGCTGATCTTTGCTCGGAGGTTCTTTTGCAACGACCTCGTTAAAGGCCTTTAGCGCGAGAGCGCTAAGTTGTTGATCGGAGACCATGTTGAACTGCCGACGCCCCGTATGGGGTACACTCGCGCATCCCAGGGCCGCGAGCACCGCAATCAGGCAGATAAGTTTCCAAAGAAACGCTCCCCATAAGCCCTTCGATATTGTATTGCCCGATAAGACTTGATTTATCAAGTAGTTCATGTTACTTTTGTTGCAGAATCTTGGAACGGCCCCCATGAGCGGAGGTGCGCTTTGAAATGTGAAAAATGCGGCTACGTAAGTTTCGACCACAACCTTGTGTGTCCCTCATGCAACAAGGACCTCACAGCGACGCGGCGAAAGCTCGGCATCGATTATGATCCCCCGGAATCGACCTTTGACGAGTTCTTTACCGGGCCGTCTTCCGTCTACCGAACCCTGCCTGCCACGCAAGAAGCCGAACTCGACCTGGACTCGGGAGAAGATTTCGAGTTCACGCTGGATGATTGAAGGCACGCTCACTGGACGCAATGAATTGACGACAACTGATGGTAAGATCCTTACGGTGACTCCGCCGGTAAACTGTCAGGAGTTTGGCCGGTGTCCGTTGCGAGGATGGCTGTATCTGTCGAGTCCAGATCACGGCCACTCCACTAATCGTTTTGTGCATTGAGAGGCCAATTCCCTCTTTCCTGCAGCACCTCCCGCAATACCTTCAGGGCATTATTCACTATCGGCATTCCGCCATAAATTCCGCATTGGAAAATAACTTCCGCGACGTCTTGCGGATTGCATCCCACATTGAGCGCCGCGTAAATATGCAGTTTCAGCTCTTCGGTTCTTTCTAGCACCGTCAGAGCTGCCACAGTCACTAGTTGGCGCGTGGTATGGGGGATCTTCTCCCGAGAGTACATCTGCCCTGTTATGAACAATGAGAGATCTCTTGCCAGTCCCTTGTCGAAAGAGCGCCACAGGTCAAAGGGTCTTTCATCGGGGTAACCTTCGAAATAGGTTTTGGCAGTTTTGGCGGTCTTTGCTTTCAGATCATCGTCCATTAGTCACCTCTTGGTTAATGGTTGGAATTGCCACAGAGAGGATTCTACCATGAGCGCCATCAGGAACTAACTTACCTGATGATTTGTTGTTAATATTTGAATCTCACCGATGCCATGCTTTCACGACGTCCAGTGAGAAAGCAGTCCCCGAACAGGGCCTATTCATAGTTACGTCGCATTCCGTCATAGGCTGCAACGACAGTGCCCGGCACATGGTGGTCCATGCAGATCTTGTCGATCACCTCTTGCCATTCTGTTTGGCACGCGGGAATCGGGTAACGGAGACCAGAGCCAGGCTCCTCTAAAGGCGCCAAAGGCTGACTTTTTTTTAAGAAAGTGTTGCACGGATCGCCAGGAACCTGATCGGAATCGGAGAGGTGAACCAGATAAGTTTCACGGCGCGGCCGCCACTTTCGGATATAGTCCATGGCGCGTTGAAAGCTCATGTGGTTCGGTCGATTCTCGCGTGGCTCGTTGAGCCAGTGAGACTGGATGATCAAGACATCAGGTTCCATAAGTATAGGCGGCTCATCTTGGAGGCGTGAAAAGTCAGAAGTGTAGACGATCTTGAAGTCATGTCCTGATAGATGATCCTCCAGGACGTACCCGACGGATCCCGCTGCTGCCGCCCCATGATAGGTCTTGAAGGGTGTGACTCGCGTCTTAAGTCCATCCAATTGCACTCCGGGATGGGCATGTCGCCTCTCAATGAGCGATCCCAGCAAGTGACCGAAGCGTACCTCGATAGCCTTCCAGGTTTGTTCAGTCGCGTACAAGGGTATCGGGCTCCACGAATCCGCGGGCATGGACCTCCGAAATGCCAACAGATCATCCAGACCCAAGAAATGATCGCTGTGCTCGTGGGTGATCAAAATTGCATCAGGCCGCTCCAATTGATGGGTTTTCATCTGGATACGCCAGTCAGGTCCGCAATCCACGAGAATATTCTCGCTTCCCCGTACAAGGAAGGACGTCCTCGTGCGTTCTTCTCCCCGAGCCAGCATCCGTGAGCATATTGCGCAGGTGCACGAGTGTTCAGGGAGGGCCCAAGCAGCGCCGGTACCCAGGAATAGGATCTCCATCACCCTTGTCCTTTCGTATGGATTTGCGAATCGCTGAAAAGCCTAATGACAATTTGAAATGCCCCTCCAACATTTTTCATCACGATTTTTCCGCTGATGAAGATTATGTCCAGAATGTTCCCGCATTCTTTGCAACATCTTCAGGCAATGTGAACGTCGCCATGTCTCCAAGCATGACCTCGAAGCCGGTGTGGTCATTCCGCACCCAAGGCGCATAATTCGATCGGACAAGAATCACCACTCGCATTTCAAGATAAGAATTTCCGTCTTCAATAAACAACATACCGAGATTATATCCGTTTCTGCAAAGGCTTCGGTAAAATTGTTGAGCGTTGACTACTCCCAGAGCAAGATGATTCCAGCCCGAATCCGTAATCTGAGACAGGGAAGTGATCCGGGGCAAAATTCCCCAGATTTCAAAAAAACCTTCGGGAGCAAACGCTGTTATCCATTCCCATGAACCGGTTTTTCCTATATATCGGCTGCCGTCGTGCCTTTCATGCAGCAGATAATCCGAAAACAGATAAGAACCGTTCCGGTGAAAATATTCCGCAGCCCTTTTCCGCAAAAACCGATGATGATTGGAAGCAACTCTGTCTGCATTGATTTGAAAGTGGGGATGAATGATAGAGCCGCCGGCAGAAGGCAAATGATTTTGGGTAATTGCCATATAAAGGGCTTTGGGATCATACGCAAGCACGTGATGAAGATAATTCCCGCAGTTGATAAGACAATCGGTATATGAAGATGGGGACGCTGTGCCGATTTCTGCAAAATGCCGGTTGTCAAAAAGACTTACTGCCGAATAGCTGCCGTAAGGAAAGAGATTCGGAAACAAAATCGACTCGTTGTAAGATAAGCGCCCGCCGGGAAAAATATCGGAACAAATCCTCGGTGTCCTTGCCATGACCTGTGGCTTGCAAAAAGGACAACTGGCAGTATCATCGGCATTCGGCGGCGGCAAGGGCAGGCTCTCCGTTCCCGGTTCTCTTTCCGCGCTCCGTCCCAACGCGATTCTGCTGGTCCGTCCTGAAACAGGATTGATGCGGACTTCGATCTGTTTCTCAACATCTTCGCCGGAAGGAGCGATAAATTTTGCGGTAATTGTCTCTTTTTCGAAGGATAAAGAATGGTTACTCATCATACACCTTACATCAGGTTAAACCGGAATTATGCGCCGGACAGGTCCGCAATCCATTAGAATACTTTCACTTCCGCGCACAAGAAACTACGCCCTCGTGTGCTCTTCTCCCTGAGTCAGCATCCTTGAACATAATGCGCAGCCGCATGAGTGTTCAGGAAGGGCCCAAGCAGCGCCGGTCCCCAAGGAAACGATTTTCATTACCCTTGTCCTCTCATATCGATTTCTGACTCGCCTGACAGCTATCGCCTCTACACCTATTTGGCACTTAGAATGGAAAAGGGGCCGCTGCTTCATCTATCATAGGCGATGCCCGGAGAGCGAGGAGAAAGGAATACTGCTCTTCGTTTGCTTCAAAATTTGTCTTGGGATTGCCTATCCGGCGCGTCTATTGTAGGAGTCTGCGCGGCCGGAACTTCACTTGCCGCGATAGACTATCAGGCCGTGGGTGAGATCATAGGGAGAAAGGGCTACGGTCACTTTATCGCCCAACAAGACTTTAATCCTGAACCTTGACATCCTTCCGGAGAGCTTCGTTCGTATGCTCCGGCCGTCTTCCGTCTCCACCTGGTACATTCCTCCTGAATGAACCTTCACCACTGTTCCTTCAACCTTAACATTGTCGTCCCTGCTCACGTGTTATACCTTCCTGTTGCGCACAACATGACTTATGCCTCTTCTCCTGAGTGATATCATCGCAATTACGATGAGCCGCGGAAAACCGTTCAGCGGTCCTCAAAAGAAGTATCACCCATCTTTCTTCTTTGTCAAATCATCTTGCCATAGGTTTCGCAGACTCTTTCAAGATCTTCCGGAGTATCCACCTCTATGGAATCTTTATCCGTAATCACCGCCTTGATCCGAAATCCATTCTCTAGCGCACGGAGTTGCTCGAGATGCTCGGCCCGTTCAAAGAACCCTTGAGGGAGACTCGCAAATGTCTGAAGAAAATCGTTGCGATACGCGTAAATTCCATGGTGCTTAAAGTAAATGGGACGCAATTGGGAGTCCCTGAAAAAAGGTATGGTAGCCCGCGAAAAATAGATTGCGAACCCTTCTGTGTCCAAGACTGTCTTGACCGCATTAGGATGAGTTATCTCTTCGTCCCTCACTATTTCATAGATTAGAGTGGACATGGGGATCGTATGATCCACCAGCAACGGCTGCACAACTTCCTCAATCATGACAGGATCAAAGAGCGGTTGATCTCCCTGTATGTTGACCGCAATGTCCCCTGCTTGAAGCCCAATGTCACGTGCAGCTTGAGCGATTCGGTCAGTTCCTGACTTATGATCCTCCGAAGTTATAAGAGCGGCCCCACCATTGTTTTGAACCGCTTCCAGAATCTCCTCCGAATCTGTCGCAACATAAACTGAGTCCAAAAGTGATGATTTGAGAGCCCTCTCGACTACCCGCATAATCATCGGTTTTCCTTGGATGTCTGCCAGAGGCTTTCCAGGAAACCGTGTGGATTCCGCTCTTGCGGGAATGAAGCCGACTATTTTACAAGTATTTTGGTGCATCAAAAACGCGTGGTTTATACCGATTCGCTTTCAAACAAGTGAGGTGGCGGGCACGGAGGCCCTCCGGTATCTATAATGATGGTAGGGGTCGGCATCCCTGCCGACCATTTCCACATGGCACCCGTCTGGTCACGAACCGTGGCAGGCCGGTTTACAGAATCAGTATGCTTCACAGGATCTCTTCCGCGGTTGCCTGCAACTCCATGACTATTCTTCTTATGCGTTCCTCGTCCATTTGCAAGAAAACCGGTATGACAACCAGTCTCTCCAGAATGGCCGTACTCTTGGGCAGCATATCCCCTGAATAGTTGGCCTCTTTTCCATAAATGGGCCCGGCAAAGGGATAGGGACCCGGCCAAATAGTCTTGCGCCCAATTACGTGCTCCCAATTGGGGAGAAAATGCCAAAAGTTGTTCTTGAAATAAATTGCGCTCAGACCTTTCTCGACGATGCTTTTGTGGAAAGCCACAGCCTTTGCTGCATCCGGCAGAAAAAAACAGACGTGGGAATAACTATCCTTTCCGTTTTCCGGGAGGGCCCTCATGGTTACACCCGTGACGCTCTCGAGAGTTTCCCGAATCAGTTCCTGGTTTTGGTGCTGACGCTGTATCATGTCGTCCAGCTTGCTCAGTTGCGCCAGTCCGATGGCGCCTTGCAGTTCATTCATGCGGTAATTAAACCCAAGGAAATTCCTACCCTCAAATGCCCTCCCGACTTCCGGATTGTGGTCGTGGCCGTGATCCGCATATTCGGACGCCCTCTGGTAAAGTTCGCGGTCATTGGTGATGATCATGCCGCCTTCGCCGGTGGTAACGGTTTTGTAAAAATCGAACGAAAATGTGCCCATATCCCCCCATGTTCCCACCTTCTTGCCGCCGACTGCTGCTCCCAGGCCCTGGGCCGTGTCTTCGAGAACCTTTATACCGTGTCTACGGGCGATGTCGATTATTTCTTGAATCCGAGCCGGTGCGCCTAGCATATGCACGGGGATAACAGCTTTTGTCTTGTCTGTTATCTTCTTCTCGAAGTCCAACGGGTCCATGTTCAACGTGTCGTCGATTTCCGTCGGGACCGGAACCGCCCCTGACTCGATTATGGCCTCAAAGGTCGCGACAAACGTAAACCCTTGGGTAATCACTTCATCGCCCGGCCCGACCCCAAGAGCAGCAAGGGCAACCCGGAGCGCTGTTGACCCTGAAGTAACGGCCTGGGCATAAACCGATCCGCTGTACTGGGCAAACTTGTCCTCGAATTCCTTGACCTTATAGATACCCTTGCGTTCGTTTTTGAATTCGTAACGAAAGAGAATCCCTGTTTCCAGAACGTCCTGTATTTGTTCCTTTTCCGTTTCGCCCATCCATTCGTATCCAGGCATAAAACCTCCTCAGCCAGACGGTGCCCCAGCCCCCTCGGGCACAAACAGACGTTTTCCGATGTGGAAAGAGTCCCCGACCCGCCGTCTTGAGTGGCGCAAGACTCCTGTCGGGGCTCGCGTGAGACCCCCCGTCAAGCGAAAGCCAGACGGTATATCCGCTCGGCCTCTTCTTGGCCCACCTTCCTCGGGTTGTTTTCCACCGGTCGAGTTACCTTCAGAGCTGCTTCCGCAAGCATCGGTATGTCGGATTCCGGAACGCCAAGTTCGGAAAGAAACGAGGGTATCCCTATGTCGGAGCAAAGTGTCCGTACTGCTTCCACGGCCGCTGCCGCGGCCCACCGAGTTGGAAGCCCTTCAACCGGCTCTCCCATGTTCCGAGCTATCAGAGCAAATTGTTTTTCGGCAGCCGGAAGGTTGAACTCCATTACATGCGGAACCAAGACTGCGTTTGCCAGTCCATGAGAGATGCGGTAGTTCCCGCCAAGCGGGTAGGCCAACGCGTGGGCGGCCCCCACCCCCGCATCAGCCAGAGCCAAGCCTCCCAATAGACTGCCCATGAGCATGTTTTCCCTTGCTTGAATGTCAGTGCCGTTAAAGACTGCTCGTCTCAGATTCTCTCCAATAAGCCTGACTGCCGTCAAAGCCAATGCCTCGGTAAATACTGTTGAAGACCGGCTGCTTACAGATTCCACTGCATGAGTCATGGCATCCATGCCAGTGGCTGCCGTGACATCAGGGGGCAGTGACAGTGTAAGTTCCGGATCGAGCAATGCCACATCAGGGAAGAGATAGGGGCTATTAATCCCGCCTTTTGCTTTGGTCTGCCGGTTGGTGAAAACCGCTGTGAAAGTTACTTCCGCACCGGTCCCTGCTGTAGTTGGAATCATGATCGTTGCCGTGCTCGGTAGCTCCACCTTATTCAGACCAATGTAATCCTCTGCTTTTCCATCATTGGTGACGAGAGCCGCGGCGGCCTTTGCCGTGTCCATAGCAGAGCCTCCGCCCATCCCGATTACGAGGTCGGCTTCAATCTCCCGGCCGATAGTTGCCGCACCATCAGCATTGTCCAGATAAGGCTCCGGTTCAACTTTCAGAAAAGTTTTCCCTTGCAGACCCGACTCAGCCAAACTGTTGCGGGCCGCTTCCAGCAAGCCGTGGTTCTCCAAAGCTGGATCCGCGACCAAAAGAAACCTTCTTGCGCCCATATCGAGGGCCAATTCTCCGAGGCTCGAGATCCCGCCTCGACCAAAGAACACCTTAGTCTTGATTTGAAAATTTCCTAGTTTCTCCAGCATTCGAACCTCGGCAGATGTGATTTCCATGCCAGGAAAAGCGTTCAGGTTATAGCAGAAAACCTATGTGCGAGCAAGCAGAGAAAGGGCTTACATTTCATCTGGGGCTATGATATAGAAAACTGTTTTAGGAAAATCTGGAGTTCAGGAGGCGTCCCCCGTGCTGGAAATTCTTACCAGGGGATTCCGAGATGTCCGGCAATATCTCCAGGGCCAGCGTACCCTTACCGAGGAAAACCTGGGTGAGGCGCTGCAGATGATTCGCGTCTCGCTTCTCGAAGCGGACGTGGAATTCCAGGTCACTCGCTCATTTCTGGAACGGGTCAAGGAAGAAGCCCTGGGGCAGCTAGTCCAGGTGCGGGTCAAGCACAAGGACAAGAAGCTTCGTGTCTCGCCCGGCGATCATTTCATAAACCTTTGCCATGAAGAACTGGTACGCCTGATGGGGCCTGCCGATTCATCCCTGGACCTGCGCTCAAAGCCCGTGAGTTCAGTCATGATGGTCGGCTTGCAAGGCTCAGGGAAGACTACCACCGCGGCCAAGCTTGCCCGGCACCTCATCAAGGCCGGAAAGAAACCTATGCTGGTGGCTGCGGACGTATACCGACCCGCGGCAGTGGATCAGCTGGTTAAATTGGGATCGGATCTCGATATTCCGGTTTTTTCCAATGGCGGAGCCCATCCTCCTGAGATCTGCGAAAAAGCCGTCAAAGAGGCGGTTGCAACAGGCCGCGATGTTACGATCTTCGATACGGCAGGTCGGTTGACCGTAGATGAACCCCTGATGGATGAACTTCATCGCATCGAGGAACTGACCTCTCCCGATAATGTCCTCCTGGTCTGTGATGCCATGATCGGCCAGGAATCGGTAAAAATAGCAAAAGCGTTTAACGAGAGGATCCACCTCACCGGCTTCATTCTTACCAAAATGGATGGCGACGCCCGCGGTGGAGCGGCCATCTCAATCAAAGAGGCAACGGGAGTCCCTATCAAGTTTGTTGGTATGGGTGAAGCTCTTGACCGGCTCGAAGAGTTTCGTCCCGAAGGGGTGGCCTCGCGTATTTTGGGTTTCGGAGATGTTGTCGGCCTGGTGAAGGATTTCGAGGAAGTAGTAGACGAAAAAAAGGCCGAAGAAGATGCAATGCGCATGCTTCAAGGAGATTTCGGTCTCGGAGACTTTCTCAATCAGATCCGAGCCATCAAAAAAATGGGACCTTTGCAGGATCTTGTTGAAAAGTTGCCTTTCTTTTCGGGGGGACTTCCGGATTCGGCCAAAGTCGATGACTACGAATTGGTTCGCATCGAATCTATCATAAATTCGATGACTCCGACTGAGCGTCGTCGGCCCGACATCCTCAACGAGGGCAGGATCCGTCGCGTTGCCCACGGGGCAGGACGTAAAGAAACGGAAGTCAGAGAACTGCTCACCAAGTTCAAAGACATGCGTGACCTCATGGTCGCGGTAGGGGGCGGTAAGATCCGGGGGCGTTGGAAGGGTCTCAAAGGAATCAAGAAGATGTTCGCAGGAGGCATGGGGTCCGAAGAGCCTGCGTATGGGCCAGCCAATCCGTTCGGTCTGCCGGAAGTCAAAAAAGGCAAAATGACCTCCAAAAAGGCCCTCGAAAAGCAGAGGAAAAAAAGTAAACAAGCGCGACAAGCTCGGAAAAAAGCCAAGAAGAGGTAGAGTGGCCCGGTGGTTCACAACTGAAGTGAGCGAAGCCTGGCCTGCAACTTCCACATGTGACTATTGCAAGCGTAGACTTTTCGTTGCATTTTTTAAGTAGGGCGGAGGACCGTCCGGGTCCACCAGCCCAGGGAGGACACAATGCTGACAAAGATCGGACTGCTCATTATCTTAGGATTAATAAGTGCAACCCTCAGTTATTACAACAAGAACTACTACGTCGGGGTATTCAACGATATCCTGGGGCGAGAGGAAGATGAGAAGGCGGTCACAAGGGTTGGGCGTGGCTTCCTATACGGCTTCTTATTCCCATTTTACCTCTTCCTAGTTCTCGTCGGCCTTATTGCCCTTCTTGCGTTCCTTATAGTGGCCGGCATAATTGCCGCGATAGTTTTCGTAATGGTATGGGTGACCGAGAACATCTTACCCCACGAGTGGTTCGGCAACCTGATCCTTAAGCTTTACCAAAAGATAGGCTTCGGCGAGCCGGTGCAGCCGGCTGCGGCCGCGCCCTCCCCTTCAGGGCCACCATCCCCCGATGCTCCTGTTACCGGAACTGAGGGCACAAAGGACAAAGCGGAAGAGCCCGGAATAAACGTGACACGCACCCACAAGCTCGATTGATCGATCTATGCCTCGACCCAGTAGGTCAGGAGTAGGCTGCTGTGAGCCCGCGAGAGGCAGCGGAACCGTCCCGCGAACCGCGGAAATCGAGGTTTTCCGTTTCACGAGCGCGACGGTTCGCTTCGTTCACCACATCATACAGGCTGTTTCTATATATGCTGCGGCAAGGGACAGTGGAACCAGCCTAAGTGCCGGTCATTGATCCGCGGCCGGCCGACTGGAGACAATGAGGGGGGAGGGTTCGAGATCCCGATATTGGTGGGGCAGGCATCTTGCCTGTTTATTTAAAAATGACGGGCAAGATGCCTGTCCCACCGCTTCGGTCCGAAATAAGTTACCGAATTTATGAAACAGATCGCTTAGTTCTTTGCCTTTTGCAACCGCTCCTCAAGTTGGCTCAATTCCTGGTACAGCTCACCCGGCAGCTTGTCACCGAACATTTCGAAGTGCTTTCTGATCAGAGGCACTTCAGACAGCCACCCGTCAATATCCACCCTCAGCAACTCGTCCAGAGCAGCCGGGTCAATCTTAAGATCCAGGAGTGAGAGATCCAGGGCGCCCGGCGCGGGCAACCTACCGATAGGGGTATCGACGGCCTCGCCCCTCCCGCTCACTCGTTCGAAAATCCATTTTAGAACTCGGCTGTTTTCGCCATAACCCGGCCACAGGAACTTGCCATTCGCATCCTGGCGGAACCAGTTGACATAAAAGATCCCAGGTAATTTGCCGGATTCGGCACTTGCGCCTATTTTCAGCCAGTGAGCGAAGTAATCCCCCATGTGGTAACCGCAGAAGGGGAGCATTGCCATCGGGTCCCGACGGAGCCGACCCACCTTTCCTGTCGTGGCAGCGGTGGTTTCACTACTCGTGATGGACCCGAGAAACGTACCGTGCTGCCAACTGAAGGCCTCGGTAACCAGAGGGACCACCGTGCCGCGGCGGCCACCGAAAAGAATAGCGTCTATGGGCACGCCGTTAGGGTCCTCCCATTCCGGGGCCGTAGCAGGGCACTGCTTTGCCGGGGTCGTGAACCTGGCATTCGGGTGCGCGGCTGGGCGGCCGCACCCCGGCAGCCAGCGGCGTCGCAGCCAGTCGGTCAACTCGGGTGGTTCCTCTTCTGTCAGCCCTTCCCACCAGACGTCACCGGCAGGAGTGATAGCACAATTAGTAAAGATCGAGTTCTTGCTGGCTGACAGCACAGCGTTGGCATTGGTCTTCATACTTGTTCCCGGCGCAACGCCGAAAAATCCTGCCTCGGGATTGATTGCATAGAGCCTGCCATCCGCGCCGAACTTCATCCATGCAATGTCATCGCCGATAGTCTGTACCTTCCATCCAGGCATGGTGGGAATCAGCATGGCAAGGTTAGTCTTTCCGCAAGCGGACGGGAACGCGCCCGTGATGTATCGAGCCTCTCCTTCAGGGCTGATCAGCTTGAGGATCAGCATGTGCTCGGCCATCCAACCCTCATCACGCGCTTGGACTGAAGCGATGCGGAGAGCATGGCACTTCTTGCCCAACAAGGCATTGCCGCCGTAACCGGACCCGAAAGACCAAATCTCACGTGTTTCCGGGAAGTGGCAGATATACTTCTCATGC
Source organism: Desulfomonilaceae bacterium (assembly GCA_052146735.1). GTDB lineage: Bacteria > Desulfobacterota > Desulfomonilia > Desulfomonilales > Desulfomonilaceae > CAWBBA01. The sequence goes on along the minus strand of JBKQMK010000523.1, from coordinate 23,926 downwards.
GCATTGCAAGGCCACGGCACGTCCGGGCTCCCCGGTTCAAGCGGAGATCCTACCGAGTGGAGGCCCTTCACGAACTCGCCGTCTTCACCGAGCACGTCCAGAACCTCGGTTCCCACACGGGTCATGATGTGCATGTTGGCCACGACGTACGGCGAATCTGTAATCTCCACGCCTATCTTCGCAATAGGTGAGCCGGTAGGCCCCATGCTGTAAGGAATAACGTACATCCTTCGGCCCTTCATGGAGCCTGCGAAAAGCTTGGAGAGCCTGGCCTTCATCTCCGCTGGGTCGGCCCAGTTGTTGGTCGGTCCTGCGTCTTCCTGCAGCCGGGAGCAAATGAAGGTGCGGTCCTCGACGCGGGCCACGTCAGCCGGGTCCGAACGGATATAGATACTGTTAGGCCGCCTGGACGAATCCATTGGCATTGCCGTTCCGGTGTGAATCATCACACGCAGCATGCGCTGATATTCCTCCTCCGTGCCTTCGCACCAGCGGATTCGGTCGGGACGACACATCTCGGCCATTTGATCGACCCATTCTGCCAGCTTCTTGTGCCTAATCATTGTCACTCCTTATGTGGGCGCCCATCCAGATTCGATGCGCAGTCCACCACTGTTTTCAATAGATTCATGGGGAGGCGTCATGCACCCGGCAGCCGGACTGCCGGCAGCGAAAGTGTGGACCGCTTACCCGTGGTAGACCTGAAAATAGGCAAAAGGGCATTTTATTCCTTTTCTGTGGATAAGCGCAAACGCTTTTTCCCGCGGCGATGTACTGCCCGTAAAGGAATCGACGCAATCCGGCTGTTCCAATACGTCGGGCAACTATTGCCTTTTTCAGGGAAAACGGGTACCAGTTGGTTGCTGACCGGTTGGCGAATTCCGGAATTATGTGTCTATCCGCCGCTGCCCTTTTCTTCAAGAGGCCCGGATGCACCTGCCACTCGGTTTGCAGTCTTCGTGTGCAAAGGAAATGAAAGTCTTGCCTTCTAGGAGGCCGTTGCGTAACGCAATGCTTTCCCGAATTCGTGGCACGATGCCGCCTGTTTTGTTCAAATGTCTCAGGGGCCGCCAGCGAAAAAACTTAGTATGTCAGACTCCTAGCAGCCTGGGTGACGTACCTGAGCCGCGGGCGGAGCCTCCGCGTAGCACGATGGCGCCAACAATTGGAATTACGCGACAGGCTCCTAGATCGGTTTCGTTCGCGGCCGTCGCGGTCATAACATGTTCTATCTTTCTGACCGCGTGCGCCTCGGGCATCCTGGGCTCGAAAGACTCGAAAGAGAAAATTCAGGGAGATGCGGCTAGCACCAGCCCATCTCGCCTCGTTAGACCCGCGATGTCGGGGGACCGTAGCGCTAGCTCTCTCGACCCACAAAATAGTAGCGAGACTCCAGGAGCCGCTTCAGAAAAGTCATCGAACACCTTTGCCGCTCCTGCGAAAGGATCGAAAGCCGAGAAACCGGCTACAGAACGAGTCTCCTCTCTCCAGAATGATCTTGAAAGGGAGACTCCAGGATCGGTTGACGACAAGGAGCGCAGCGGCCAATCCTCATCTGAAGGTCCAAAGGGCGGCGTGCCCATCCGGACAGCGATCGAAGACGTCCGCCGGGACCTCCCGGCTTCCGGAAAGTCCGGCGCGGACGCATCCCCAAAGGACGACCTCCCCTTCAAGAAACACGACCATGTGAAATACATGCAGAGGATTAAGAACAAGGCTATTGACCGGGTGAATAAAGAAAGTGAAGCCTCTTACGCAAGACTTTGCAGGGATTCCACCACCGATGAATGGTCGCTGTGGATCTATCGAGTCGAAGGAAAGGCATATCGGTTTGTCACTTACACATGGGACGAAGTGGATGAAAAATGGGAAGAATCGTTCAAGTCGAACAAACAGCCTATTTCCGGCTTGCAACATCATCTTAAATTCTCCACTGACGGCAAAGATTGCAAAGTCCTCAAGGATAAACGGCACTGAAGGAGTATATGTTATACTAAAACGAAACACAGAGGCTCGAAAGGTTGTGGTTGCAATGGTTGAGCCTCAGACTTCCTGCTTTTCGAGGAGGTTCAAACCGTGCCAATAGTTGCTGCACATTTTAAGCGAGACAGAAACAGTGTTGGTTCCCGGAAGACTCTCGGAGGAATCCTCCTGGGATCCTTTCTTGCCCTTGCCTTTGTTCACATGTTCGGTTCGGCCGCGCTGGGTCTTCAGACCAGGGATGAGTGCGACAGGTGTTGCCAGGCGCAAAACGCCGACGAATACTACAGGGAACAATGCAAGCTCAAATGCTTTCGAAATCCCGACCACTGCGCGGAACAGAAATCGATGCGAAAGCATGCGCCCCCTCCCCCGCCCTCTGCGGAAACACCACAGCGGAAGCCGGCCCCTTCCGCTGAAGCACCCAGACAACAGCCACCTGTTTCGTCCGAAGCGCCCAGACAGCAGCCGAAGAGAAGCGCGTTCCAATGGCCGAATCCCTTGAATTTGGCGCCAGGAAGAGAACGTGATGCAGCGGCACAAATATTGGCTGTTAACGGCATCCTGCCTCAGCATCCACAGTATGCGGCAGCCTTACAAGCCGTGGAAAATGTCCTAGTGAATTTTGCTCGAGCCAATCCATCAGGCGGTAAGCTTCCCACGGCCCAGCTAGAAAACATCCTTCGGCAATTGAGATAGTCACGGAGTATAGCTCCGGTAAATTGCCAATTAGTGAGTTTCTGGCCGGTTTTTTTTCAGCGCTCTGAGTCCGTCCGTCCCATGACATTGAGACATCTTTATCTATGAAATGTCCGTTGCAGATCAGACTTGTTGTAGCCATTTCAATATTGGTGACAACTGCTGCGGTGGGTCTTGGGACCTCACGTCTCTGCGCCACGGACAAAAATGCGGAAGCACCGGCATCCCACCCACCTCAATTAGTGCCCCTTCCCGAGGCGGGTACGGACACCTCGGAACCGCTCTACCCCACATGGTGGGGCAGCCCTCCGAATGTACCGGAGGGAGTACCCTGCAAGGACGCGGGCAATTGCGTCACATGCCATGAAAAGACCTCGCGCATGGACCCCAAACATGCAGTGGCTTGCATCCAATGCCACGGTGGCGACGCTAAGGCCGAAAACGAGGATGCGGCTCATGTCGGCCTCATCAAAGATCCTGGTGATCTGAAAACCATAAACCAGACCTGCGGGGAGTGCCACCCTGAAGAATCCCGCAGAGTAAAACGTTCGGCCATGGCGCTGGCCCCCAGGATGATCAACCACACGAGGTTCGACTTCGGCGGGCAGAACAGCCCGGACTTTAAGTATGCAACGATAGACATCGACGGTCTGAAACAGGTCCCTCATCCGTCCAAGTCCACAAATCTCGGAGATGACCTCCTCAGGCGCTCTTGTCTGAGATGCCACCTTCACACCAAGGGCTCGGAACGTTGGGGGGAACATCGCGGCTTAGGATGCTCTGCATGCCACGTTGCCTACCCCAACACCAATGACGGAAAGCCCCGCTCCCATTCGCTGGTTCGGGACGCAGGGATTACTGCCTGTCTGAAGTGCCACAACTCCAACCACGTGGGAGCAGATTACGTTGGACTGTTCGAGAAGGATTTCGACCGGGGGTTTAGATCTCCCCTGATGCAGGGACATCAGCCCCCTAGAATTTACGGCTCCGAGCAACACCGCCTTGTGTCGGATGTGCACTTCCGTGCTGGCATGAAGTGCACGGATTGCCATACACTGGACAAGGTGCATGGCACAGGAGAGGCGCCCCATTCCCCGTACAACGGTGTGAAGGTTTCCTGCGAAGGTTGTCACGTGCGCGGAGACCATCCGGCCATTCAAAAAAAAGAGAATGGAGAGATGGTGCTCCTACGAGGAAATGGATACAAGGTTCCATCTTGGAATGCACAATCGATTCCCCATCGCGTGCGAATTCACAGAGAGAAGCTCCGATGCTCAGCATGCCATGCGGCCTGGTCGTTTCAGGATTACGGGTTCCACCTCATGCTGGAGGAGAGAGCCGACTATTGGAAATGGGCCTCCACCGCGGCCCAGAACGATCCGCAGGTGCAGAGTCTTCTAAGTCGTGAAATAGGCACTTATGCTGAATTAATCTCCCCTGCCGATGGGCAAATACCTGCCAAGTCACAGGATCAGTGGGACCTACCGTTCACGCGGGATTGGCTCACGGGTGAGGAGCGGCCAGGGGCATGGTTCAGGGGCTACACCGAGCGAAAGTGGTCCCAGCCTACTCTCGGATTGGATCACCGGGGAAGAGTTTCCGTAATGCGCCCTATGTACCAGTATGTAATTTCTCAGGTAGATGCGGACAACAACCTTGTTCTGGACAGGCACGTTCCTACTACCGGCTCCGGACATCTCGCATTGATCGTCAATCCGTATTCGCCGCACACTATAGCGTCGAAAGGGAGGTCCTGTCATGAATGCCACGGCAATCCCAAGGCAGCTGGTCTTGGCGAGGGACTCATGGGAATCGAAAAGCCGGGTTTCAGCTCTGTTTGGAGGCCGGAGTCGCAGATTCCAGGCCATAGCTTCCTCTGGGACGCCCTTGTAGATCAAAAAGGTAACGCGCTGCAATGGAGCAGCCACCCGTCGGCTGGCCCCCTTGATCCCGACACAGTCATGCGCCTCCTCAACCCTTCCGGTCGACATAGAGCCGAGTGGTACAGATATTTAAGTGGAGAGGGACGGAGCCGACCCTAACACGTAACCGATCACCTGAAAGGAAGAATTCGCCGCAGAGTGCGCCGAGGACAGAGGGAGAAAAAAGCGTCTGAAACAAAAGCCCATGTAGGCCATTGTGATACCCTGCCCCGTGTACGCCGATTCGCATTGTGACAGACTAGAATCCGCTGCGCATCGCACAAGAGCAGCGGGCAGATTTCTCTGCGTTCTCTGCGATCTCCGCTGTGAGCATATCCTTGACAGGCTCCAGGCCCGGACGTATTTTAGAACACTCGATTTATCAGCCCGGGCCTTCATTCTTACCGGGCGCCTCCAAAGAAGGACCAGCATGAAAATTACACGCGAACAGGTGGATTATGTAGCCCTTTTGGGAAGATTGGCCCTTGAACCTGAAGAAAAGGAAAAATACATGGGGCAACTTGACGATATCCTCAAGTATATGGACATGTTGGCTGAAGTCCCCACTGACCACGTGGAGCCTATGGCCGGCCCTGTGGAGCTCTACACTCCATTGCGAGAGGATGAGGTCAAGCCGTCGCTCCCCGTCCAGGAAGCACTTTTAAACGCCCCGGATCGAGACGGCACATCCTTCCGGGTTCCGAAAGTCATAGAATAGGCCAAACATAACGAGGAATGAGATGTTGGCAAATCTCCACGAAATGACTGCTACAGAGCTAGGTCGGGTGCTCAGTGAGAAGCAAGCGAGCTCGGTCGAGATCACCGAGGCTTTCCTGAAGCGCATCGAAGCAGTAGAAGAAAAGGTGCACTCGTACGTCACCGTCACTCCCGAACTGGCACTGGACATGGCCAGGGAGGCCGACCGCCGGCTGGCGGCAGGACAAGGACGCGCATTGACCGGGATTCCTATAGCGGTGAAAGACAATATGTGCGTCAAGGGGCAAAGGGCAACCTGTGGATCAAAAATCCTTCACAATTTTGTTCCCCCTTATGATGCGGAGGTAGTGAGTCGTATCCGTGAAGAAGGCATGGTCATCCTGGGCAGTGCCAACATGGACGAATTCGCAATGGGGTCTTCTACGGAGACTTCTTACTGGGGCACAACCCGCAATCCCTGGAACCTCGATATGATTCCCGGCGGCTCCAGCGGGGGCTCGGTGGCTGCCGTGTCCGCGGGAGAAGCGGCTGTATCGCTCGGATCAGATACTGGTGGTTCCATTCGTCTGCCCGCTTCCTTTTGCGGGGTGACAGGAATGAAGCCCACCTACGGGGCAGTCTCGCGCTATGGATTGGTTGCGTACGCGTCCAGCCTCGATCAGATTGGACCCATAAGCCGCGATGTCCCTGACCTGGCTCTGCTTCTAAACCTGATATGCGGTCATGACCCGAAGGATTCTACCTCTGTCCCGAGGGCGCATGAGGACTTCACTGAATTCCTTGACAGACCGGTTAAAGGGATGACCTTAGGGCTCCCTAAAGAATTTTTCAACAAACTGGCGAACCCAGATGTGGAAAGAGTCATCGCCGAGACGCGGTCAGTTTTCGAGGCGCTTGGCGTGAACTTCGTGGAACTCTCCCTTCCCCATCTGGACTATGGGATTGCCGCCTACTACATCATAGCCCCCTGTGAGGCTTCATCGAACTTGGCGCGATACGACGGCGTCAAGTACGGACACAGGGCCGCCAAGTTCGGCAGTATGATCGACATGTATTGCAAAACACGCGCGGAAGGCTTCGGGCCGGAAGTGAAGCGGCGTATCATGCTAGGAACTTATGCACTTTCATCGGGGTACTACGACGCCTATTACCTGAAGGCTGCAAAGGTCCGCACACTAATTACCAGAGACTTCAAGAACGCCTTCGAGGCCTGTGACGCGATCTTTTGCCCCACCGCGCCATCTCCGGCCTTTAGGATCGGCGAGAAGATAGATGACCCGATTCAGATGTATCTTACCGATGTATTCACGATTCCGGTCAATATGGCCGGTTTGCCCGGTATGGCAATTCCCGCGGGTTTTTCCGCGGACGGTCTCCCAATAGGGCTGCAACTCATTGCTCCGCATTTTGAGGAAGCTCGACTGATCCAATTGGCAGCGGCGTTTCAGAGAGAGACCGATCATCATCTGAAAAGACCCCCTCTATAGATAGGATGCACCTATGGAATATGAGGCTGTAATAGGACTGGAAATCCACGCTCAACTTCTTACCGATTCCAAGGCATTCTGCTCATGTACGACGCGCTTTGGAGCGGAGCCCAATAGTAATACGTGTCCCATCTGCCAGGGAATGCCGGGGGTCTTGCCGGTTTTGAATCGAAAAGCCCTCGAGTTTACAGTTCGGATGGCCTTGGCATGCAACTGTGAAATCAAGGAGGTCAGCAGGTTTGCACGAAAAAACTATTACTATCCTGATCTCCCAAAGAATTACCAGATTTCGCAGTATGAGCTCCCCGTTGCGGAAGGCGGATGGGTCGAAGTAGAAACCGATGGTGACATAAAACGCATACGGCTGACCCGTATCCACATGGAAGAGGACGCGGGGAAATTGATACATGACGAACATAAGCCTGTATCGTACGTGGACCTTAACAGGACCGGAGTCCCCTTGATCGAGATAGTCTCCGAGCCTGAGATTCGCTCACCCGAGGAAGCAGCGGCCTACTTGCGTGCTTTGAGATCCATGCTCGTCTACCTCGAGATCTGTGACGGCAACATGGAAGAAGGGAGTTTCCGCTGCGATGCAAATGTCTCAATCCGTCCCGTGGGAGAGACCAGCCTGGGTGTGAAGACGGAACTCAAGAACATGAACTCATTTCGAAACGTTCAGCGGGGCCTCCAGTACGAAATCGAGCGGCAAACCGCTATGATCCAGGAGGGGGAGAGAATTACCCAGGAAACGCGTCTTTTTGACCCCGCCACCGGCACGACCGCATCCATGAGGAGCAAAGAGCAGGCGCACGACTACAGGTACTTTCCGGATCCTGATCTTTTGCCGTTGCGCGTCCCGCCGGAGTTGGTTGAGCGTGTACGAAGAGAGCTTCCCGAATTGCCAGCGCAGAAAAAGGAGCGTTTTATTACGCAATTCGGAATTCCACCGTATGACGCGGGGGTACTCACAGCCTCCCGTAACATGGCGGCTTACTTTGAAGAAACAGTGCGACTGTTTCCTAATCCAAAGATAGTCAGCAACTGGATCATGACCGAACTCATGAGGGAATTGAAGGGCGAAGAGTCCGGAATTAGCTGTTGTCCCGTCTCTCCTAATGAACTGGCTGCTCTGCTCAATTTGATCGGTGATGGTACTATATCGGGGAAAATAGCCAAAACAGTTTTCGAGGAGATGTATGCAACCGGCCGAGGTGCTCGAATTATTATCGAAGAGAAGGGGCTGCTGCAAGTTTCAGACACAGCGCAGCTGACTGAGGTCATTCGCAAAATACTGGATGACAATCCCGGGGAAGTGGCAAAATTCTTGGCAGGGAAGACTAAGGTTATGGGCTTCTTCGTAGGGCAGGTAATGAAGGCCACTAAAGGTCAAGGGAATCCGGCCGTTGTCAACCGGATACTGACAGAAGAATTGAAATCCCGGTCGCTTGACAAGTGATGCTGGAAGATTGATTATAAAACCGGTGTACATCACCGAGGTTGACCAGTCCCAAAGCGCATTCATTGGTTAGCTAAGGAGTTGTCACGGAATAACGGGTGCATCTCCGCGGCATTTAGGCGCCTTTTAGGGACGCAGCACGGAAACTGTCTCAAGATTTGGGATGGGATTCGAATCGTGTGCCGCTTGAGGCTGAGATGCATTTTCTTGCCCTCACCCCAACCCTCACCCAGAGGGAGAGGGAGCAAAGCTGGAGTGGCATGACGATTCCCTCTCCCACAGGGAGAGGGACACAGAGAGAGGATGTTCCTGCGTTAGGAACATTTTCGACGCAACCGCGACAAAAAGGGCTTGAAATTGGAACGTCTAAAGTGGCATAATAAATGATTGTGGCCCGCCCACGTAGAAGTTCCACTCAAGAGAAAATGGAAACAAAACCTATCAAAATAGTCGTGTATTATTGCCACAATCTCGGGCTCTTTCGAGACGGAGAACAGAAAGATTTTGCCCGGTCGCGGCCCGGCCTAGGCCTTGTCGCCATCCCCTGCTCCGGCAAGGTGGAGGCGCATCACCTCTTGAAAACACTGGCCGCGGACGCCGAAGGAGTTCTTGTGCTGGCTTGCGCAGAGAAAGCCTGCCAGTACCTCGAGGGGTCCATGCGTGCCCGCAGGCGGGTAGATTACGCACAGCTCTGGCTGAAACAACTGGGAATCGAGCCGGAGAGGCTGCAATTTGTCAACTTTCCCCACGGGGACAAGGAAATATTGGATCGCACTTTAAAGGAATTCGCTTCTAGATTGGAATCTTTCGGTCACAAGCCCGCCATCGCGAATACCAAGGCTAGTTGACGACCCTTCAACCATGAATTGGCTCCCGCCTGACTAAGCCGGTAAAGGGCTCATCAAGAGAGACTACGGATACCGGCTGTTACGGCCGCCCAAGGAGGAAATCTGTGATTGTTGCGGAGCTTAAGCAAGTAAGTGAAATCAGGAACATGATCGATCGGTATTCATCAATCCTCGTGGTCGGATGTGATTCCTGTGTTGCAGAATGCGCTGCAGGCGGCCGTAGGGAAACGATGCTTCTCGCAGCCGCTCTCAAACTTTCCTATAAGAAAGACAACAAGAACCCCATAATAAGCGAGGCATGTCTGGATCGCCAGTGTGTGGATGACTTCATCGAGGGGATTGCGCACCAGGTACCGGAACATGATGTGATTCTCTCCTTGGGTTGCGGCGCGGGAGTCCAGGCCTTGGCCAGAGTTTACACGGACAAGCCGATAATTCCTGCTCTGGACACTCTCTTCATCGGCGAGACCGAGATGAGAGGGGTCTGGCAAGAGAACTGCTTGGGGTGCGGCCAATGCAAGCTGGGCTACTTTGGCGCTGTTTGTCCTGTAACGCGGTGTTCCAAGAAGCTCATGAACGGCCCTTGCGGAGGTTCCAAAGGAGGCCGATGCGAGGTTCACCCGGACATACCGTGTGGCTGGGAGATGATAATGCGCCGCCTGGAGACTTTGGGAGAGCTGGATAGACTCAAAGAATACGTGCCGCCCGTGAACTGGTCCACGTCCCACTCGGGAGGACCACGTCGCGTTGTTAGGGAGGATCAAAAACCGTGAAGACCGAAAGCCGTCTCGAAAAAGTTTTGAGTGCGGGACATTTTGCTGTCACCGCGGAATGCGGCCCGCCCAAAGGCGCCGACGTCGCTGTGCTCGAAGAAAAAGGAAAATATCTTCTGAATCGCGTTGACGCGGTCAATGTTACCGATAACCAGACAGCCATTGTCAGAATGTCTTCGATAGCCGCTTGCGCTATATTGAAAGGGCTCGGCCACGAACCGATCCTCCAGATGGTAACTCGGGACCGGAATCGGATTGCCCTCCAGAGCGACCTTTTCGGCGCCTATGCCCTCGGGATCCGGAATGTTCTATGCCTTACTGGAGACCACCACTGCTTCGGGAACCAGAAAGAAGCTGTAGGGGTTTTCGATCTCGATTCCATCCAGCTTTTGAAGACGGTCCGGGATATGCGGGATCAGGGGAAAATAATAGGCGGTGAAGACATCCAGGGTCCTCCGAAGTTATTCATCGGAGCCGCAGCGAATCCCTTCGCAGACCCAGCAAACTGGCGCGCGGTCCGTCTTGCCAAGAAAGTCGAAGCAGGCGCGGATTTCATCCAGACCCAGTGCGTATTCAACATGGACCGTTTCTCACAATTCATGAACCAGGCTCGCGACATGGGTCTGACCGAAAAGGTCAGTATCCTTGCCGGGATCACTCCTATTAAGAATGCGGGCATGGCGCGCTATATGGCGTCAAAGGTCGCGGGAATGGATGTGCCCGAGGACCTCATCAGGAGAGTGGCCGGAGTTCCAAAAGACAAGCAGGCGGACGAAGGGATCAAGATCGCGGTGGAGACGATCCAACAGGTCCGGGAGATAAAAGGAGTGGCCGGGGTCCATCTTATGGCCATAGAGTGGGAACAGAAAGTGCCGGAGATTCTCAAGGCAGCGGGACTGGACAAGAGGCCCGCGGTTTAGATAAGCGGTTGTAGTGATCTCTCATAAAAGAGTTGGACTATGCCTAAGAAATACCACATCGATGTGCATAACACCCCGAACCGATATCCCGTTATAGGGAGATCAGGTATTGTGGACTGGGGTGAGGGTTGTCTGAAGTGTGCGAAGTGTGTCAAGCAGCAGTGTGTGTACGATGTGTATCGACAAAGATACTTCTCGGCCGACATAATGGGCGACACCATCGACGAGCTCTGCAAGGGATGCTTCCGTTGCGTGCAAGGCTGCCCGAAACGCTTGATTCACAAAACAATTAATCCGGAGTATGAGAAACTCGGGGACGACGTTTACACGCCCGATATCATCTCTATTACATGGGAACAGGCTAAGTCGGGAAAGATCCCGGTTTCCGGCGCCGGTTACGGCGGCCCTTTTTCCGGCCCCGGCTTCGACTCCATGTGGACCGACATGAGTGAGATTGTCCGTCCAACGAGAGATGGTATACACGGTCGGGAGTATATTTCCACTGTTATTGATATCGGTCGCAGGCCGCCGGTGCTTCGGTTCGACGAAACTGGGAAACTCATCACCGAACCGATCCCCTATATCAAGGTCCCCATACCCATTCTCTTTGACATACTTCCCTTTGGGGATCTCTCCTCGGAAGTCTGGAAAGCCATGGCGGAAGCCGCTGCAAGAATCCAGACATTGATGGTGGTCCCTGAGGCCCGGGCGAGAGATTTGTCTCATTTTGATCACTCTCTCGTGCCTTTCCTGGAAAGCGACCGGATTGATCCACAATGGATCGAGGGATTCCAGATGGTGGAAATACCCGACACCGCCGGTTCCCTCGAGATGATGGCCTCTTTAAAACGTGTGAAGCCGGACATGCTGGTTTCGGTTCGTATGCCTGCGGTCTCTTCTCGCGAGAGCCTTAACCGTCTATTGGATCTCACTCGTGCCGGCGTTGATCTTATACATTACGTTGCAGACGAGAGAGGGTACGAGCCGGGCGTCACGAACGGTCTCCACCTGAAAGACATCATCAAGGAGGTTCACTCCGCCCTTCTCCATGAGGGATTGAGAGATGAGATGACCTTCATGGCATCCGGTGGCATCGCTATGGCCGAGCACGTGATCAAATCCATGCTCTGCGGAGCGAACCTGGTGGCAGTCGATGTCCCCCTCTTAATAGCTCTTGAATGCCGCGTGTGCCGCAACTGCCGCGAAGGAGGCGGGTGCCCTGTTCGAATAAGAGAAAGCGATTCCCGGTGGGGTTCTCAACGCATAGTCAACCTCATGGGTGCATGGCACAACCAGATGCTGGAGATGATGGGGGCTATGGGTATACGTGAGGCGAGAAGATTGAGGGGTGAGCGGGGCCGCGTCATGTTTATAGAAGACCTTGAGAACGACACTTTCGCCCAACTTTTTGCTCATCGCGACACATTATAAGGAACGGTCCTCAATGGATTACAAGAACGTATGGAGCGAGGTTCCTCGTGCGGAAGTTGTCAACACGCCGTCGAGGTTCGGCCACGCCCTGGGAAAGTATACCGTAGTTGTCTCGGATGCTTGTAACGATTGCCTGAAGTGCGTGGCGGTCTGTCCGGAAGGGGTATTCGTTGCTGAAGGTGGGAAGCTCAATCCTCCCAGGGACCATCTCTGCCTCGGTATCGGTTGCTCGAAAAAATCGAATCGCTGCATGCGCAACTGTCCGACGGACGCAATTAGGGTGGGCCTTAACCCGAGTGCCCGCGCTCTCGGAGACAAAAGATGGACTCCTGACCTTCTTATGAGCACTTGGTATATGGCCGAGACCGGCTCGCTGCCCAAGAACGGTCTGGAGTACCGGATTGGTGATTCTGAGGGCGGTTTTGACAAGTTGCGCTTCGTATTTCCCAAGCGGCTGCCGAGACCCGGTCTGGATAAGGCTAAGATAGACACTTCCGTCTGCCTTAACAAGAGGGGTGACGGCAGACCCGAGATCACTATTCCCATCCCGGTTTACGGCGGAGGAATGTCATTCGGGTCCATCAGTCAGATCACGATGCTCAGCAGGATTCGTGCATTTGCCGCGTGGGGCTCGTTTACCTGTACAGGCGAAGGCGGTTATCCTGAGGTCCTGTACCCCTTCGACGATCACATTATCACCCAGGTGGCCACAGGGCTCTTCGGAGTAAGGGAAGAGACAATTCAGCGTGTCAAAATCGTTGAGTTCAAGTACGCTCAGGGCGCTAAGCCCGGCCTCGGAGGGCACCTCCTGGGCCCAAAAGTGACGGAAGCTGTGGCAAGAATAAGGGAAACAATTCCAGGTTCATCCCTTTTCAGCCCCTTTCCATTTCATTCCGTGTACTCCGTCGAGGACCACAAGAAGCATATCGACTGGATCAAGGCCGTCAACACGAGGGGGCTGGTTTCGGTCAAAGTGTCGACGCCTTCTGATGTGGACATGGTCGCGGTCGGCTCTTATTACGCTGGAGCCCACATCATTCATATAGATGGGTCGTACGGTGGAACCGGGGCAGCGCCGGAGGTGGCGAAGAAGAATATCGCTATGCCCATAGAATATGCGATTCCCAAGGTACACAACTTCCTCGTGAATGAAGGAGTCCGGGATCATATCACCCTTATAGCTTCCGGAGGGATACGGACAGCGTACGACATAGCAAAAGCCATAGCCCTCGGGGCTGATGGCGTGGTCACGGGAACCTCGGAACTGGTCGCACTTGAATGCATACGGTGTCACAATTGCGAAAGCGGCCGCGGTTGCGCTAGAGGCCTGGCCACGACGGATCTTGAACTTGTTGGCCTGATGGACCTAGCCTGGGGAAGCCAACGTATTATCAACGTGCTCAAATGCTGGCGCGACCAATTGACAGAATTACTGTACCGGTTCGGCATGACCAGCATTAGAGAGCTAACGGGGAGGACCGACGTCCTTGCCCATCTGGACTACAACTCCGACGTGCCGGACGACGACATCCGTAAGCAGGTTGGATGAGGTGGAAGATGAAGTGCAGCAGGTCCTTTGCTGAAAAAATACTGGCTGGCCGCCTGAGAGAATTTGGGCCGGCCGACTTTGGGCGGAACGTCAAACCGTCGGATGAGGGCGGCTGCGGTGTCACAGGCTTCGCGTCCAATGTGCCTTTGGCCGGCAGGCATATCTTTGAGCCTTCTGTCAGGATGCACAATCGGGGCAACGGCAAAGGCGGCGGCATAGCAGCGGTGGGCATGAACCCTGAGATGCTGGGAGTCACTCGCGAGGTCCTCGATTCGCATTACATGCTCAACGTGGCGCTCCTCGATCCCGCGTGCCTGGCTACTCTGAAAGAGAACTTGATCGCGCCCTTCTTTCAAGTAGCCAAAGAAGAAATTCTCGACCATATGGCTGATTACCGTGAGATCGAGGGACTCGACGTAAAGCCCCCTGACATCTGGAGGGCTTTTGTAAGGGTGAAGCCTCATGTATTGAAAGGGTTCATCGAAGAGAACGGCTTCCAGGGTATGTCGGACAGATATGCTGAAGACGAATTCGTGAGCCGCAACAGCGTTCGTCTAAACAAGAGGTTTTACAGTTCTCTGGGAGAAAAAGAAGCCTTTGTGCTTTCGCATGGCCGAAACGTGATGATCCTGAAGATCGTTGGTTATGCTGAAAACGTAGTCAGGTACTACAAGCTCGATGACTTTCAGGCTCACGTCTGGATCGCCCACCAGCGCTACCCTACTCGAGGCCGCGTCTGGCACCCAGGCGGGGCACATCCCTTTACCGGGCTCAACGAGGCATTGGTTCACAATGGTGACTTTGCCAATTACCATGCTACTACCGAGTATCTGAAGCAAAGGGGCCTGGTGCCTCAATTCATGACGGACACCGAAGTCAGTGTCATGCTCTTCGACCTCTGGAGCCGCGTCTATGGATATCCGCTGGAAGTGATCATCGAGGCATTGGCACCGACAGGGGAACTCGACTTCGACCTGCTTCCTCTCGAAAAACAGGAGCTTTACGAGAGGATACAATCGACCCACATCCATGCCTCCCCCGACGGTCCGTGGTTCTTCATCATTGCTCGCAACATTCCGGACACCAATACGTATCAACTACTCGGTATTACAGACACCTCCATGTTGCGCCCTCAGGTTTTCTCGCTTTACGATGGCGAAGTTCAGGTCGGGCTTGTATGCTCAGAAAAACAAGCCATAGATGCCACACTTAGATCGCTTGCTTCCGAGGATCCCCGCTTCAGCCCGATCGCGGACAAGTATTGGAACGCACGCGGTGGCTCCTCTTCGGACGGCGGAGCCTTCATGTTCAACGTGGCCCCGGGTGACAATGGCTCACGGGCGCTGACTTGCCTGGACAAATTTGGGAAACCGGTTCAGGTGGAATCCCGCAAGCCTTTGGACATTACAGCCCCCGTCGCCCGGCCGGATGCCTATGAGAGTGAAATCGAACCTCTCCTGTTGGCTGCCTTCGAGTATAAGGAACCGGAAAAAATCCTGGCGGTGTTTCAAACGCAGGCCGCATCGTGGGATTATAATACCCTCAGATGGGTAATCCGCAGACTGGGGCGGCGGGCGCGGAACAGGAAAGATTTCATCAGTGTTATTATCGATGCCCTGACTCTCATTCTGGACAGGCGCTTTCCCATCGGAGAAAAGAAGCGTTCCGCGGTGTTCCGCGTTGCAAGCGATGAACTGTATGGAGTTCTCAGGTCCTTGCCCAGAATTGCCGATCCGATCAACATAGGATATTTCAGCCTCGTGGATTTTGAGACTCGAAAGGAACTTCGGCCGCCTATAGCCATAGAGCGTACGCTGGTGGTGGACGCGAAGGATTTTGACCCCGAAGGGGACCACTGCGATGCAGTCCTCATCGCGGACGCATACCGCCTTGGCTGGCGGAAGTTCATTATCTTTGACCTGCGAGGTCAGCGGTTCGAGGGTTGCGGGTTCGGGCCATTGACCGCGGGTGTCAGAATCGACCTTTATGGCTCGTCGGGCGATTATACTGCCAGCGGCATTGACGGAATGGAGGTTCACATTCACGGCAATGCTCAGGACCAGTTGGGCCAGATATTGAAGCAAGGGCTGTTGGTAATTCACGGAGATGCCGGCCAATGCTTTATGTACGGGGCCAAAGGCGGGACCACTTTTGTCCTGGGGAACACAGCGGGAAGGCCTCTCATAAATGCCGCGGGAAATCCACGGGTTGTGATCAACGGCACTGCTCTCGACTTCCTCGCGGAAAGCTTTATGGCAGGTGATCCTCTCAAGGGTGGCGGATTCGTTGTTGTAAACGGCCTCGCTATGGATGAGGACGGCAACATCATCTTCCTCGAACGTCCGTACCCCGGCTCGAATCTGTTCTCTCTGGCGTCGGGAGGAGCGTTGTATGTACGTGACCCGCATCGGACCATGGTGGAAGAGCAGTTGAACGGCGGGCGCTACTCCGAACTTTCCGAGGAGGACTGGAGCCTGATCCATCCGTATCTCGTTGAAAATGAAAAGCATTTCGGCATCAGGGTAGATCAGCTCCTTACCGTGGACGGAGTGCGGCGACCTCCTCGGGAGGTTTACCGCAAAGTGGAAGCAGTCCCACTGGCGGTGCTAACGCAAATCCCCGATACCGACGATTCGGTCTGGGACGCGAATGCGGCGAAAGTGGCTGTTTAGAAGAGACAATTGTGGGGGAACCTTTTTGAAGAATACGCGAAAGCACCTTGTTTCCTGAAATCCCAAATACATGCGAAAGAAAACCAATTGTGGAAGGCGGCAGGATTCATTGATCTCCGCTGAAGAAAACCGCGCGATGTTCGATAAGATCGCGGATTATTACGACGGAACCAACAGAATTCTCTCTTTAGGATTAGACGGCTTCTGGCGCCGTCGTGCAGTAGGGTGTCTTTCCCCTCGCCCTGACGGGAAGTACCTCGATGTAGGTTGCGGCACAGGGGATGTGGCTATAGAGATTCTCAGGCAGGCGCCGGGGAGCAGCGTAGCCGGAATCGACCGATCTGAAAAAATGGTGGAGATCGGCCGTGCGAAGACCAGTGGGGCCGGACTTGAGAATTCGATCTCGCTCGAGATAGGCGACGTCCTAGACCTTGGGTACCCTGACAATTATTTTGATGGTGCCATAACTTCATTCTGTATAAGAAATGTGATGGACCGGAGGCGGGGAATAACGGAGATTTGCAGGGTCGTTCGCCCGGGAGGTTTGTTTGTAATCCTGGAGCTGACCCAGCCCACGGGTCTCATCATGAAGCCTCTGTTCCGAATCTATGCTCGTGTAATTATGCCGTTGGTTACAAAGATGATGTCTTCCGTCTCGGCGTACCGTTATCTATCGGCATCAATGGCTGATTTTCCCTCACCTGAAACATTCACTAACGTGATGGATGAGGCGGGGTTCGTGAATATCGAGCACACCCACATGACCGGCGGGATCGTAACCCTCTTTGTGGGGCAGGTCCCCTCTTGGTAGAGTCAGACCGATTGGCAAACATGATGTCCGATTGCCCTTGAAGACAGCCGATGCCTCTCATAACATCTCGCTAAAACGACATAGTTTCCGTGATCCTGCTCAATCGACTCTCTTGATTTCCCGCTTGATCAAATTAATTTCCTTGGTGACGGGTATTTCCTTGGGGCAGACTCTGGTACATTCATAGTGGTTGACACACCCCCAGACCCCATCCGGATAATGCAACTGCTTAAGCCTCTCCTCACGCTCTTCATCTCTCGAATCGAAGATATGGCGGAAAGCTTGCACCAGAGGAGCGGGTCCAAGGTATTTCTCGTTTTCATTGGAAACAGGACAAGCGCCAACGCAGCATGCACACAATATGCAGCGAATGGCCTCGCCCATTCTTCTTCTCTCTTCTTCGGACTGGAGCCGCTCCTGCTCAGGCGGATTCGAGGCAATTAAGTACGGTCGAATCCATTCCACTCGCTCGAAGAATGGGTCTAAATCCACGACAAGATCTTTAAATACCTTAAAGGTGGGCAGCGGTTCCACCACAACTTCAGAGCCTTGATAATCTTTGACGAGTTTTTGGCATGCCAGAGCACATCGGCCATTTATATTCATAGCATCCGAACCGCAAACTCCATGAGCGCAAGACATGCGATAGCTTAGCGTTCCGTCCTGTTCCCATTTGATCCTGTTCAAGCAATCAAGGAGCCGCTCCCAGGGTTCGGCCTGCACAGTGTAATTCTTGAAATATGGTTTCTCATCTTTTTCCGGATCAAAACGCAGTATTTTGAATTCCATCTCCATGACGATGTACCTCAGAGGTTATTGGAGCCGTTTGCGCTCCTCAGCGGCACCAAGCAGACTCTTGTTCTGCAACAGGGATCAATAAGTCCGTGCTTTCGGTTGAAAACGAGTAATCCTCACGGGCTTGTAAGAGATTTGTGGGCCCTCCTCGGTCTTCTGAACCAGGGTATGTTTCAACCAGTTTACGTCGTCCCGATCTGGGTAGTCCTCTCGAAAATGGGCCCCACGGCTCTCTGTCCGTGCTACAGCAGACAACAGAATGGTTTCTGCCAGACCCAGCAGGGATTCCAACTCGCAAGCATCCATGAGGTCAGTATTGAACAAGGTCCCGCGGTCGTCTATTGCCACCTCGTCGTATCGTCTCTTCAGGGTGCCGAGTTCCGACAGCGCTTCTCGCAGGCCCTTTTCATTTCGAAATACCGAACACCGTTCAGACATAAGCTTTTGCAGGGATGCCCTTATGTGACCGGCCTTCTGGCCTTTTCGCCTCTCTTTGAGCTTTTCTAATTTCGTAGCAGCTCCCGCATCGGGCTGACGCGGAAGTTCCTGCCAATCCATCTTTTGAAGATCCCGGGCAATGAGCTTGCCGGCGCTGCGCCCGAATACCACGAGGTCCACCAGAGAATTGCAGCCGAGCCTATTGGCTCCGTGAATTGAAATGCACGAGCATTCCCCGGCGGCATACAGTCCCTGCACAGGATTGCTTTTTTCGTCGAGAACTGAGCCGTCGATATTCGTGGGGATACCGCCCATCATGTAGTGGCACGTCGGCTTTACAGGAATTGGATCAGTGGCCGTGTCCAGCCCTAGATATATGCGAACGAACGACGAGATGTCGGAAAGCTTTTCAGCCAGCAGTTCCTTGCTTATGGAAGTGAGATCAAGATTCACATAGTCCCGGCCGTCAATCCCCCTCCCCTGACGGATTTCCGTCATGATTGCCCTGGAGACCACATCTCTCGCGGCCAAGTCCTTTATATTGGGAGCGTAGTCTTCCATAAATCGTTTGCCTTCTCCATTACGGAGAATCCCCCCCTCCCCTCTTGCTGCCTCACTGATAAGGACTCCGAGGCCGTAGATACCTGTTGGATGAAACTGGACGAATTCCATGTCTTCCAGCGGAATACCTGCACGGTACGCGAGATAGACCCCGTCTCCTGTGTTAGCAAAACAATTGGAGGTTGTTTCGAAGACTTTGCCGAATCCCCCTGTGGCCAACAAAACGGCCCGAGCGTGAAATACGACTAAGTTGCCCGTGGCGAGCTCGTAGGCAACCAGCCCGGTTACGTGTGATCCATCCTTGATCAGGTCTACAAGGTTAAACTCGGAGTAAACTTTGATCCCTTTCCTGGTGGCCGCTCCCGTCAGTGTGTCCAAAATCACTCGACCGGTTCGGTCAGCCGCATAACAGGCCCTTTTTATTGCGGCTTCACCGAAATTCCTGGTGTGGCCGCCAAATGCCCGCTGAGCAATGGTCCCTTGGGCGGTCCTGTTGAACGGGACCCCCATGTGCTCCAACTCGTAGACAGCACGTATTGCGTCCTTGGCGAGCACCTCAGCGGCATCTTGGTCGGTAAGGTAGTCGCCTCCTTTCACCGTATCGTACAGGTGCCATTCCCACGAATCCGGCTCTTCGTTTCCCAGAGCAGCACCTATGCCGCCCTGGGCAGCCCCGGAATGAGATCTGGTGGGATACACCTTGCTGATTAGCGCAACGTCCAAATCGCCGGCCACCTCGAGGGCAGCCCGCAGCCCGGCTAGCCCTGAACCTACTATTATCACGTCATGTTTGAATATCATGGGTCTGTCCTGTGGGAATCATGTCATTGGCTGCCAGAGATGGCCACCACATAGAGTGGCGCCACAGCATACGCGAAGGAAGCACGCAGGGCCACGCAATAACATTAAATTTCGGGATTACTTGTCTTGTTGCAGGCAGCACAGGGTACGCGGCTATTGACTCATGCCGGAGTATCCAAAGCTCTGCCAGGCTCGGGCGTATGGAACAGCGTTACGGCCTTGCCTCGACCGGCTCATACACACAGCCTATCAGTCCACAATAATGGCCCACATACTCGGCCTGCGGCCGGTAAAGCGCCGGTTTGTCCTGAGCTTCCGCGAACTTCTCTTCAATTATATGACTACACCAGCCGGCAATTCTCGATATTGCAAATATGGGGGTAAACAGGCCCCGGGGAATCCCCATCATGTGGTAGACCGGAGCACTGTAGAAATCGACATTCGGCCTTATTTCCGTCTTACCGCGCCTGTCGAACTCCGTTACCGCAGCCTCTTCCAGCGACTTTGACAACCGATCCCATTTTTCCTGACCCGTGCTCTTTCCGAGTCGCGAGGCCATCTCCTTTAGGTACTTCGCACGAGGGTCCATGGTCTTGTAAACCGCATGCCCCATGCCCATTATTCTTTCTCCTTGGTCGATACGATCTCTAACCCACTTGGCCAAGTCTTTTTCGGATTCCAGTTTCGAGAGCATGCCCATGACACGGGTGTTAGCCCCACCGTGGAGGCTGCCGGAAAGGGCGCCGACACCAGCGGCAACCGCTGCATACATGTGTGCTCTGGTCGAGCATACCTCACGACAAGCAAACGTGGACGCGTTGAAAGTGTGATCGGCATGAAGAATCAGACAAACATCGAGATCGTGCGCCATCTCCTGGCTGGGTTTCTTGCCGGTAAGCTGCCACAAGAAATTGGCGGCGTGTGGAAGATTCTCGTCCGCCGGCAGGGGTTCGAGACCATTCCGAATCCTTTCCCATGCGGCCGTCACGATCGGAAGTCGAGCGATCAACCGTATGGCCATCCGAACGTTAGCGTTTCTAGTCTCGCCTGTCAGATCAGGGTCGGCCATGGCTAGCAGCGGCACGGAACCCTGAAGCACGTCCATAGGGTCGGCGTCTTTCGGAAGCTTCTTGAGGCAACCATATACATAGTCGGGAATCTCTCTGGCCGCCCTCACCTGATCGTCGAAATCCTTTAGCTCCCCCGCATCTGGCAGGTCTCCGTTCAAGACTAAATATGCGGTTTCCATGAACGATGAGCGTTCGGCAAGTTCTTCGATACGGTAGCCCCGATAAATCAGGATTCCCTTCTCGCCGTCGATGAAACTGATTTTCGTGTCCGCGACCTTTACGCCCCGCAGACCAATATTCTTCACGGAGACTGTCTCCCTCATGTTCCCCTCTTACCGCTGGAAAGCGGATAAATGCCGGGTTACTTGAAGGGGCGGCCACGGCAGCGGCCGCTGAACCCCTTTCGGTAATCGTCGACAAGTGGGTTAATATGTTTCAGGGTCGAAGATCGTCAGTCGGCCTTGAAGAAGGCTTCTTTCTTGGCCGCGCAGACGGGACATTTGTCCGGCGGCGCACCAGCAATTGTGTAGCCGCATTTTTCGCAGATATAATAGTCTCTTTCAGGCAGTGTCCCACCGCTTTCCAAAGTCTTTACAGCTTCGTCATAGAGCGCGCCGTGGACTTTCTCCACCTCGTTCGCCCAGTGAAAAGTCTTTGTAGCAGCCCCGTTCTTTTCTTCTTTCGCCTTCTCGATAAACACGGGATACATCTGTGTGAACTCGAAATGTTCGCCGCCATAAGCTTCTTTCAGATTCTCGATGGTCGATTTGACGCCCTGGAGAACTTCCAGATGGTTATGAGCGTGAATCGTCTCCGCAGTTGCTGCTGCGCGAAAGAGTTTAGCTACTCCCTTGAACCCTTCAGCTTCCGCCTTCTTGGCAAAGGCCAGGTACTTCCGGTTCGCTTGTGACTCGCCCGCAAAGGCTTCTCTCAAATTCTTTTCACTCTCGCTCATAATCTCCTCCCTTTCTCAATGTTCCACAAAATTAGAAGCAACAATATTAGTCATTTATCCAAACGTAGAGGACATGTTAACGCGTCGCGCCGGTAATAGAATCTGTGACACTTCTGGTACTAAAGAGTTTATCTCTATTTACTATTTCGGAAGTTTATACTTGACAAATGCAAATATTTGTGATACAGTCCCCCCAGATGATTAACACTATGGGGGCCGCCATGCAAGCCGAAAAATTAAACCTCGCCACACTTTCCCCGCTGTTTGCTGATGAGGAGGCCGCTCGAAAGTTTCTTGAATCACAAAAATGGCCGAACGGCCCGGTTTGTCCTCATTGTGGTAGCACTAAAGCATATCCGCTGACAGCAAAAGCCGAATCTAAGAAGCCTGTCAGAAAGGGCGTTTATTGTTGCGCTAAATGCCGCAAACAGTTCACGGTCCGCATCGGGACAATTTTTGAAGATTCCCACATCCCCTTGAATAAATGGCTTATGGCTTTCCATCTGATGTCCAGTAGCAAGAAGGGTATCAGTTCCATGCAACTACATCGTGAACTAGGTATCACCCTAAAGTCAGCTTGGTTCCTAAGCCACAGGATCAGAGAGTCTATGATGGAAAAACATGAAGACTTGCTGACCGGCACTGTTGAAGTAGATGAAACTTACGTCGGCGGGAAGCCCCGGAAAGGGTCAGGCCCCCACAAACGGGGCCGCGGAACGGATAAGGCCCCGGTTATGGTCTTAGTTGAAAGAGACGGAAAGGCCCGCACTTCACGGGTTGACAGAGTGACCGGAAAGGAACTGAAAGGGGTCATCAAAACCCATGTAGACCATGATTCTAAGATTGTGACAGATGAATTCCTATCCTATCGTGGGATAAGCAACTCGTTCACCGGCGGTCACAGCGTAGTACATCATTCTTCTGAACAGTTTGTGAACGAAGAAGGGGAACACACCAATACCGCAGAATCCTTCTTCGCCCTCTTGAAACGCGGTCATTATGGCATCTTCCACAGTCTGTCCAAACAACACCTATTCCGTTACTGTAACAAGTTCGCTTTCCGATGGAATTATCGTAAGGTTGATGACGGCGAGCGTATGATAGCGGCAATCAAGGGCGTAGAAGGTAAGCGGTTGATGTACCGGAAGAGCGTGAACTGAAAGGAGGGGGACAACTTCTTGATTGGAGAGAAGTCAAATGAATACAGGACCAAAGCGAAAAGGACTCGCCACGAACAAAGAAAAGCCGCCCGGAAAGAGAAAGCCCCAGTGCAAACCTCTTTCGCTTTTTCCCCTTACCTTTGATGAAATAGTGGAAACGGCCTTGTCTACTAAGCCAAAAAAGAAGGGCCAGAATCAAGGGGCAACGGATGACCCAAGTGAGCGAATGGAGAAATAGGCTCTATCAACATTTGCTTGATATGATGATATCACATTTGTGTAACGCGATTCGTGGGGAGTAGTCATGTCCAAGATATTACTTATTCTCTTCGCAATCATTCTGATGCCTAGTTTGGTGGTTGGAGAATGCAATGTCCCGACCGCTTCCCAGATTTATATGTGGTGGGACCCTCCAGAGGGTAGAGCTAAGTGTTGAATGTTCGTGGACAAAGTTATCCCCATTACCCTCATCGGCAATGAACGGGCTTATTTGGCAGCGGCGAGCTTCCCAGAACGTGGCAGAAACTTCCAGGCGGGCTCGTAGCGTGGTATTGTGCGCTTTGCGTTCATTATCAAGGGGAAGGAGTTACGCTCATGGCATCAAACTGCACAAAAGTCGCCTCCTATTACTCGATCAGTGAAAACGTTTACCATGTCTGCAAAAATTGCAGCAGAGGGTACGCTATTGAACCCGATAAACTCAAGACCGGTGACCCAGGGAAACGGACCCTTTGCGACAACTGTCAAGACATAATCAGTAGTGACCGTTCAATGACTGACTACTCTGGATGAAGAGCCACTGTGAGCAGTCTTTGGTTGCCTGTGGTTTTTGAGGACATGTTTTTTGGAAATTGGCAGATGGGGGCTCACTACCGGAT
>JBKQMK010000522.1:0-18414 GCA_052146735.1 Desulfomonilaceae bacterium | reverse complement strand
TGGAATCCCAGGCAGACTTAGTTGGCTTCCTGATTGACAACGGAATCGTAGTCTCTTCGACCGAGACTGGGGTGAGCCCGGTCATGGACTTGCTCAGTAAGTCGATGGAGACTCACACCAAATCACGTGAGGCTCGTCTGCGGATGCAGGCGTTGGAGCAGCAGAAGGTCAGCGAACAAGGGGTTGTACTCCCGAAGGACGTCAACACCGAATATATAGGTAAGCTCAAGGAGCAATTGGCATTATTTGAGTCTGAATATTCTCAGATGAAGGGACTCTATTCGCCGGGTTATCCAAAAATGGAAATGCTGAGTCAGAAGATCAAATTCTTGAGAGATAGAATTTTGGAAATTGAAAGGAGCGTTGTCGATTCGGCGTTGGATACGGCAAAGAAGGAGGAGTCTCTCTTCAAAGGGTCTGTTGAGGTGGCCAAGGATGAGGCCAACCGAGTGAAGGCCCTGGACGCCCAACACATGCTCCTTAAGAAAGAAGTGGAAACCAATGAGGAATTCCACAAGATTATCTTGAGGGAGTATATGGAAAATGACATAAAGGCCAGAACAATCAACAACAATGTCAGGATCGTTGATCCACCGAGCAAGCCTCATAAGCCTCGCTGGCCGAAGAAATGGCTGTTTCTTCTTATAGGGAGCTTGATAGGACTGATGGGGGGAGTCGCAGCCGCCTTCGCGGTGGAAAGGTTGGACAATACGATTCAGACCCCCGACGAAATCGAAAGAGATTTCAAGGTGCGAAGACTGGCCATCGTTCCTGATCTCGAATCCCTCGGGAGGCTGCAAGGCAGAGAGCTGAAAACCACTCCTTACGAATTCATCGCCCACAGAAGACCCAAGTCTCCTATGTCCGACGCCATCAGGAATATTCAGACCTCGATCTTCCTGTCAAATCCATCCCATCCTGTGCACTGCATGGTGGTATCGAGTCCTAATCCCAGTCAAGGAAAAACGCTTATATCGATCTCCATAGCCACGGTGTTGTGCTCAGGCGAAAAGAAAGTGGTAGTAGTTGACGCGGATATGCGCAAGCCAAGAATCCATAAGGTTTTCGGTCATCGCGACCCGGGGCCGGGCTTGTCAACCTTGCTTGCAGGCAATGGCAAACAAGTATCGAACGCTGTACACGCACACAGCATAAAGGGTTTGTTTTATATTACCGCTGGGCCGCCAGTTAGCGATCACCTGCCCTTGCTTCAATCCGACTACATGAAACGGTTAGTCCATCAGCTGAGGCGCGCATTCCATTACATAATAATTGACTCCCCCCCTATCTTGGGATTCTCCGACGCCCCAATACTTTGCACCTATGCGGATGGATTGATCATGGTCGCCAAACAGGGACACGTGGGCCGCGATGAGCTCCGGGAGGCCATTGATGCGACGTCCTCGATAAATGGTTGCCAGACTCTCGGAGTGGTGCTGAATAAAGCGCAAGCTCCGGGAGCGTACGGCTACGGTTACCGTTACTTCGGTTACGGCCGCGGCTATTATTACGGAAATTATAGATATTATGGTGACAAAGCCTGATTAGGTAACTTGTAAGTGGCTCCTTTCTGAGTCTGAGCCTTCCCTTTCCACGATTTCCTTTCAGGCAACGCTTGGACTATTTGATAGTTGATGAGTCCAGAATGATCGAACCCCATCTAATGAGCCCAATGGGGCTGCCTCCTCCCTTTCCGAGGAATAATAAACCGCTCAGATAATCTGTCACGCCACTATTGGTTATTTATAAGGTTTGCCTGACCGGCCCGCGTCAGAAACCCGTCACAGTTAATGATGGGTTAGTTAGAACGTTCACGAGGGACCCGATTTGTGCAACTGTACCCACGTACTGCTTCATGAAGAGTTGGACGTCCGCAATGTAGGTCTTGGGTACGAAGATGACGTCGTATGGCTTAACGAGGATTGCGGATGCCATGTCACCCACATCGAGAGTTTTCTTAAGATCCAGACGCCTACCGATAGGTTTGCCGTGAATGTCTTTGGACATCAACATGACGCTTGTCAGGTCAGCAAACTCTGATATGGGGCCTCCGGCCAAAGCAATCGCCTGTAGCGGTGTGATAGGCTGCTTTAAATCATACGCTCCCGGTTTTTGAACCTCCCCCAGAACGTAAACCTTGCGCGATTGGGCTTGTAATAGTGATAGCGACGCTACCACATGCTTCAGCGGTCCAAGCGTATAGCGTTCATTAACCGTGCTCTCGACTTCTCTCACTGTATACCCGACTGCCATTATCCTCTCGTGCAATAGGGGGAGATCGATGGTTCCATCGGGATTGACTGTTATGTTCATTTGCTGACCCCCCGTAAGCGTGGTCAGCGACTCCACCAGCCTCTTAATTTTCTGGTAAAAGCTTACTACGTTAACGGTAACCATCTTGTAATTCTTGAGTTCCCCCCGCGACTCTTCTTTTGTAAATATGTTGGTTTCTAGGTACTTATCACCGATTCTTTTGGCTAACGCTTCGGGAGTAATGCCGGCGGCCAAAATATCCCCTACTCCCGGTAGGGTAATCATTCCATCGGGACGGATAGATACCTTTCTGTTCAGCGCGGGATCCAGTATGAATTCTATGTCAATCTCGTCCAGCGTGTCCAATTGGTAGGAACCAGGAGCAATTGTCCATTCGGTTTGATATATTACGCGAAGCGTATCGTCGGGGCCCAAACGATAATTTCTGCACACCACGTCGAACGCTTGAGACAAGTCAGTGAAATCAGGGCTTTTAGTAGGTCCGGGAGATGGACGGAACGGGGAAGGTACTAAGCCGATGCATCCCGTCAGCGTTAAAAAGGCTACGGAGACTGCGATTAACCTGAGACTGTTACTGGCTGTAATCATATTGTGCGGCATTTTTCTCATTCAGCCCTTTAACAAATGAACGCACTATACCATAATCGCTTGATAAATACTACTAGAAAAAATTAAGAAAGTCCTCCCTTTCGGCTCTTTGTCCGTTGTCGGCCGTTGACCCCAGCTTGAATCAAAGTGGTCGCGGTTTCCTTTGCAGTGGACTGCGAGATCCTGAAGCCCCGGCCAGCAAAGTGGCTTCGGCCGCAACATCGGCCGAAGCTCTTGTCTGGCAACTCCCCTGTTTACCCTCGCTGCCATCCCGCGTTTCCACCACACGTTTTCGATCTCGTCTTTTCCCCCCGCATGCGGACTCTTGATTTGCCACTGGGAGCTTCCCACCTCGGTGGGTGGAAAACATGTTTGGCCGGCTATCAGCCAACCTAAAGATACAATGAAACTGCAGATTGAATCATTGTGGCAACAGAGTGAAGAACTATTTTGTCTCACGTACTATCGTCGGACCGTAAGGGAAAAAGGACAGAACCATCGCACACATACTACAGATGTGGTCCACAAAAAATATGTTGAACCCGAGAGAGGATTGGTAATACACTGTTCCTCTCAACTGGTGAGCAGCTCAATGATAGACACCCACAATCACCTTCTTCCAGGCCTCGATGACGGATCCAAAGACATCGAGGAAACTTTTAAGATGTGTCGGATGGCAGTTGATGAGGGGATTCGGACCATAGTAGCTACTCCCCATTCATTTGATGGGAAATACCTCAATGATGTGAATTCGGTAAAATCCTTGGTCAGGGACCTGAACACGGAACTGGCTTCAATAGGACTTGGCGTAACGATCATGCCTGGGATGGAGGTCCGGATTACGAAGGATCTGCTGCAGCTAATGGCCGATGGGAAAGTATTGACGCTCAACGAAGGAAAATACGTTCTTGTAGAATTTCATCCCGCTCAAATACCCGGAGGCTTCGAGAATTTGGCTCTTGACCTTGCCTCATTGGGGTATTCCGTTGTCCTGGGCCACCCCGAAATGAATTCGATGATTCAGCGAGCACCGGAATACCTTTTCACGTTGTGCCAGCAATTCAAACCGTGGACGTTTCTCGTCCAGGTGTCAGCGGACAGTCTGACAGGAGAAAATGGGCCTTGGGCGAAAAGAACCGTCATCACACTTCTCAAGCATAATCTGGCCCACATTATCGCGACCGATGCTCACTCGTCGACCAGACGAATGCCGCGTTTGTCGGGAGCGCTTGAAGTAGCATCGAGAATAGTTGGAAGAGAGAATGCATTGAAAATGGTTCGAGACATACCTCATGCGGTGCTCGAAGAAGGCATTTTCCCGGAGAACTGGCAGCCCATGAATCCGAGACGATGGTGGCGGATTTTTTGATGCAAGTTTCCAAAAGTCGAATCGGCCAAGAGTCAGGCAAATATTTGCGTTTCTACTCAAGCCCGGCGGAACCCGAATAAAAAGTGAAATCTAACTTAGAAGAGTTTAGAATATGTAGGCGTTTCATTGGTAAAGTGAGTCGATGGATGACGGATAGCTCCTTTTGGAGACTTTTGTTCCTGGCCGTAACGGTTCCGGCGATACTCTTGTCGCAATTTGTCATGGCAAAGGACAGGGGCTGCGCAGCCCTCATAAAGGATCTGGAGCTTAAGAGGGGGCATTTAGCCGAATACCTTGTAACGCTAGACAAATTCCGTGACAGGGGGGAATCGGAGCTGGAATCTGTGCTGAAGCGCAATGTCGATGGCTTCTTAGATAGAATAAAGAGAGCCGAGGAAGTTACCGACTGGGCTCAAAGGAAGTCTCCCGTAACACCCGAAGGAATTAGTCCTGTGAAAACAGACGCAGGCGAGTACGTGACCAAGACTTGCGCGGAACTCAGGGCTATGCTCGTACAGATCTTGCGGAAAACCAAATCGCTCAAGAGACGAGAGCACAGCACTTTTTCAGATCTTACCCCGGCCGAGAAGACCACTCTGTACGAATCGGAGAGAGAATTCAGGACTGTGACCACGATTCTGAAGGCTAGATGCCCCCAGGTAGCCGGTGCAGGATCAGCGCGTGACGGTAAGAAGCGGAAAAGGCATCCATAATCAGAGAATCAGAGGAAAGGAGAGAGCCCCTTCGACCATGCACAAACGGGGACTGCCACAGACATCCAGCGGCTCTCTTTCGTTGGGGCCATCGCCCGTCTCAGTGCTGGGCCAAATTGACTGAAATCTCCTGCCCGTTTCTCATTCTTAATACTCCGCTAAGCCTGCCGTCAGTGCCCAGCGTTCCTCGGAAAGTATTCCCATCTCTGTGAGAAACATTAATGTAGCCCTGGTCAAAGGTACCGGTAAAATAATAGGTTTCTTCTCCCCCACCGGCCATTGAAATCCTAAGCACACCACTCACTCTTTTGCCCATCTGCTGGAGGACACTCAATCTCACTCGGTGGCCCAGGTAAGTGGCATCCCAGTCTCCTTTCACGCTTTTCTGTGACGACCAGCCACTCCCGGATGCTGCTGCGGGCCCACCATCGGAAGGTTTTCTCGTGGCCATCAGTCGGTCGATGGGCCGCTCGAACGCTCTGCCATGTCCGCCACGCTCACCGGTGTGCTCATCTTCCACTGATTTGTTGCTTTCAATTTCGGTTGAAGCGGGCGATTTCGGGGACTTCGCTTCATCCAATCCACTCTCTTCGGCCAGCGCCAAAAGGACATCGTCATTACTCGGGCCCCTATCTGCATTTTGACCTCTGGTGTCTTGTTGGGCCATGGTAGTCCAAGTTTCTAACTTTTCCTTCCATTTTGGAATCGTTTCCAGCTCACTAGCTTTCCGGAAGAACGCCAATGCCTTCGCCGGATGCTGCGACAGCATGTATGCTATTCCAGCGTTCTGGAGCGCTTCCGGATTCCGAGGTTCAGCCCTAAGTACCCTCTGAAAATCTTTAATCGCTTCTTCATGCCTCTCAAGTCCCAGATAAGCCAATCCTCGACCCATAAGCGCATCTACGGAGAAGGAATCCAGATCAATAGCCTTGTTGTAGTCCTCAAGCGCATTCTCAAAATGACGGCGGAAAGTGTGAGCATCTCCCCTCAGGACGTAGCCCACAGGGTCCGAAGGGTTGTACCCGATGTACTGTCCCAGATCTTGCAGCGCTTTTTCATAATTCCCGGCAATGTCGTAAGCCTGCCCCCTCCATTTGAACGCTTCGGGAACTGCCCCTTTGTTTATCGCAACGGATAGGACTCGTATTGCCCTCAGATAGTCACCTCTTTCCACATCTGCTCGTCCTCTCTGCAAGTAGGCTTCAGCAAAGAATTCGGCACGGTCCTTTCTTGCCGCATTTAGGGCTTCGTCTGCCGTATCGCTTGAATATGAGTCCGTGGCCACAGAAGTCAGAAACAGTGCGAAAAGAATTGTGAAGAGGACAGAGTGGGGGACTTGGGGTGCGGACATGGTACTGCTGCATTATTGCTGATTGTTCGTGTGCTGGTCAATCTTGTAGCACGTGCGGCAAAAGTCTGTCAAATCCTTCGACGGTCACGCTGACCCCTTGAAAATGAGCCCTGGCTGGACTATGAACGAAAGCGCACACGTCATCTCTATTTCGGATGGGGAGGACCCTTTTTGTCGAAAGCAATCCCCCGCCATAAAGCTGAACGCTATTGGAGCGCTCCCTGGAAGCACAAGGTGATCTCATGGCAAAGCGGGCTTCTTCTTCAGTGGATCCCCTAGGAGAATCGCTGGCTCTCACAACGTATGCCAACACCAAGAACCTTATTCTTGGGGCATTGGACTTGCGGGGACCTCTGGATACGGAGGCCATGAGAGAAGCCATAGCGAGCGTCGGCGATGCTTTTCCCGTGCTCAGAATGTGCTTGAAAGAAGTCAGGAAAAGAGGCAAACACTACCTGGTGTGGGACCACCGACCCGGCCTGGAAATCCCTTTCATTATTCGTGGAGCAGGAAAGACAGAACCTTCGGCATCCAGTCTAGATATACTGTTGAATTGCCTCCAGACGAGTCTCGATAAAGAGCGCAACCTATTTTTGGAGCCGCCGTGCGAAGTTCATTTGGTGAAGGTCGCCCAGGATCACCACATGCTGGCCGCTGTGATTAGCCACGTGGCCGGTGACGCAATTACGTTTGCGGAAATCGCCAAAGAAGCGATGATCAAGTATCATGAAATAGTCACGGGAGACAAAGCGGCACTCTCGTGCTACCCGGGAGCTTCAGCAGTCCGCAAGCGGGTGATTCGTAAAAGGAAGACAACTTGGAGAGACTACTGGCGCACTTTTCGCTACGCCTTGATACCTTATGGAGTGAAGTGCGCCATCCCTGCAGGGAGCGGCTTTCCTGATGATCGTCGTGAACATCACGTAAAACAACTGTTGTCCCAAGAAGATAGTGAGAGGATTGTGGCGGAATCATTGAAAAGCAGGGTCTCCGCTGTGGACTACCTCGTGGCCACGGTAACGGCAGCCATTTACCAGTGGAACAAAGCCCGAGGTATCGGGGCAGGGACCGTAACGGCGGCTTTAACTGTCAATATGCAAGGTCGATTCGAGGATATGGAAAGCCCAAACAACGACAGTGTCCTATATTTCCGGCTCAGTGCCGAGCAGAAAAAAGAAACCGAGACGCTTGCCCGCTTAATTCTCTTTGCCAGAATAAGCCAGTTTCGTCGTCAGATGGATCGCAAGTATTCCAGAGCCATTGCCAAGTTAAACAATTTATTCAGGGTTTTTCCGTTCAAAGCAAGGCAAAAGATATTCGTACAAATCCTTCAGAGGCATCAGACGTCTTTCGCTTTGGGCTTTCTGGGCATTCTCTGGCCGGAAGCCGATGACCGGAAAATTACTGCCGATTCGTGCCTCACTTCGGCTGGTGGCATCAGCATTAACGAAGTGCATGGGATAGCTTACAAACTGGTCTCTCGCACTCCTTTATATCTTAGTGCCTATTTTTTCCTCAACAGGCTCAACCTAATTTTGTCCGCTGCGGCTTGGCAATTCACAAGAGAGGAGGCCCAGGCCTTCTTGGATCTGGTGGTTGACCTACTGCGGCCTAAAGAGGTTTGACTCGTTAGCACCTTTTCTCAGTCGCCGTCCGGTAGTGAAGCCTCGGAAGGGCGTAACCGATCACGCCTGTCACTATGACGCACAAAGACAAAACCTGTCCCAAAGTCAACGATCCCGGAATAAATCCGAAAAAGTCACCCGGCTCGCGAAAAAACTCAATCGCGAATCGGAAAATCCCATAACCTACCAGAAAAAAACAGCTAAGGTCTCCAGGTCTGAGGGGTTTTAAACGAATCCTCCAGAGTATCGCAAACAATAGCAGTCCCTCCAAGACCGCCTCGTACAGTTGAGCAGGATGCCGTGGAGATCCTACTCCAGCCGGAAAAACTACCCCCCAGGGGAGAGTTGTCACCCGACCAAACCCCTCGCAATTTATGAAGTTTCCAATTTTCACGAACATCAAGCCCATGGGAAGCCCCAGGTAGCAAACGTCGGAGAGTTCCCTCAAGGGCACGTGGTGTTGCTTGATAAAGAGCAAGCCACCAATCGACATGCCTACGAGCAACCCGTGAGCACTCATCCCTCCATGCCAAAACGCGAAGATCTCCCAAGGGCTTTCGACAAAATAGGGAAGGTTGTAGAGCAATACGTATCCGAGCCGTGCGCCGATGATTGCGCCGACAAGGCCGTGAAACAGGAGTTCAGGCAATGCCTGAGGCGGAACAGGCCCGTTTCTCCTCAGAAGCTCGTGACGTGTGATCAAGTACCACACGACAGCCCCCGCACAGTACATCAAACCGTACCAACTTACGACCATAGGGCCCAATCTCAGCAGAACCGGATCGATGACAGGACATGACAAACCACCAGAGTAATGCATCAAAGTGTCTCTCAGAAAGGGCAGAGGAGGATCAACCTTGCTGCCTCAAAACTTGCCACCGGCTGCCTGAGAATAGCCCACCAGCTCAACGTGCCCGTTCCCGGTAATTCGTTCGCTCCTCATGCTTCCCGCGACGCACACCGGCCCCTCCCAATAATCGATTGCGGTGGAAGTAGCAGAGATCACCTCGTGTTCCTTGATGAGCGCACGTATTTCCAGTCGGAGGTTCATTTGACCAACTTCTACAGTCCACTGCACCGGATATCGAGCCCCGGTTGCCGAGCTGGTCCAGAATTCAACAGCCTCAACGTGGAAATGCTCGGAGGTACGGCATTGCCACTCACCGTCCGGGAAGACTATCGTTCCTGAAGATGTGTCATCAATGCTTCCATCCGCGTTCTTAATAAGAGAGATCATGATCTCATAATTGTTATCCAGAATCAGACCAAACCAGTCCCAACCTCTGACAGATGTAGGCAGCATAGCAGTACCAAACTCTCTGTCCATCAAGCTGCTGCCAGCAACGGGATGGCTCTTTCCCCGCCATTTCAGCACCCCGGTCGTCAGTAGCGAAGCCAAAGAATAGTGATACGAAGCCTGACCTGCCTCCGATCCCTTGATGCTTAATCCTTGGTCACCGTGAAGGACAGGCGGTTTGAGGGGACACAGTTCCAGGTCTATGCCAAAGTCGTCACGTTCCGCCGCCACATGCAGGATGCCCCGTCGCTCTTTTAGTTCCCATCCTTTCACCCAGACACCCAGACAGTCATCCCGGCCCCCGGCAATGTTGAAAAGGGATGTTCCTGCCCGCTCAAAAAACACGTATTTCTGTTCCGCAACATTCGTTATGGTAAGGTGGCCTACATACCCGTCTACCCTGATCCGTCGGCAATTCTGGTTTTCCAGCATCCTTGCCAGAGCACGTTTAAATAGTGCCATGTTTCGGATGGCTCTACTGGTAATGGCCAAGCCTACCAGGACAAGATCCGTCCATCTCTCCAGGGCTCGTCTGAAGATAGTAAAGTGGTAAGCCCATTCGGTTCCGGTATCCGAACGAAGTTGTCCGGAAAGGTACCACCACTCTGTTCGAAAGTCCCGGTGCCGGCCGTGATCCCTGGGGAATGAAAGCTCGGAAACCTCGTAGGCGCGACTGAGCATCGTGTCTCCCCTCTGATGCCGCTCCATGAACGTGGGATTAACCAAGCTAAACGATCCGCCTTGAGGGATTAATTGCCACCGGACCTCGCTGAACGAGGGCATGTTTGGCGACTTTCCGAGCATACCTGAATGCTGCCCACTGAGTCAATGTTAATTGGCCGGGCTGTCTCTCACATGAGAAAGCGCAGGTCAAACGGTCGAAAAGCTGCGACAGACCGCCACATGATGGGACATTTTGGGCTTGCAATGGTCTCTGCTTGGGTGTATGAAGTACTCGTACGGGAAACGTGTCGTGAGTGACTCTTCGAGTTAATTCTTCAATGATCTGAGGAGAACGGCCCCCCGATTAGGTTTCGTACTCAGCCTTCACGAAAAGGGTTGACGGCCCTTAATGCCCGTAAGATTTTCAAGACAATATGAGGGGGCTGTTAGATGGCCTCTTTGGTAATAGAACCGGCGCAAGAGAATAGACTCGCCATGAGATCTTAATGTAGAATGTACCACCTTACGAGAAGGTGCAAGGGAGGGTTCCATGGAAAAAATCTCTGAAGCGCAACCGGCGAACATCTTGGACGACGCCGCACTGTTCCTGGCGTCAAGGCCAAGGTTTGTTTCGTACCTCTTGTTATTGTTGCCAGCATTGGCCATTCTACTTATGGCCTGTGGGGGCGGCACCGGCGGCGGACAGGCTGCCCCACCACCGCACGGAACATGATGCCCTGAAAACGCGAGGAGAGAGTGGCATTTTGGTCACCGTGACTCTTTAAGGGGCCGGTCGACAAAGTCGCGGTTTCCCGGCATCTGAAGAGCACAAAAGGGGTCGCGTGAGCGGAGGCACGAATTGTTATTCCGCTTGCCCGTCTGGCCTGACAGTTTATTTGGTGAAGTCGTCCGAGGAGATAGGCCTTCCAGAAGGTCAGAGTGCAGGATCGTGAGCACGCCTGTGCTGGACCCAAAGGCGGAAACCCTTGGGAGTGTGCCCTTGCCCAGCATGGAAACTCTCGACGGAGTCTGAAGTAGTTATAAATAGTCACAGAGTCTCAAAGTGAGTCGGTCAAAGCGGTCCAAAACCAGCAAACCTACCTTGCCCTCTCTCCTTTTCTACCTGTGTCTCATCATTTCGTTTAGCTTATTCATACCTTACGACTATTGGATCGGGTCGGCTGTTAGACACTACGATTATATAAAGGGACATGTATGGGGCTTTGAGGCGGAACCTATTGTGCCCCCGTATATGAAGGATCTCGGCCTGAACGATTTCAAGCAAATGCTTAGCTATACAGACGCAGCTGCGGCTGCGGCAGTGACGGTGATGGGGGACAAGCAGGAGTATGGGGCGGTCCCCGAATTGATTCGACGCTTGAATGATACACGCCCGTTTCGTTGGGGCCGAAAGAAAGAGCCGACCTCTCTGGCCGACCTGTCCAAAACGGCTTTGACTCAAATTATTAAAGGCCGCATTAGTGGCGATCCGGAAAATATTGGTCTCTTGTTGCCATATTTCTCAGCAGCAACCGAAGGCAGTGTCCCTCAGCGCAAAGCCATTATCGAAATACTCGGCGAGATCAGAGAGCCTCTCGCAATACCGCTACTGTCCGGTCTTTCCAGAACAAATGAACAGGGACTCCATGAAGCTGCCAGTGGGGCGTTGGCTGAGACTAATTCGTTTAGCATGGACAATCCCGGATACTCGTCACTTCGCAGGAGCCAACTGGCATACGTACTGGGTTCGTTGCTCCTGATAGGTTTGCTGCTATGGTGGGTCATTAGCCAACTGTTATCCAGGGCTGACAAGCCACTTATCATGCTTTCAGCCGTTCCAATAGTGCTTGTTGGAGGGATGAGCTGGATCATGGCCGATGACTTTCGTGCGGGTACGGTAGACGACCGGAGCATAGGCACAGCAATAGCGCAGCGCAATATACAGGCGTTAAGGACGATGAATTATCACGATTATACTGTTTACCCGGGCGACTCCTACGTAGCCCATAGTCTTGTGAGACTAGGTAATGACGTCGTGATTCATGATCTGATGCGGTTGCCGACTGTTCAGGCCGTAGATGATGCCTCCTTTACTGACATTGTTGACAAGCGGGTTCGGTGGATATTGGCAAGGATTGTGGCATCCAAGCTTGGCACACCGGGCACGGATGAGCTGATCAGCTCTAATGACCGCGAGGTCAAAATCGCTGTTGCCAGAGTGCTCGGAAAGCTGATGGTCCAGAATGAGAGCATAATCGATGCACTGACTCGCCTATCAAAAGATGAAGATGAAAAAGTCAGCGCAACGGCGGCTGAAATTCTGCCTCGAGTCCGACGCTATCCAATTTGGCCTGATTTCCCTTCGTGAAGGCCAAGAGCAAGTGAAGCCAAAGTTCCAATAGCCCCGCACTGAACAATCAATATGAATCGGACGCGACCGCACACCTGCCTCTTGTTGTTTTTCCTGTTTTTAGTGACCGCTGTGGGTCTGCATTATCACGGTTTGGAAGCCCCGATGCGTTACGACTCGGCGGCGAAGCTTGAAGGCCGGTCGAGTTTTTTTGACCGGGGTATTGTTTCCGCTCTCAAGCTTTTTCCGCAGCGGCCCGCACCGATTCTAAGCTTCTATGCAAATTACCTGATAGGAGGTATGCAGCCTGCATATTTCCGAGCCGTCAATCTGGCGATGCTGGCGGGGACCGCAGTAATGGTTGTCTTGCTCATCAATCTGGTGCTGACAATTCCCAGATTATGGGACCAAGGTTCCCTTTACGAACAGAAAATCATAAGCATCCTGGTGGGGCTATTGTACCTCATCCACCCGCTCCAGACCTTTGTGACACTCTACATATGGCAACGCATGGCCCTTATGGCCTGTTTTTTTTATTACTCTTCGCTGGCCGTGTACCTGGCGGTTCGGCTCGGCAAGATCGAAAACAAGGCAGCCGGTTACTCACTATGCATCGCGCTGTTTGTCTGCGCTATGCTAAGCAAGGAAAACACCGTAACCTTACCGGTTGTTTGCGTCATGGCTGAGATCGCGTTCTTTCGAGAAGGCCGGCTCGCCCTCCTGAAGAGGGCCGTAGTATATTTGGGAGTGTTGCTTATAGTGGCGGGGTTGCTCTCATTCCTGCAGCATCCTCATGGTGACGTCCGGTTCAGCAACGGGGTACTGAGCACCCTTGCCTCTTACTATCGTGAAAGCGGTGTCACTCTGCTACAGGTGGTCCTTACTCAGTGTCGCGTGTTGTTTCACTATATGGCTGTGACCATAGCTCCACTGCCCGGGAACGTCCAACTCGTCAACCCGCAGGTTCTATCCCGTAGCTTGTGGGAGCCGCCCGAGACCCTTGTTGCTGTCCTCGCAACTGCCGTACTGATTGCGGCGGGAATTTATCTGCTCAGGAAGAGGCCGATCTCGGGATTCGGGATTCTTTTCTACCTGGGGAACATGATTCCGGAAGCCCTGCTTGTCCCTCAGTATGCGTTCTTTGGATACCGGGCCGTTCTACCGATGTTAGGCCTGTGCCTGGTTTTGGCGGACTGCACTGCCGAGGTGTTGGACGCGGTTAGTGGAACAAAACTACAGAGAGCCGGCCAGGCGGCGTTGGTTGGTGTTTGTGTTTCCATAGTCATCCTATTGGGGTCGGCGACTGTGGAGGGAGCCCGAATATGGAGCGATGAGGTGCGATTTTGGAAAAAGACAGTCAATCAGTTCCCACCCTACCCCGCCCACTTTGAAGCCGGTGTGGCGGCTCAGGCGCTATCAAACCTGGGCAGAGCTCTCTATATAAAAGGTAAGTATTCGCAAGCCGTGAACTCTTACCAAGCGGCGCTGGAGCTGAGACCTTCGGATGCACTGACTCTTGCATCACTCGGCGCCGCCTATGCAAAGCTTGGGCAGTTGGCAGAGGCGGAATCCGCGTTGAAAAAGGCCCTCAAAATATGTCCGGAACTCTCCTTCGCGCATGAAAAACTCGGAAATCTCCTCGTGGCTCAGGGTAGACATGACGAAGCTTTTGAACACAGGCAAAAGGCGGGGAGCGGCGGCGGCGACCGTGATCATATCAGGGACCCCGCTTGCCCCCCAGAGCCGCATGATTGAGGCTCAATGAGGTCCATGCCAGTGGAAGGCCTATCTCCAAAAGACCAGTCATCGACCGAGAATAGGACAAGCACATTTCTATTCTACTATTGGCAGCAGCTAAAGGTTCTTTTCACCCCCGCCACGCCCATATTTGTCACTGCGGTGTACTGTCTTGTTGTCCTACTTCATTATTACCATAGGCAATCCGGCCACCAGGAATACCTCACAACACTTATTCCTGATCCAGCCATAATAAAGGAATGGTTCACACTTGCGTACGGGATAGAAGGCCTCTGGTATCTCCTGGCGCCATCTTCAGCCATATTGATTCTTGGCATTATTACTGCGTTTTCTTCCAAAGCAAAAAACATCTTTCCACTATGCAGGTTCCGGGACTTCGGCCTACGTATAGGGACAAGCGCGGGATGGCGTGATGCTCTTGTCTTTTTCGTTCTGGTACTCCCAATTGTCCTACTGGCTGGACTCCTCGAAGAGTTCTCTAGCTACTATCCGCTGTCAAGACTTGCCAGGGTGAGCGCCCAGTGGTTTGCGGTCTGGCAAGCGGTGCAGTTATTGTATTTCCTCGGATGGGAGTTCCTAAATCGCGGGTTTCTAATGCTGGGACTGGAACCCTATATGGGCCGATGGAGTATCCTGGCTGCCGCAGTGCCATTTTGTCTGCTTCACTTTGGTAAGCCTGAGTTCGAAACGATTGCTTCCTTTTTCGCTGCCATCCTATTAGGTTGGTTGACTCTACGTGCACGCAGCATCTTGCCCGCTACGGTCATTCATTGGGGATGGGCATTCAGCCTTGATGCTGCGGTAGTGTTCCGCAAAGGCAGTTTCCTTCTCACGTGACAACGTCCGAGCGAACCTCGTAAGGTCCCTGTACGACTCGTTGCGTGCCGTGCACGCCGTCGCGACCGCTGTTTTCCGATCACACAAACAAGCTCGTGGCCCAATCCTTGAAAAAAGAATCGGAGTGAGCTATAGCATTGGCTAGCAGCGTGGCAATTCGACACTCCAAAGTAAGGAAAAGTAGGCGTTTCTGTTCCATCAATCAGGTCTAATCTTCACATGAAAGTTTCCGGCGAAACAGAG
The DNA here is from genome assembly GCA_052146735.1 of Desulfomonilaceae bacterium. Lineage (GTDB taxonomy): Bacteria > Desulfobacterota > Desulfomonilia > Desulfomonilales > Desulfomonilaceae > CAWBBA01. The sequence continues at coordinate 3,346 of JBKQMK010000522.1, read as the reverse complement.
CGAACAACCTTTGCCGATAAAATAGTTTGGCTGCTTTTTGTAGGGACATGTATTCAACTGGCCTTTCTAGAGCCCTGGCTTCTGTTGATCCCCGGTGAAAGGGCCAATGTTTTCTCAGGCCAATTGTGTACGATAACCTTGGCTGCGGCCTTGCTCGTCGCGAGAGCGGGTTCGATAAGAATTACAGGAGCTGAAGTTTTTCTATCCCTCGGTCTGCTGACTCTGGCCATGGTAAGCGCGGTGCTCAGCTTAACCCCTCGAAGTTCCACCATCCGGACCTTGGTGGTGATGGCGTCTGGTTTGGGGGGATTTTGGTGCGCGAGAATACTTCTCAATACTCCGTACAGGCAAAGGATTTTCGCATGGTTGTGCCTGTGCCTGTTGGTTGTTCAGCTTATTGTTTGTTTCTGGGGTTACCGCGATTCAGGACAAATTAATGAGTTTCTTTACTCCGGTAATTTTCTAGGTGGAAATCGGCTCCATCAACTGATTCACATTTTGTTTCTCCTTGCATTCGGTCCGCTGGCTTTGATCAGTTGGGGCAAACCGCTAAGAGTGCTTATTGGCGTCCTGCTGTTAGGATTTACTTACCTGGTACTCTTTCTCGCCGGAGTGCAGTCAATAGATTCAGGAGTTTTGATCCCTCCTGTTCTCTTCTTGCTGGTCGTCCTGGTCGGGTCCTTTCGTGCGAAGACCACTATATGGCTACTGATAGTTGCCATACTCATCTTTGCCGTGGCTGCTAATTTCGCTGAGTATTACTCAAATAAGGACCATTCACAGCTTCAGTATCAGTCCTATCGTGTGGAAAGTTACCCTTTTTCATGGCATATCGCCAAGAAACATCCGTTTCTGGGCATCGGGTTGAGGTCGCCACGCCAAGAATTCTTGCAAGACTACGACATCTGGCATCCACAATTGACTAAGGAAAACCTAGTTCAGGCCGTGAAAAACGAGGTGACCTCTGAGAATATTTTCCTCACTTTCATGGTCGGTTTGGGCATTCCGTTTGTAATCCTTTACAGTGTGGTCCTACTTGTCCTCCTGTGGAGACTCGTTCGAGAGTCGTTGAGATCGCCGCCGTATCAGGGGTTGCACCCGCTGGTTCTACTAATCCCGCTGACTGCAGGCCTTCTGCATTCGCTGACAACCGATACTCTCATGAGCCCACAACTTACATGGTATTTTCATATTTTCCTGGGTCTCATCCCCAAGCCGGCCGCGACGGTTGGTGCGCCCGAACGCAACTGGAGTCCCGTGCTCGTGAGAGGTATTGCTACCGTGGGGGCAACTATCCTGGGAACATTTCTGGGAACTCATCCGGCCTTTGCTCCCGATAAATTGCCTTCAAAAGAAACCATTTCCGCGTATGGCAAAGAGATTCCCATAGTGAAGCTCTTTTTTTACGAGAGAAAAAAGGCAGCCAAAGCCGAGAAGGACATTGGATCGCTGGCGAACGTGAGACCTGATGTTGACGTGAAAACCGCTGAACCAAAAGCCCACGAAGTCTTACCCTCGGGCACTCTTGTTGTCAATATCCAAGATTACAAAGGGGTTGCCCCCAAATGGGCGATCATGGTCATTTTGGACAACTCTCAAACGATGGCCGGACAGGCTGAACCCTGGTCCCCGGATCGAATGGCCGCGGAGCGAGCGGCTGTTGCAGATCTCGTCCACGGGATGCCTCAGGGCTCTAAAATCGCAGTCAGGGATTTCTTTGATGAGGTCTCAGGAAGGAAGAAAGGCAGGGAACTGCGGCTACGGGTAAGCCGCGTGTTGTTGGACTGGGCTGATACCAGGACCAAGGAGTTGGGAACCAGCTTGAACCTGATCAGCCCTGGAGGAGAAAACAATCTCTGCACAGCCGCGGTCCGGTCGTTAAGGCGGGATTTTCAAGCCGTGGAATCGCTTTCTCCGAGGCTCGTGCTAATAACCGACGGCCAGAAAAAATGCTCCCTGAAAGGAATTGCTCAGACTATCGAAGGAAGCAAATTGAAAAATCGGGTCAGGTTAGATGTTATTGCGATAGGGATGAAACCGACTGTGCAGGAGGCGTACGCTGGTCTCGCGAAAGAGACCGGCGGTGAGCTGCTGAAAGTCGACCAACCGACAGACTTACCATCGGCGCTAGCCAAGTATATTCAAGTGTTACAAACGCCGCAGCCCGAACCCGTCCAGGTGGCAGGGGAAGGCGCCAACTACCGAATCTTACCCGGCGAGAAAGCTGAACTGCCGCCAGGATCTTACTCCGTCACCTTGCCTGAGATCCAAGAATTGGATCCGTCGAAGCGAACTGTCCAAGATGTCAAGATAGGAGCTGGCGACAAAACGATTCTCGACGTTCGCATGCAAGAGGGGCGACCCGTGGTTGGGGTCAACCGCGAATGACGTCTGTGGGCTCCCACCAGGATCGTCTTTCGCTGGGTCTTGGTCTTGAAACGCCCTGCAGTCTCTCTTTTACCGCATGCCAGGCTAAACCTAAATACTCATGTATGGCGAGCTGTGTCGTTAACAATGCATCCGCATTCGGCAGCAAACAGCTCGGGAATGCCGGAAGTCTTTTAGCCCGGTATTCGCACGGAGCTGCAACTGGGTTCAAGCCAGCGGTTCGGAAGAGTCTCATTGCACGTGGAATGTGATATGGGGAAGTTACCAGAGCGAATGGTTTCTTGCCTACTATTTTACCGAATGATCTCGCTTCGTCTTCAGTGTCAAACAGCTGCGTCTGTACAATCAGGTCTTCTTTCGGAACACCCATTTCGATGGGAAATTCCCCGATTCTGTCCACTTGGGCATCCCTCCCCCCGGAGAGAATCAGGCGAGTGTTAGGCATCTGCCTGAATAACCGAATGCCTTCCACAACCCTCCAATCTGCCGAGCCTCCTCCTCCCAAAACTAGTATGTATTCCACTCCAAGCTTCTTGAGAGCTCGAGGATTCGCAGTAGGTCCTGCCATATTTTCCAGAGGCCTCATGATGAAATAAGAAGCTATGGGAAGGGACGTGATCAGCAGCCAAGCTGCAGCCAGAAGTACCAACGAAGGGCTAAGGCGACCCTTCGGAGTGCGACGCCAGAAGAATAAGGCAGCGAACAGGAGGGCCAGGCACACTCCCACCGGACACAATAACGCACCAAGGGCCTTCTTGGCTGCTAAAGCAATCAAATCCATAGTAGAGAAAATCCCAAGGAATCCATGCTGGCCCCCAGAGCTATAGAGCGGCAAGAAGTTGCAGGTACCTCGCGGCTAACACCCTGCGATCGTAGTGTTGCAACACGTAATCTCGCCCGCGCAGGCCGATAAGTCCCAGTTCATCTTGGTTGTGGAAGGCTTGCAACACCGCATCAC
>JBKQMK010000521.1:0-7605 GCA_052146735.1 Desulfomonilaceae bacterium | reverse complement strand
CGAGCAAATAGCTGGTTCCGGGAGTTGCTCGCCTTGCCAATCGCGAAAGGGTTGCTACAGTAAATGGGCCAAATTGGCTTGTAGATTTTGGTTGCTTACAACAACCACTATGATAACAGCTTGTTACCATCGGCCCACTTGACCTATCTCAATGCACTCTCGGGTCTTTATGACCTAAGAAGGAAAGGGTCGTCTTCCGCCCTTTCACCACGAGCGGTACAATTCTTCTTAGAAAAGGGCAAAAAGGGTCACCCATGAAGTCTTAATGTGGATGACCCTTGCCTTGTCTACTGCCTTTATCTATTCCGTTGAAACTTCTGCTGGAGTTGGAGACCTGGAGATTTTTTTGGCAGCCAAGTTGGGACACCAAGGCGCCAGAACGAAGAAATCAGGGTGGAGCGGCCAAGCACAACATCCTGATTCGGTCTCAAAATCCCTGGTGGAGATGAAGGGATTTTGAACCCTCGCCCCCCGCGTTGCGAACGCATTTAACAATTCCCACGGGGGTCGATGTGGACGCTTTTTTTAAGTTCTTTGAATGTTGATATCATCTGAAACTTCACATCTCCTGTTTGCATATCCATTGATCAAGAGCAATTGCCCACTCTTTCGGAAGGCATAAACAGGAAATCTCCACCTTTTCTATCATCATTTGAAGTCCAGTATCTAGCGCCCTTAACTGATTCAGAAGATATTCGTCGTCAGGCTTTTCCTGGATTTCCCCTTCCAGACGTGTCCGTCTCTGGAGTTCTTGGATGATTAAATCTTCCCAAGACCCGAGTTCAACTTTAATATCTTCACATTCATTATTCATTCTATAACCCTCTTAAATACTCGTTCACTTTTGCTTTATTATTTTCTTCCTATGTCGGGTTCCGTTGTTTTTTTCCTTTCTTCCAGCTCCCGCTCGTCAGCTACGAGAGATCAGTCCCGTTCACAGACAAGGTTCGTCGAGGGAAATGGGAAACGTCATGCTACCCTTACTATCATTGACGCTCCAGAACCACGAATGTCCGAGCGTCTGGCCCGCATCTCTTGCATGCACAAAGAGCCCACTGTAGAGGAGACGATTAAAAGTGCCTTGGATGAGATTGACGAGATTCAGATCCCGGTACGACAACAGGGCAGCCAATGACAGTGACGGTGACAATGTCTGCCCCTAGGGACTATGGCACAGGCGGCTCGTGCTGCTGGCAGAACGGCATCGCACCAGCCACCGGCGTTCCACAGACCTTGCAAAGTCCCCTCCTGACGGGATCGTCAATCCTGTTACATTGTGCATATATCTCTTCCGCTTTTCTAGCTTCCGATTCGGATCTCTTTTTCTGTTCTTCTGTCATCTCGGCCATGCCTGCACCTCCACTGAGTCATCTTACCCTTTAGACGACGAAAATTGCCAAAAGGATTCCGATCTAGGCGGACGTATCTTCGCCGCGATTTCAGCGCCCCTCATATCACAGGTTGGGTTCCGGTTATCATGGATCGCCGAGTCCCCCAAGGATGCCGGTTTTTGGTCACGGTAATTATGATTTCTTTGACGAATCAGCCTTCGGCCCCCACTGCCACCAGAGTACTCAACTTGCCCTGGAGATTCTTCTCCTTGTCCAAATAGATCTGAAGAGTAGCTAGAGAAGCGTGACGGCCGAACTGCAATACGTCTGATAGATCAAGATTCGCTGCTGCTGCTTTGCAACACTGGGTCACCGCGGTATGTCGGATTCCGTGGGGACGGGTCTCTACCCCCACCTGCCTACCCAGTTTCTTTATGATTCGATACAGACCCTTGCCGGTAAGTCTCCCTTTGACCGTACCGGCCGTTGTAATCCGCGAAAGATTCCTCGGGAATCTCGCTGATCTTCTGCCAACGGGAACTCTGGTTTCGAGTTATGCCCACGTCCGAAAGTTTCGGAATTGCACTCGTACCATCGTGGGACAGGTAGGATGCATGTTCACCTGCCCACCCTCATTTTTTCTCGGAGATGACGTTCCCTATACAAAGGAGTTCCTTCACTTTCCCGGTTTTGTCCGTAATGGGTAGATTGACCCAACTTATCCAAACCTTCTCGCCGTTGCGACGAACATTCTCATTTTGGTTTGTTACGTGGCTGCCAGGATTGCGAAACAAATCTTCGAGCATCGGGTGAAGGTCCTTTCCAGAGGAATCGATCTTGGGGATAAACGTACCGAGTGCGTTCTTCCCCAGAATTTCCTTCTCCTGGTATCCGAAATATTTCTGGGCGAAATCATTGAAGAATGTGACTTCTCCTTTCGGGTTCATCTTGTAGACGATGCTGTCAGCGCGCTCTACGATTGACTCGTCTATCGGGCCGAGACATCTCGTCGCCTGCTTGTATGCAAGAGCAGGAGTTGTCCAAGCGGCGACTATCAGGAAGAGAGCCGCCGTCACCATCGCTGGTAGTATGGATGCTGATCGTACACGCATAGCGATCCCCTTTCTCGTGAATTCTATCCGGTATTGATGCTCGTCTGGTTCCCTTTGATTCGTGCAATCGTAGAGTTCTGTTGGGGAGGCAAGTTGTGCGGCGGCGCATCCGCCTGAAGTTCGGTCGTTAGGTTTCCCGTTTTCCTTCGTTGCGGGTGACAAGGATATGATTGGACAGGTATGCTGTGAGGGCAGATGGGGAATCGCGAGGTACCCGCATCACCCAACTTGGGTTGGTTTTACTGTTGATAACGTGAGACGCGGATACAAAAAAGACCCGTAGCCCTGAAGCTCAAGAAGCCCATAGCCTTAAAGCCTGTTAGCTATTTGTTAGCTGGAAACGAAAAACAGGATGTTCCGAAAATGGGCATCCTGCTAAGTAGTTGATATTATGGTGGAGATGAAGGGATTTGAACCCTCGACCCCCGCGTTGCGAAAGCAAGATTCAGCCCAATAATAACAAGGATTTGTCCCAATTCTCAGGCGATTTCAGTCCCTGTTAATCCCTTTGAGTCCCTTTCGATCCCTCACGGTCCCTAAAAATGTTAACTGGATGTTAACTGGCATCCGCCCGACGGGAACTGGTACTCCTGGTCGTTCCAGGGAGGCAAGAGTGTACGAATAGGACTCGCGGGCAGGCCCGTGGAGGAATCATGAACTACCCAGACTATTATCTGAAAGCTTGCCAGATACTGGAGTGCAAGCCGGACGACTCATTTGACGCAAAAAAGGCCGCATTTCACCGCATGCTGGAGCAGTGGAAACAAGAACACCAAGGTTACGAGCATGACCGAGAGGGACTGCCTCAGCTCTCAAAGCTGAAACTGGAAGAGTTGAAATTGGCCATGGCCGTGATCTATGAGTTTGAAGGATCGCTAGAGCCTCAACCCCAACCATCAAATTGGCAAGATCGATTCTGGCTGAATCTCCCAGTAGGGAAACTCATACCAGAGTTTTCCTTAGGGGAGGAATATGCTCCTTGGGTAGCCCCGGTGATCTCCAACGGAATCATGTATGCGGGGTACCGCGATTTCAGCATCGGAGCCATAGACATCGCCGCAAAGGAAGAGATATGGAGGTTTGTGGCAAACGGCTGGACGACCTCTCCTGTTGTGCACCGGGGCATCGTTTTCTTTGGCAGCACTGACAGACATGCTTATGCAGTTGATGCCAGGAGCGGGGATGAAATTTGGCGATTCAGGGCAAGTGCACAGATTCATTTACCACCAGCCGTCAGCGACGAATCGGTCTACTTTGCTATAGGTCACCGGCAAATTAATTGCCTCCACTTCGCGACTGGACGGAAAAAATGGAATTCCCAAACGGAATCAAAGGTGATCCAGAAACCTTTCCTCTATCATGATTCAGTCTTGCTGTTCGACGAACTGCGCCGGCTGTACTGTTTCCATGCCGAAACCGGGGCCTTGCAATGGACCGTAAGTAGTAAACATCTTGGTTCCGATCAATGCGAGCAGGTGAAGGCAATCGTGGTCACTGATATGTCTCTCTGGAGTCCTTTGAAGCTATCGTATGACAGCGGCACCGACGGGAATAGCTGGTCAATCGCAGAGCGGGATCTTGTATCTCCTGACCCGGTTACAGGTGAAGAGATCGGTACCGAGTTTGGCCCGTGGCAGCCTTCGTTTCTCGTAGCATTTCACCTCATGACGGGAAGAGTGGCATGGGTGCTCCCTATGCCAGGTTGGGTGCAGAATCTTTTCTGCTCCGACGGCATAGTCTACGGCATCTGCGAGCGGAGTGGCCGGGATGATATTTTTGCGATAGACGGGGAAACTGGGCAGCAGTTATGGAGGATCCCTCTGGAACCACAAGAAGAATATGGGAAGTTTTTCGCCGGCGGCGGGAAAACATATTATATTGACCAGACAGGTAACGTGTATGAGATGATCGCAGGTTGAATTCCTGGATTACCCTAGTAGGACTCCCGATGCACGTGGGTCATTTGGCTTAAGTGCCGTTGCAGGCCGACATACTGCTGGGTCGGAGATTTGAGGGCCGGGAAGAAACAATCCGATGAACCGTCTTCCTGACAACTGATGCCGCGCGGTGAAGAATTTCTACCGTTCTTAGGTATTTTCCATGTCGAAAGTACTTTCGGTCAAAGATCTACGGAAGGAATACGGCGACACCGTCGCGGTTGATGGCATTTCGTTTGATGTTGGCCAGGGTGAGATTGTGGGCCTCTTAGGCCCCAACGGAGCCGGCAAGACCACGACGATCAACATGATTCTCGGTGTGCTCGAGCCGAGTGCGGGGACCATCAGCATCGAGGGGCTAAACATTGCGACCCACCGCTCACGAGCGCTCGAGCGCACAAACTTCGCAGCTGTCTACGCTCCGCTGCCAGGGAACCTGACCGTATATCAAAATTTACGGATTTTCGGCCTCATATATGGAGTGAAGGATCTGTCGGAGCGCATCGAAGTATTACTCAAGCAGTTCAGCCTTGACACATTTCGGGACTTGAAGTGTGGCGTTCTCTCTTCAGGAGAGCAGACGCGAGCGTGTCTCGCCAAAGCCATGCTCAATTCGCCGCAGCTCCTCCTCCTCGACGAACCCACAGCATCCCTCGATCCTTCAAAAGCTCGCGATATGCGGACAAAGATCCGAGAATTCGCGATGCATGGTGCAGGCGGCGTGCTGTGGACCTCGCACAACATGTACGAGGTCGAGGACGTTTGCGACCGCGTGCTCTTCCTGTCGAATGGCAAGATCTTGCTCGAAGGAGACCCAAAGACCTTGCGGCGCGACCACGGCAAAAGGACGCTTGAGGACCTCTTCATCGCAGTGGTGAACGAACCGACGGCTCTCGGGCACGGGTAAGCATCATGAATCTCAATCGTGTAGCAGCCATCGTGCTTCGGCAGTGCTACCTCATGAAGGAGAGTCCCGCACGGGTTTTGCCGCTATTCGCGTGGGTCGCTATCGACGTGGTGCTGTGGGGCTTCATTACTCGATATCTCAACACCGTCACCTCGTCCGGCTTCAATTTCGTCCCGACACTCCTGGGAGCAGTTCTCCTGTGGGAGTTCTCTATTCGCGTCATGCAAGGAGTGACGACGGCCTTCCTCGAAGATGTGTGGTCGCGCAATTTCCTCAATTTCTTCGCGACACCCCTTTCGATAGCCGAGTACGTGAGTGGTCTCGTACTCTCTAGCATCGCAACCAGCTGCGTGGGACTCATCGTGATGCTCGTCCTGGCGACCACGGTATTCGGTCTCTCCTTCTTCAGTTACGGCCTGATACTCGTCCCGTTCCTTCTTGTGCTCTTCCTGTTCGGCATTGCGCTGGGCATATTTTGCAGTGCCATGGTGCTTCGGTTTGGACCGGCATCGGAGTGGTTCGTCTGGCCCATTCCAGCACTCATATCGCCGTTTGTAGGGGTTTTCTACCCCCTCTCCACCCTCCCGCAGTGGATGCAATATTTCTCGCATCTGTTGCCGCCATCGTATGTGTTCGAGGGTATGCGAACGATTGTCTGGGGTGGCGCAGTGTCAAAGACCATGCTGCTGTGGGGCGCATGCCTTGCGGTGCTGTATATCCTGCTCGCGTGCTGGTCCTTTACGCGCGTCTATCACCACGCGGTGCGCACTGGCCTCATCGCCCGCTACAGTGCCGAGACTTTGAGTTAGATACGACTTCCTGCAGAGACATCCCTACCCCGATAAAAACCGGCGACCACCTGAACCCCATTCCTGAAGAAGTAGACTAGGGTCAATCATATCAACTGTTTGCTGCTGCCAGTTGCCCAAAAGAATCCCGACACTTCCCCACAATTCCTGACGGGTGTCCGCAAAATGCCCACGGGGGCTATCGCCTGATTTTCGATCAAGCCCGGCAATTTCATTCCGGCCCAACAGGCATAAAAAGTAGACTATGCGGAACAAGGATCAGAATGCCAAAATCCTTTGGCAGGCGCAGCAAAACCGCCGAGCTTTCTCCCATTCATCCCATTTATCGCGATGACTTGGAAGCTCCCTTTACAGGCCATTCGTCGGCACTTCTTGTCAGTGGTTTAAGTATGCCAACTATATTGGGGCGGTTCCATCGTTCCGCTATCTGCAGGGCAGTAAGACCATTAGGGTCTACAGCATTCGGGTCTGCTCCTTTGTCGAGCAACAGCTTGACCACTTCTGGATAACTTCTCCTGGATGCTATCATCAATGCGGTGTTTCCGAGTTGGTTCCTAGCACTGACATCCGCTCCTTTTTCCAAGAGCATCTTCACAATTTCCTTATCGCCACGAAAGGTGGCCAATATGAGCACCGAATTCCCCAATGGTCCTTGAGTGTTTGGATCGGCTCCGGACGAAAGCGAGTGCGATACCTGCTCAACATTCCCGGATTTTACAGCTCTTATGAGCCCAGCAGGGGGGCCAGCCGCATTGACCTGGCCGATTCCCATAACCCACAGGAACAGTGAACCTAAGACCAGGACACTTATTACTTTTCTCATAGCTGCCTCCTGAGTTTCTTTTCTCTCTCGCTGTCAGATTTGATGCCCCCCAAACAAGAAGGATTCGTCAAACCGCGTGGGGTCTGTTTTCATTGCTTAGATTGTCCTTGCCTTGCCCTCAGGATCCAGCTGACCGACGCCAAGCACATCCCAGGAGCGTCATACCGTGATCCCCAAAAGGAAACAGCCGTCTGCTCACTGCTGTTAAGTAGGTGAAAAATAACGGTGTCTATGGTCGGGGCGACTGGATTTGAACCAGCGACCACCTGAACCCCATGCAGATGGGACAAGTAAATAACCAATAATTTCAGCATAGTTTGTCAGAACCCGTTGCACAACAAGCCAGCACTGTCCATAACCGTCCACAACCCATCCCCGCAAAAGTCCCGCACGGAAAGTCACATGACCTTTTCAGAAGTGAGGTGCGGAAGTGCCGTTGCCCCAGAGAACTCCGGCGTGACAGGCCGAGTTTGGCCATAACAATATCAACGATCTATACAAAAAGCTAAGCGATTTCAATCCCTGTCGATCCCTCAGAGTCCTTTTCGATCCCCTTCAATCCCTCAGCGCGTGATCAAAATGTGATCCAGCTGAGGGACTGATCGGTCTCTTATCGATCCCCTTCACTTTCAGCCCAAGAATCTAGCTTCCTGCCTGGCACGTGTAGGCGCACGTCTTCATCAATT